>PLEM01000496.1 GCA_003137035.1 Bryobacterales bacterium | reverse complement strand
CAGGCCGTCGGGCAGATTCAGGAGCTGGTCCGGCCCAAGGCGTCATGATCCGGCGCACGGAACCGGTAAACCGCCTTGCGCGGAGCCGCGTTTGTGAAACGGAGTACCAAGTGCAGGTGCTGCATTCGACCATGCAGACTTGATCGTCTGAACACCGTGCGCTCGAAGCTACGTGCGCCGCCCGGCGCTTTCCGTCCTCACAGAACTGTTGCGCCGAATCACTGAGCCGCCCAAGCGTGCGAGGCCCGCCATTCCTCCCTGCCAGGAGTGGAGGCACACGTGCTGGATTAGTTCATGCAGAAGGAGAACAGATCATGTTACTGCTTGTGTTGCTGATCGTGCTATTGCTGGCGCTGGTGCCACGGTGGCCATATAGCAGAAGCTGGGGCTATCGCCCGAGCGGGGCGTTGGGAGTGGTTCTGCTAGTGGTGGTCGTGCTGCTGCTGCTGGGACGCATACCACTGTAAGCAGTCTCGCGACGCCGTGTGAAGGCGGAAACCGGGAAGCACGCCTATAGCGCGCAGCCGGCCTATGGAGGCTGCTGAAGAAGCCTGCCTGGNNGCTTCAGCTTGCCCACGGACTTCTTCAGCAGCCCCTATGGCGTGTTATGTGTTTGCGCACGGCCACGCACGTGCACTGGGAAAGCTCAGACAGGTTGGTAGTGCAACTGTCGATGGATTGGTTCGCAGTTTGGCACTAAGAAAAAGGAGATCGTGTTATGGTTCTTAAGCGATTGATCGGATTGGCTTTTGCGGTCGCGCTGACCTTCAGCGTTGCGACGGCCGAAGTTGTGATTCAGATCCGGCCACCCCGTGCTCAATACGAGAGGCGGGCGCCGCGGCCCAGCCGCAATCATGTGTGGGTGTCCGGGTACCATAATTGGAATGGCAACGCCTACGCCTGGAGCCCGGGCCGGTGGGAACAACCTCCACAGCCGCGTGGGCGGTGGGTAGCGGCGCGCTATCAGCGCCGCGGGAACGGCTGGGTTCTGGTGCAGGGGCACTGGCGCTAGGTGCTGGGTTCGATTCACAAGCAAACCACACATGCCGGCAGGCGGGATGGGGCTGCCGGCATGTGGTCTTTAGGCTTGGTGTTGACGGCGATGCTGCTATGCCAGGCGCGAGGCTATGCGCAGATCCTGCCGCAGCCGCCATGTGGAACGGAACCTGTTCCGCCATATCCGATTCTAGAGGATTCGCCCAGCGTGAAGTTCTGGAGCGAGTCCGAGTTCGGCAAGGACTGGAAACCACCGGTATGCACCGGCTGGGGCGAGGCGGGCTTTGCGGCGCTGGTGACCACAGTGGGGCGATTTCGTTACGCCTTGGGAGCAGAGGGCTTGCTTGGCCACATCGGGGCAATAACGGCACTGACGGGCGTGCGCTACTGGTCGACCACCCACCAGAAGTGGCAGACACTGATTGAGGACGCGCACGCTGTGACCGGCGCGCAAGGACAACGCCGCAACGACTTCAGGCCCGATGAGATGCAGGAAGGCAAGTCGCTGTACTTCGAACAGGTGGATAACCTTTCCGGCAAGGCCGTCTACCGAATGCAGATTGTGCAGGTGTCGGCGGACCGGCTGGTGTTCGAAGTCGAGAATGTCACCACCATGCGCTATTTCTTTGTAACGCTCTTCCATCCTGGCGAGACGCAATCGATCTACTTTCTGGATCGCGAATCGGAAAACGTGTGGCGGTACTACAGCATATTGCGCACCGGAAAAAACGCGAGCCGGCTGACCGCGGGACATGCGGCTTCCTCGATCAATCGGGCGGTTGCGTTCTATCGCGCGCTAGCCGGGATACCCACCAACCAGGAGCCCCCGGCGGCGCGGTGAAGGCGGGAGTGCACGTGCCGGCTCAGTTCACCATCGTTGCGAAGCGTGTTCTGCGCGAGGGAAGCGCCCTGGCCATGCTCGGGCGAGCCGGGTTGCGACGCATGTGGGCGGGGGCCCTGACGGCGGCCCGGAGAATCCGCGGCAGCCGCCTGGGCAGACTGCGCTGGCGGCGTGGCGCGGTGCGCGTGTTGTTTTGCGCGGGCATCGTTGCGGCCACGCTGGTTGGAGGGGCGATCTATTACGTCCGTTTCGATCGAACCAACCTGCCCGACGTGGAAGCATTCAGCCGGTTTGAGCTTCCGACCATCGGCCACGTCTACGACGTCAACGGCCGGCCGCTGGTTGAGATGGCCTCGGAATACCGCCAGATCACCCGGTACGACGACATCCCGCCCGTGGTTCGGGACGCGATCCTGGCCGCGGAGGACAAGAACTTCTTCTCGCATAGCGGAGTCGACTACTCCGTATTCGCCCGCGTGCTGTACAAGCTCAGGATCCGAAATCTGCTGGGGCGCCTTACCAAGATGGGGGGGCGAGACAAGGCCAATAGCGCGGCTATCTTCCCACAGGGCGGATCGACCATCACCCAGCAACTGGCGCGCGGCTATTTTCTCAAGACCATGACGGCTCGAGAGAACAGCGATCAGCTCCGGCATGGGCTAGTCGTGGCACGCGCGCTGTCGTGCGTGATCGGCGCGCGAACGGTGAACATGCTGTTCCGGAAGCTGGAGGAGATCCGGCTGTCGCTATGGATCGAAAGAGAGATGCAAGCGCGTTTTGGATCGAAACGCCGCGCGAAGGAAGAGATACTGGCCCGATACGCCAGCTTGATCTACATGGGAAACGGCCAGTACGGTGTGGCGAGGGCAGCGGAATACTACTTTGGCCGGCCACTCGCCACGTTCACAGAGGACGATGCGGACAAGGCAGCGCTACTGGCAGGCGCGGTAAAGTCGGCTCGCTACTATGCGCCCAATGCGAGCCCAAGCCAGAGAGTCCTGGAGCGCAGGAATCAAATCCTAGCGCTGATGGCGGCGCGGGGGTTCATTTCCGCGGACCGCGCCCGGGGCGCCAGCCACCGCCCGGTCGAAACGGCCGCGCAGCGCAAGGACAAGACGATCGGGGCGTCCGCGGTGGTTGAGAATGTTCTGGAAGAACTCAAAGGCCGCCGCGCGGATCTCGACGAAAAGGAATTGTTGCAGGGACATGTCCAGGTCTACACGACGGTGGACGCCCGGGTGCAGGAAATCTCGAACCAGGCGCTGGAGCACGGGCTCTTGCTGTACGAGAACCGGCACCCGCGTGCCAGAGGCCTGGTGCAGGGCTCGGTGGTGGTGCTGAGAAACCGCGATGCGAGTATCCTCGCCGAGACGGGCGGCCGCCAGTCCTACAAAGCTCGCTCGAGCGCATACAGCGATTTCAACCGCGTGACGAAGTCGCTGCGGCAACCTGGGTCCACCATGAAACCCATCGTCTATCTGGCTGCTTTTCGGACCGGGACATTCAATCTCGACACCCCGGTGCCCGACGAACCCATCAGCGTCTCCAATGGAGCAGAGCAGGATGCGAAATGGATCTCGAATTACGATGGCCAATTCAAGGGCATGATCCCGCTCCGGATGGCGCTGGCCGAATCCAGAAACGCCGTTGCGATTTGGATCGCCGGGCAGATCGGCATTGCCAGCGTCCTGGAGACGGCGCGCGATCTGGGGATACGGACGCGGTTGCACGCTTACTCCACCACGGCCTTGGGGGCGTCGGAAGTCAATTTGCTGGAGCTTGCCAACGCGTACCGCACGATCGCATCGGGCACTCTCACCCAACCGCATGTGATCCGAAGGATCGTCCTGGATTCGGGCGAGGTAATCGCGGATGGCGGACGCGGGCCGTCCCCGGTGGAGGTGGAGGGCGACGCACTCTCGCTGATTCAGGAAGGTCTGCGCGGCGTGGTGCGCATGCCCAGCGGCACGGCTCATGCACTAGACTCCCGCGGTTTCCCTTTCGCGGTTATGGGAAAAACGGGAACGACAAACGGGTTCAGGGACGCGCTCTTCGTGGGGTCCACGTACGGCCCGGAAGGAATCACCGTGGCCGTCCGAATCGGCTTCGACGACAACCATTCCCTGGGAGCGAAAGAGACCGGCGGCCGGGTGGCGATGCCGGTGTTCAGAGAAATCGTGCTCAGCGCGTACGGCGGGAAGCTGGTAGGGCCCGCGCCGCAGTTTCCGGCGGAGATGGAAGAGCGGATCGACGTTTACCTCAAAGGGGCCCCCGTGGAAGCGACCATCGCTTCAAGCGCTTCTCCGGCGCCGAGGCCCGCAGCCCATCGCTCCCCAGGCCCCGGCATGAACTTGGCATTCGGAATGCTCATGAAAGCGTCGGCAAGTGATCTACTGCGATAGAGAAGCGGCCAGCGCCCGCCGAAGCGCTGAGAAGAGGGATCTATGTTTCTGATTCTGTTTGGCGTACTACTGGTGATGTGGCTCCTCGGTTTTCTTGCATTCCACGTGGCCGGCGGGCTGATTCACCTGCTGCTCGTTGTCGCGGTGATTGCGCTGATCGTCCACTTCGTGCGGGGCCGGAGCGCGGGCTAGCGCCAACGTGGCGGGACTGAAGTCCGCCCCACCTGGAACAGAAGCAGTGTTGGGCTTAGTCGTCGGGGGTTGCGGTCTTGGCTTCTTTGCGGAGGGTGGCGATGCGGTTCTGCAGCGTCCGCAGACTGATCCCCAGCAGTTCGGCGGCACGCTTGCGGTTGCCGTGCACGTGCTCGAGGGTGAGCTTGATATAGGCCTCGTCGATTCGCATGAGCGGCTGGCCAGGCTGAAGGGTCATCGCACCCTCGTGGCCGGGCGGTTGCGGTGGTTTCCCGCCGGGTCTGGCTCCGAAGGCGGGCCAAGGAATGTGATTCAGGCCGATCACGCCGGCGCCGGCTACGATGACCGCCCGCTCAATCACGTTGCGCAGCTCCCTGGCATTGCCGGGCCAATCGTAGTCCAGAAAACGCTCCAGCACTTCCGGCTCGAGACCGGTGATTCGAGTGCCGTGTTTCCGGTTCAGGATCTCAATCATCGCATCGGCGATGGGCGCAATATCTTCTCTCCGCTCCCGCAGCGGAGGAAGCATGATTTGAAACACGCTCAAGCGATAGTAGAGTTCCTCGCGCAGGTGCGTTCCCAGAGAGTGGCTGGTGGCGGCCAGGACGCGAACATCGACCGGAATCTCGGTCTTGCCGCCGAGCCTTCGCACCCGGAGGTCCTCGAGAACTCGCAGGAGCTTGGGCTGGGTGGAGGATGGCATCTCGCCGATCTCATCGAGGAACAAGGTGCCGCCGTGGGCCTGCTCGAAGCAGCCCGCGGAACGCTCCACCGCTCCGGTGAAAGCTCCCTTCTCGTGACCGAACAACTCGCTCTCGA
>PLEM01000384.1 GCA_003137035.1 Bryobacterales bacterium | reverse complement strand
GGCTTGGTCGAGAACGCATCGACGGGTGAGTACAGGGTCGAGGCAGCGTCGGAGGCGGTCGGAAAATCAGACATTGAGCCTCCTTGTGTTCGCTTCGAAGCGATTGAGCGCGCCACCAGCCACCGCTCCCACCGGAACCGCGATCACTGACTCGACAGCGCGCGCGGCCATTGGCTTGAAGTACTGTGCGCCGGTCACCCGCATCTGGCCCGCGATCTCCAGGGGGACCGGGCGGGAGTTCAGGCAGAACTGATCGAAAGCCCAGTAGCAGAAGGAATAGAGCTTTAGCGGAAGCCACAGCCCATACGCGAGCGCCATGGGCGGGTCTGGCGGGCCGTACAGCCCGCCGAGGAACATGCACTCCGACGCCGGTCGGCCGAGCGCNNAAGTTGAGCGCGCGGAACTTCGCGCTCGGCTTAGGCGCGCCCTGGTTCGCGTCGAGAGGCCACAGGCACTCGAACACGGCAGTCGGGTGGTACGAGCGGACGTACGTGATCACGTCCTGGCAGTAGGCCCAGATGCGGTCGCGCAGGAAGTCGGCGGTTTCGTTGGGATGCGCCGGGTCGCCGGTCGGATCGTCCGTGTTCGCGCGGAACGGCCAGATCTGGTGGCCCTTTGCGGCGACGAAATCGCTGATAGTGTCCTGGTCGTAGTAGGGCATCCCGCCGTNNTCGGCGCACTCCTTGTACATCTGGCGCAGGTAGGTCCGGACGCGCGTGCCAAAGTGCATCTGGTGCGAGGGAACGCCCAGGTCCACGTCCGCGCCCGGCGAGACCACACCACCCGAATACGACAGGTACCTGGCGCGCATCGCGGCCGGAGGGAGATAGCACTCCATCGAGAACGCAAACGACGCCTTGATCCCCGCCGCCTGGAACTGGCCGGCGAGGTCGCGAATCCACTTCCGCGCGCCCTCGGTCATGACCGGCGAGATGACGTCGATCATCTCCCAGTCGCCGTCGGCACCAGCCACGCCGAGGTGGTCCGTGAGTGTGAGCGTAACGGAGTTCGGCGCGCTCACCGCGACCCCGGTGTACGTCCACGAAGGCGCCTTCGATTGGATGCGGAGCGTGGTGCTCGATCCGAAGTTGTCGTCGGCCCACACCCCGGAGAACATCCCGTTGATGATCGCGCGCATGTCGGAGACGATCCCCTGTAACGTCTCGCCGTAGCCGATGGCGTGGCTGATCGTGGTCCCGCCAATCGAGAACGAAACCACGTCGCCAGCGACAGGCGTGCCGGAGAAGACCACGGTGGCATACGGGTAGGTGGCGTTGATGCGCCGCCGCTTGTTGTTCCAGAAGACGCCCATGTACACGTCGGCGTGGCCCTGGAAGCCGAGCTTCTGGAGTTGCCAGAGATGCCAGGCCGGAGGCTTCTTGTAGCCGTGGTCGGTGTCGAAATCCATGGCGAGGGACACGTCGGTATAGATCTGCGGTGCGTCCGGAACGTCCTGGGCTTCGAGCGGCCAGAGGTAATCGAAGTAGAAATAGTACCCGCTGCTGGCGGCGTTCTTGTTGAACAGGGAGGTGATCTCGACAGTGTGGTTGCCCGCCGTCACGCCGCCCCGCACCTTCACATTGGCTGTGGTGCCGCCGTACTCGTTCAAGTAGAGATCATGAGTGGTCGCCACGCTATCGACGGAGACGCTGACCTGGCCGCAATCGGTGTTGAGGAAGGTCCCAAGGTAAAGATCGTGCTGGCGCGGGTACGAGTACCGGAGCGTCACCTTGCAAACGTCCTGGGCATTCGAGGGCGCGGTGCGCTTCGCGTGCCCTTCGCTCCACCACTGCGACGGGAAGCCGCCCGCGTACTTGTGGTCCTCCCAAGAGCCGGTGTACTTGCAGCGCGGGTCCGCTTCCTCGATCCGATCCGACTCGCCGCCTACCTTCAGGCTGCCGTCGCCGGTGACCGCGATATTGGAGATCGCGCAGCCCCACTCCACGTTGCCCGTGAAGCCGGAGAGGGGCGAGAGCTTCTTCAGGCGCGCGCCCGCCGACCACGAGCCGGGCGTCGATGCCTCGAAGCCGCGTGTCACGTTGATCTGCGTTGCCGATGCCACAGACAGCAGTTGGATGCGCTCCTCCAGATTGGGAGTGCCGATGAAGTACCGGCCTCCGGTGAGCTTCGATGTGTCATCCACCGTCCACGTCGTATCGGAGGTGCCCACACCGGCAGTGAGGAAGCATCCGTCCTGGAGGTCCTGCTCGACGTTCTCGAATCGCGGCGCGAAGACCATGTACATCTTCCGGCAGTCGCTCATCGGAACGACTACGCCGTTCTTGTCCAGCAACTGCTGCGTGAAGTCGAGCGTCACGTGGTACTTCGTGTTGTTGTCGCCGTTGGCGAACATGAGGCTGGAACCGCTCCCCGCAGTCCACTGAAATCCCTGCCCGCTCCCAACCGGGACGCCGCCGAGCGTGCGGCCATGAGCCACGAAGACGCGATCCAGATTCCCGAGCTTCCCGTACCGCGCCGTCGCACCAGTGCCCAGCGCGAATGTCAGAGTGATGTCCCCGGTGCTCGGTCCGCTGGCCCATGCCTGCGCGTGGATCACGCTACTCTGGTCCGGTCCACATCGGCCGGCAACGGAAACGCCCGCCGTGTTGATGATGTCCGCGAGCTTCTGTGCCACGTGCCAGGCCTTCGTCTTCCGGGTCACGAAGGAACCATCTGGGTGGCCCATCGATACGCTCGCGGTGAGCGAGCTCGTGAGCACCCCCACCACCGTGGTCTGCTCCTCGTTGGTGCCGGCGCGTTCGATCCAGATGCCATCTGCTGCCGAGAAGCCCGCCGTGCTCTGCACTGGAAGGCTGGCATCGCCCGCCTTTACTGCGGCGGTCAGTTGCGTCTCAACCAGGCAGTCCGTGCTGGTCACCGTGTATCGGGTATCGCGGAAGTAGAGGTGGAGCCAATCGATCCCGCCGTCCATGTTCTCGTCCCCGCTGATATCGATGAGCACGGTGGCGGCAGTCTCGTTCCCGGAGACCACGGTCGCGTGATCGAGCAGGCGCACCTCGTGGATGTCGCCTGAGCCGGTCACGAACGTCATCGCGTCCCAGGAGACGGACGGGAACTTGGCCGCGTCAAGGCGGATCGCGCCGTCGAGCATCTGGTCGTACTCGATGTCGAACTCCAGTTTCAGGCCGGAGAGATCGGTCTTCGGCAGGTGCTTCAGCCGGAGGTGGTTGAAGTAGTCGTAAGCGTTCCACCAGCCCAGGACCGTGAAGTCCTCGGCTGCCTGGAAGATCCCGGAGATGGAGAGGCCGGCCTCGGTGGCGTCGTGGATCGTGGTGGTCGCGGCGCGCCCGGCGA
>PLEM01000381.1 GCA_003137035.1 Bryobacterales bacterium | reverse complement strand
GCCGTTTTTCAACAAGCTCCTAAAGGCTGGCGCCAATCCGAACGCACGGAATGAGTACGGCGGGACGGCGCTCGACGTCGCCCGGGCCAACGGGTACGGCCACAGCGCCATTGTCCAGCTACTCCAGGCTGCAGGGGGACGAGGAAGGGAGGATGGCAGATGGAGGTTGGGCGAAATCAAGATCGCCCGCGCGGTCGAGCCCCTGATCGCCGCCCTCAAAAGCCCAGATGGAAGCGTCCGCAGGGAGGCGGCCAGCGCGTTGGGCGACCTCAAGGACCCCCGCGCGGTTGAACCCCTGACCGCCGCTCTCAAGGACCCAGTTGATACCGTCCGCATCCGGGCGGTCGACGCGTTGGGCGAAATCAAGGATTCCCGCGCAGTCGAGCCCCTGATCGCCGCCTTCAAGGATCCGGATGACGTCGTCCGCACTCGGGCGTCCGGCGCGTTGGAGAAGATCGGTGCGCCTGCCGTGCAGTCCCTGGTCGCCGTCCTGACGGACACAGATGGGGGCGTCCGCAGTCGGGCGGCCCGCGCCTTGGAAAGAATCGGTGCGCCTGCCGTGCAACCCCTGATCGCCGCCCTCACGGACCCCGATGGAGGCGTCCGCAGGCAGGCGGCCGGCGTCTTGGAGAAGATCGGTGCTCCCGCCGTGGAACCCCTGATCGCAGCCCTCAAAGATCCAGAAGGGCGGGCCCGCAGTCCCGCGGTCGAGGCGTTGGGAGAAATCAGGGATCCCCGCGCGGTCGAGCCCCTGATCGCGGCCCTCAAAGACTCGGATTGGGACGTACGCAAGGGCGCGACCGAGGCGCTGGGGAAAATCGGTGCGCCTGCCGTGCGGCCCCTGCTCACGGCCCTCGAGGACCCGGATCGTGGTGTCCGCAAACGCGCGGCGGAGGCGTTGGGAGGAATCAAAGACCCTCGTGCGATCAGCGCGCTGCTGGCGTCACTGAGGGAGCGTGACTATGCCGTGATCGCTGGAGCTGCCACCTTCTTCGTCGCCAGGGGCGAACCGGATTCAGAGGACGCCTTGATCGAGGCGCTTGCCAAGTTCGGCGACGTGAACATGGCTCGGGTTCTCCTGAACTGCGGCAATTCTAAGCTGGAAGCGGCCGCGGATAGGTGGGCAAGCGGGCACGGCTACCGGATAACGTCAAGGGATTCGTTAGGGGGCGGCCTACGGTGGGGCGGAAGCCGGTAAGCGCCGCTACCCCGCTGGTCAGTGACTGTTTCCCAATCTTCCGCCGTTCTGGTATCCTTCGATTCCTGGCATCCCGCGCGAGGTTCTTGTGATTTCGCTGACGCTCCGTCGCTGCTCTCGAATCCTGCTGGTGTGCTTTTGCGTGTTCGGGCTTGTGCCGGCCGTCCGTGGACAAACCGATCGCGTGAACCAGTTGATCGGCAAGCTCAAGGCCAAAGACGCAGCCGCCCGAAGGGACGCGGCCCAGCAGTTGGGAGCGATCAAAGCCCCCCGAGCCGTTGAGGCCCTGATCGCCGCCCTGAAAGACCCGGATGCCTGGGTCCGAAACGGCGCGGCCTATGCGTTGGGAAACATCAAGGACACTCGCGCGGTCGAGCCCCTGATCGCCGTCCTTCAGGACCCGTCCGCCTTAGTTCGAGATGCCGCGGCCGAGGCGTTGGGGAAGATCCAGGACCCCAGTGCGGTCGAGCCCCTGATCGCCGCCCTGAAGGACCCGGTTGTGCGCGTGCAAAACGGCGCCGCCGATGCACTGGGAAACCTCGGCGACCCCCGTGCGGTCGAGCCCCTGATCGCCGCCCTGCGGGACCCGGATCTGCGCGTGCAAAGCGGCGCGGCCGAGGCATTGTCACGGATCGGCGCGCCTGCCGTCGAGCCCCTGATCGCCGCCCTGAAGGGCCCGAACGCCGGCGTCAGCCACCTCGCGGCCGATGTGTTGGGGAACATCAAGGACCCCCGAGCGATCGAGCCCCTGATCGCCGCCCTCAAAGAGACAGATGCGAACGTCCGTAGGAACGCGGCCAAGGCGCTGCTCGAAATCAAGGGCCCCGGCGCGGTCGAGGCCCTGATCGCCGTCCTCAAAGCCCCGGATGAGCGCGTCCGCGGCGTCGCGGCGGGGATGTTAGGGAAGATCCGGGACCCCCGCGCCCTGGAGCCNNTCCGCGGGCAGGCGGCCAGCGCCTTGGGCGCAATCGGAGACCCCCGCGCGGTCGAGCCCCTGGTCGCCGCCCTGAAAGGCGCGGATGAGAGCCTCCGCACCACCGCGGCCGGCGCGTTGAGCAGGATCGGTGTTGCTACCGTAGAGCCCCTGATCGCCGCCATGAACGACCCGGATTCGGGAGTCCGAGGGAGTGCGGCCCGGGCGTTGGGTGGGATCAATGATCCCCGCGCCGCCACTGCTTTGCTGACGGTCTTGGAGAAGCATGATACCGCGGTCATCGCCAGTGATGCCCCCTTGTTCATCAAATTGTGCAAACCGGGATCGGAAGATGCGCTGATCGAGGCGCTGGATAGGTTCGGCAACAAGGATATGGCTCAGCTATTTCTAAACTGCGGAAACTCGAGGTTGGAGCAGGCCGCGCGTGCATGGGCAGGCAGGAACGGTTATCAAGTCATACGAAACATACAACTGCACCGCCTGCAGGGTGTCAACTAGAGGGGTGACGCTTACAGCTTCGGCCGGAACCAGTGCTCCCAAATTCCGAAGCGCGTTTCCTCCGGCATGCGTATGCCGGACTGCTTCAGCGCCAGCAGAATCTGGCCGCGATGGTGGGACTCGTGCGCGATCAGGTAGCCGAGTAACACCAAGCCGCAACGGTCCTTGATCCGCTCGCCCCGTTCGACGATGCGCTCAAGCCGCTGCTCGACTCCACGGCTCGACCCGCGAAACGCCTCCAGCAGTTCTTCCCGTCCCGGCGACGCCCCGGTCTCGAAGCGGGGAACGCCTTTCAGAAACTCCCGCCCGATGTGCCCCACCCGCACGGCGTGCAGATGCGCGAACATGCGGCTGACCGTGCGCCCCGTCGAGGGCTTCCCAGTCTTCCGAGCCGGCGGCAAGACCGCCGGCGCTACCTGCGCACCGGCTACACTGGTTGAGACGTGATCCTACTTCGGAGAGTCCTCAGATGAAGAAGATGCTCGTGCTTTCGTTCCTGGCCCTGGCTCCAGCGCTATTGGCCCAGAAGTTCGAAGGGCTGGCCCTCACGCCGCCCATGGGCTGGAACACCTGGAACACCTTCCAGGGAAACATCAGCGAAGCGCTCGTCAAGGAAATGGCGGAGGCGCTGATCTCGAGCGGCATGCAGAAGGCCGGCTATCGATACCTGGTAATCGACGATGCCTGGGAAGCCACCCAGCGCGACGCCCAGGGAAACCTGATTCCCGATCCGGTGCGGTTTCCCAGCGGCATGAAGGCGCTTGGCGACTACCTGCACGCCAAAGGCTTCCAGTTCGGCATCCACAATTGCGCCGGGACCAAGACCTGCGCGAATTTCCCCGGCGGGCGCGGCCATGAGTTTCAGGACGCCCTCAGCTACGCTTCCTGGGGAGTCGATTATCTGAAGTATGACTGGTGCAACCACGGCACGGCCAACTCTCAGGAAACCTACAAGACCATGCGCGACGCGCTCTACACCGCCCGCCGCCCGGTGGTGTTCAGCCTGTGCGAGTGGGGTGACACCAAGCCCTGGCTGTGGGCCAAGGACGTCGGCCATTTGTGGCGCACCACCGGCGACATCATGGCCTGCTACGACTGCCAGGGAGCCTACTCCCTGGGCTGGAAGTTCATCCTGGAAAGCCAGGCGGGTCTCGAGGAATACGCCGGCCCCGGCCACTGGAACGATCCCGA
>PLEM01000041.1 GCA_003137035.1 Bryobacterales bacterium | reverse complement strand
GTTTTTCAACAAGCTCCTAAAGTCGTTCGCTGCCCCTGCCGATCCCTTACTGGAAAACCCGTTTTGGGTTCTTCAGGCTCGTCGTTTCCGGCGAGGTGAGGTACAATGGTCATTCCAGCCATGCAAGTGGTTCGTCAGCCCCGGCTCGAGTGGGAGGATCGTGACTTCCAGGTCCCCGAGTACTTCAAGGACGAGTCAGTCCATCCCTACTACATCACAGCCCTGGGAGCGCTCTTCGATCGTGATTGCATGGAGATCTTCCCCGCCATCAGAGACGCGGTAGTGGACACCGTCTTTGCAGACCCGCCGTTCAACCTGGGCAAGGAGTATGGGCAGAACTCTACGGACGAACGGTCGGNNGCCATCGGTGGATTCGGGAGTGCGTAAGGACCCTGAAACCGGGTGGCGCTCTCTTTCTCTACAACCTCCCGAAATGGAACATTCTTTTGGGGGCTTACCTGACCTCCCTGGGGATGGAATTCCGCCACTGGATTGCCGTGGAGATCTCAGCCTGCCTCCCGATTCCTGGACGGCTCCACCCCAGCCACTACAGTCTCCTCTACTACACGAAAGGCAAGGCCAAGACGTTCAGGCGGATCAGGACGCCGATCCAGACGTGCCGTCATTGCGGAGGAGAAGTCAAGGACTATGGCGGGCACCGTGACGCCATGAACCCCAAAGGCGTCAACCTCAAGGATGTGTGGTCCGACATACCGCCGGTGCGCCACTGGAAGTTCAAATCGAGAGATCGGCGGGCGAACGCCCTCTCCACGAAGATCTTAGACCGGGTAGTCGAAATGAGCACGTGCCCTGGCGAGTTGGTCCTGGACCCTTTCGGCGGGAGTGGCACCACCTATGCCGTTTGCGAACAGAAGAGCCGGCGATGGCTAGGGATGGAGATCGACTTCGCCGCCGAGATCGTGGAGCGCCTTGAGGGAGGCGGCATTCTCAACCACAAGAACGACGACTATGTCGAGGGCTAGCCCCTGGCCCTCCCGGATGTCAGCTTTGGTATCTTCGGAACGTCGTAGCTTGTGCGATCATGCTCGATAACCACAATCTCGAGCAGCCCGATCTCGCATGGGATGGATTTCCAGAGAGGGAAATAGGGCTCGACCTCCTGGACATTTCCCACGCGGTCCGTCAGATACTTGTATAGGTTGCGGGACGGGATGACGAGGGTCCCAGCAGCAACCAGCCCGGAACTCAAGAGCATCAACATCTTGTTCATGGAGCGATGGCTGGAAGAGATATTGCCCGTCTCCCACTCGACCACAATCGGACCGTCCGGCCCCGCGATCACGGCGTCGAAATCGCCAACATGCTGGCCCAGAGCATTCTTGGCCTTGCCCTCGATTGCCCAGCCCTTGTCCCTGAGATGTTGGACGAACTCCCTCTTGATGGGCAGGACTCCGTTACCCTCTCCCCGCTTCTTCCCGCTCTCCGGGTAGATCGTGAAGGATCTGCTCCCAGGCGGCCAGCAGCACCGCGAGACCGCCTCATGGATGGTCTTCCGAGTCCGCTTCCAGTGCCGGGATTTCGCGTATGGACCGCGACTCAAGAGGGTCTCAACCCGCACGATCCTCACGGCGCCTCCCGATAGAGCCTCCGCAGGAAACGTATCGGGTCTATTCCCAGCGCTCGGGCAACCTCACGAAACTCCAGTACGTCGAGCCGCCGCTCGCCGCGCTCGAACTTGGAGACGAACGATTGCGGCCGCTTCAAACGGGCAGCCAATTCGTATTGCGTGAGGCCAGCGCGCTTCCTAGCCTCGACCAGAAATCCCCGAAACCTCTTTGACGCTTCGTTCCCCACGTTATGTGGCCTGAAGGGAACAAGCATAGAACCGAATGTGGGATAATCCCAAAACGGGTTCTGCATCGCGCCAGGGAGGCGTCCCCCAAAACACCACCGCCCGGCCCCTTTCGGGGCCGGGCGGTGGGTAATGCAGAGTTGCAGTGAAACCTACGCCGTGCGCTGGGTCTCGCTCTTGTCGCCGCTGATGGCCGCCTGCGCCGCGGCCAGCCGGGCGATCGGCACACGGTACGGGGAGCAGGAGACGTAGTTCATGCCCACCCGGTAGCAGAACTCCACCGAGCTTGGCTCGCCGCCGTGCTCGCCGCAGATCCCGATTTCCAGGTCCGGACGGGTCTGGCGGCCCAGTTTCACCGCCATTTGCACCAGCTTGCCCACGCCTTCCTGGTCCAGGACGGCGAACGGGTCCGCCGGGAACAGCTTCAGGTCCTGGTACACCTTCGAGAATCGAACGTAATCGTCGCGCGAAATGCCTAGCGTGGTCTGCGTCAGGTCGTTGNNGCCGAAGCTGAAGAACTCGGCCTCCTTGGCCACCTGGTCGGCCGTCAGCGCCGCCCGCGGGATCTCGATCATGGTCCCGACCATGTACTTCTGGTCCTTCATGCCCGCCTTGCCGAGCACCTCTTCGGCCACCTTCACCACAATGGCCTTCTGGTTCTCCAGCTCCTTCACGCTGCCAATCAGCGGGATCATGACTTCGGGAATGACCTTGGCGCCCTTCTTGGCCGCCACCACCACGGCTTCGAAAATGGCCCGCGCCTGCATCTCGGTGATCTCGGGATAGAGAATCCCCAGACGGCAGCCGCGCAACCCCAGCATCGGGTTGAACTCATGCAGCTCTTCGACGCGGTGCAGCAGCTCGGGCACCCGCTTCTTCAACTCCGCCACGGTGACGTTATACCGAGCCGCCATTTCCTTCTTGGCCTTGGCGTCGAGGTGGGGCAGCCTCGCCAAGTCCACCATCAACTCCTCGCGCTTGGGCAGGAACTCGTG
>PLEM01000054.1 GCA_003137035.1 Bryobacterales bacterium | reverse complement strand
CAACTGGCAAAGGGCGCCGACAGAGATGCGATTCTGGAAGGCTTGGGAGTGGAGAGCTCGAGCCGAGGCGAGTGGAGCGAGCGGGGTCTTCTGGATGCCCTCAAGACCTTCGAGGACTACCTGGCGATTCCCGGCAAGCGAGCCAAGGGCGTTGGAGCTCAGTCTGCGCCGGCCTCGCGGCTGGCGGCCTTCGCCAAAGCCGCCAAGCAAATCCTGCTCGAACGCCCGGAACCCGAGCCTGCACTGGTGACGATATTGGAGCACTGGATCAGAAACCGGGGGAATCCCAAAGCTCATCAATACTTCCGGCACGTGGCGACGTGCTTGGACGTGGAATTCAGCGTTCTGCAAGCCCGTACGAAGGACAATCCCAAGGCTGGAGAGGCTGCTCGCCGAGCCTGAAGACCTTCCGGGGGAGTGATTGGGCGGCTAAGAGGTGCTGGCGGTAAGGTACCGATCTGTGTGGCGGGCGCCGTCTCGTCTCTGGGTCCCAGCGCAGGCCGGAGTTGAGGGAGTAGCGGAGCGCGGTTCGCGCCGTGACAGGAATTCCACTACGCGCAGGCAGGAATCCAATGCCCGCATTTGCGTCTCGCGCAGAGCGCCCGATAAGACCCAAGAACCAAGGGTGAGATCGGACCGTGATTGCGGCGGCTTGGCCATCTGCCTAGAGCATGTACCCGCGGAATGTGCTCGTTCCCGCTACACCGGAACGGCCAGCTCTACACAATAGCATCTTCTCATCCATGCTCCGCCTGACCGCCATCTCTGCCGCCCTCGCCTGGGCCGTTTTCCAGGCCGGCGGAGTAGTCCCCTTCCACTGGCGGATCGCCACCCTGGCTATCGCCATTGTCGCGTTGTTCTCCCTCGGCACCCCCCGTCTGGCCAAGCCACTCCTCTGGCCGCTGCTCTTGCTCCCCACCTATGCCCTCTTCCAGTTGCTCCCGCTCCCGCTGGCCGTTCTCAAGTTGATCTCTCCCGCTCGCGCCGCCCAACTGGAAGCGACCCAGAAACTGGTCCCGGGCCTCTCCACTGCCCCCCTCTCCGTCAAGCCCGCCGCCACCCTTGAGTTCTTCCTGGTAATCGCCGCTTGTACGCTAGTGTTTCTCATCTTGCGCAAGATCGCCTGGGACCACACCCACCGCCTGTGGCTTCTCGCCGCCCCCCTCGTCGTCATCGCCGCCCTCGAAGCCATCCTCGGCCTCTTCCAGTTCTATCTGACCTCCGGCCAGATTCCCGCACACGGCACCTACGTCAATCGCAATCATTTCGCCGGCCTGCTCGAGATGACTCTCCCCTTCGCCTTCATGTACTCCGTGGCAGCGCTGCGCCGTAACCGTTCCCGCTGGTCCAGCCCGCTCCGCCCCGCTCTCCTCGCCTGCGCCGGTCTCACCGTCTCCGCCCTGCTCCTGCTGGGAACTCTCCACTCCCTCTCCCGCATGGGCTTCGTCTGCGCCATCTTCTCCGTCCTCCTCTGCGGGGTTTTCTGCGTTTCTGCGGTGAGATGGCTTGCTCCAGTCATTGCCCTCGCCGCCTTGCTCTTCGTCCTCCTCCCCTCCGACCAGCTCATCGAGCGCCTCGGTTCCCTCGACTTCTCCGACGGCCTCACCCGCCAGGACCGCCTCGAGCTTTGGCGCGAGACCCTCCCCCTCATCGCCGCCTACCCCTTCTTCGGCTGCGGCCTCGGCGGCTACGAATCCGCCTTCATGCCGCACAAGGTCTCCCATCCCCTCCTCACCGACGACTACGCCCACAACGACTATTTGCAATACCTCGCTGAGCTGGGCCTGGTCGGTTTCACTATCGTTGCCCTGCTGATCGGCGCCGTCCTCTTCCAGGCCCTCCGCGCCGCCATTCGCCACGCCACCCCCGACGGCCGCGCCTTAGCGGCCGCCTGCGTCGCCTCCATCGCCGCCATCCTGCTTCACAGTACCGTTGACTTCAACCTCTTCATCCCCGCCAACGCCCTCGTTCTGGCCTGGATCTCCGCCATCGCCACCGCCGTCATGTTCTCCTCCGCCCCCATCCCGGCCGCCCACCCTCGGGTACCCCAGGTACTGGAAACCACTTGCGAAACCGTAACTGCCGCAAAAACTCAGATGCGTTGCGGATTTATGCGGTGTATGATATGAACTTGAGGAGTTTCCTATGTTCCGGACTTTGCTGCTCGCCCTCTTGATCGTTTTCGCTCTCTCCGCCCAACCGGTTGCCACCCTGACGACGGGAGGTTATATCAAGGTCAACGGAACCGTGATCCCCACGACCGGTGCCCCGACCTGGCCGCTCGCCGCGAGTGACGAGGTCGTGACTGTCGGCGATGTCGCGGTGATCACTTTCCCCGACGGCGTCCATGTCACGATGGCCAAGAACACGCGCGCGACGCTCCGCGTCTGTGATCGTTGCGTGATCCAACTGTACGAAGGCGAGGTCGGTTACAAGATGCCCGAGACCTCCAAGGTCCAGATCTGTGCCTTGGGTCACCCCGTGAAGCCTGCGCCTCAGACCGAGGGCACGGTGTCCATTGACAACCGTGGAGAAGTGGTTGTGCAGGTAGTGGGCCAGGGCCAGGTTGAGGCGGGGAAGGGTCAATGCGCCTGCGAAGCCGGCGCCCCCTGGCTCACCCATAGGAAAGAGGCCATCCTCATCATCGCTGGTGCCGGCGCCGCTGCCACCGCGGCCACCATAGCCGTCACCCGCCCCAGCTCCGCCAGCGGCAGCACCCCTCCGTAGAGACCGCGGGAACCAGGCGCTGCTAGCGCGAGTTCCAAACCGCCGTCACCCCAAGCGTCCCGGCCGCCACAAAATTGACTGCCGTCCCCGTCTTGTAGATCTCGGGATTCCGGCGCGCGAAAATCGCCTGCACTGCCAGCATGCCCCCGGCCGCGACCGACTTGAATGCCACCCCTCTGGCCCCACTGAACTGCCCTTGAGAGTTTTGCAGTAGCGGGTTCGCCTCCATCCGCCCGATCGAGCTGTGCGCATCGAAGATGTTCGCCGCCGCCAGCACCACCCGAATCAGTTTCGATATCGTCGTCCCTCAGACAAGGCATCGACGCGAACGGGCGAATTCTCTAGATCAAAACGAAAGAATTGCCGGGCAGAGCCGATTCACCACAGAGACACAGAGGCCACAGAGAACAAACCCTGAACGAAGGCTGAGGAGTGTTGGTGTGGGTCAGGACTTCAAAAGGCTAATTCACCACAGAGAACGAACCTCTGAACGCCTTAACGTAAGGCGGGAGGTGGAGGACATGTCTTCTGAACTACTTGAAGTCTTTCTCTGTATCCTCCGTGTCTCGGTGGTGGACCGGTTTTAGGAGTTGCTCTTAGGAAAGCGCCGTTCGATGAGCTCCTCCAGCGCCGTTCTCACCGGTTCCCGCGGAGGCTCCTCCCGGTTCGACGGTTTCCCAAGGCTCATGCGCCCGCAACCAACCCGGGTGATCTTCTTCCCAGGCATTTTAGAGGTTTTCTCTGCGTCCTCTGCGACTCTGCGGTGAATCCGTTTTCTCAGTACTGCCCCTTCCCCAAGTGGCAATGAAACTGCAGCACCGGATCGTAGAACTCGGGTTGCACGTGCCCCGGCCGCGTCCCGGCCGCCAAGGACGACGCAATCTGCTGCTGCGTCACCGTGGCAACCTCCCGCGCCTGCGCCAGCTCCGGACTGGTCATCCCGCTCATCACCGGCCCCTCAGCCCGGAACCGCATTTCCGAAGTCCAGTCCTCCGCCTTCGGCATCCGCAGCTCGGGAAGGCTCTTTCCAAAATAGCCTCGTGGCATAGCATCTCTCTGCCATCAATGGTATCGTGCCAGGCGCAACCGTCCCCGGCTAGCCGCCCGCAACCTGAACCAAAGAAATGACATATATATCAGCACCCGCCGTGACCGCTGGGCCGGTTCCACGCCTGGCGGCGCCCCAGTTCTCGTGTCCTTCGGCGAGTTCTCTGACTGGAGACGGGCACGTGCTACAGAGGAGTCCACAAGGCCCCTTCGCCCCCCGGCTGCGGGGATTGGAATACCCTCCTGTGCCGCGAGAATTCCCACCAAAAGTACCAGTACTATCAAAGAGCGGAATTGCCTGGTGAGGTCTTGCAAACCACTGGGGGCATGGTGTATTCTGTCTGAGAAAGAAGGCGTGTCAGGTTTGCGGGGCATCGCCGGAGGAAGGATACTATGCGGAATCTCGTGGTTGCCTGCTTGATTGTGCTGAGTTTGACGGTGGGGGTCTCTGCGCTCCGTGCGACTCCAATTACCATTTACAGTACCGGTGTCGACGCATCCGGGAACCTCTTGGCGGATGGAGTGCTGGACCCACATTACAGCCTCATCTCGAGCCCCAATGGCGCCGGCAGCGCCTACGTGGTCATTTCTGCCCAGGGTGGTTGGCCGGCTTATCCGTTTCCTGCTTGGGCTGCCGACGGTCCCAGTTCGAAATGGATTGGCCCACAAGCTGATCAGACTAGCAACGCCAATAACCTCCTTCCGGGCACCTACACCTACGAGACTACGTTCACTCTTACCGCCAATCAGGTCGAGACTTTCTCGATTAATGGCATCTGGTCAACGGACAACAACGGCCTTGACATCATCGTGAATGGCCACAGCCTCGGCTATACGACTCCGTTCACCGCCTACCAGGATTTCGACGCTACCCACTACCTGTTCATGATCGACGACAGTCAGGGATTCTTGCAGGCGGGCGTTAACACGCTGGATTTCGTGGTTGCTAATGGCCTCGACGTACCCAATCCGGCGGGCTTGCGCGTCCAGTTCAGCAGCGTTCCTGAGCCGCTGAGCATGAGCTTGATGGGCCTCGGCTTGCTGGGGATCGGTTTGCTGCGCCGTCGTTTCCTCCGTTAGCCTCGGAATCTCCGCGGTAGCTCTCCAGCGCTATCGGGCAGTCTTGGGGGATGAGGAGTTTCTCTACGCTCATCCCTCGTCGATTAGTTCATCACCTATCCCACCGTTGATCTGGTGCCAGTCCTGGCCCTTTCGGAGTCCAAAGTCCAGGCAGGTAACGACCGGGATTCCACCCACTGAGGCGCTGCGCAATCGCGCCTGACCTACCGTCCTTGCCATGAGCCTCTTCGCCGCGCCCCCCGCCGAACTCGCTCCCGACGCCCTTCGCCAGCGCCGCGACCGACAGGCTTGGCGCACGGTCCGCGCCAACGTCGCTTCGAAAGCAGTGGCGTCCGGCCTCCGTTTCGTCACCATTCCGCTTTCGTTGGCACTCCTCGGCACGCAGCGCTATGGCCTCTGGCTGACCGTCGGCTCGCTGCTGAGCTGGTTCAACTTCTCCGATCTGGGCATTTCCTCCGGCCTCCTCAACACCGTCGGGGACGCCTACGGGCGCGACGACTGGCCCGCCATCCGCCGCTATGTCTCCACGGCCTATTTCTCCTACACAGTCCTTTCCCTCGCGGTTGCCGCGCTGGCCGTTGGTTTCTCCTTCTGGCCCGGACTGCCTGGGCTGCTCGGCGTCTCGCAAGAACCAGCCCTGCTCGCCGACGCCAGGCTCCTCGTCCTTCTTTGCGGGATTGCGTTCTCGGTTTCCTTCTCCCTGAACGCGATCGCGCCGCTCTCGACCGCTCTCCAGGAGGGCTACCTGGCGGGTTACTTCCAGATCGCCGGCGCCCTCGTCAGTTGTGGTGTCCTTGCTCTCCTGGCTTGGCGTGGCGCGTCGCTGGCCCAGTTTGCCGTCGCCATGGCCGCGCCCCCTTTGGCCGCCTCCGCCAGCCTGGCCGCCTATCTCTTCTTCGTTCGCCACCCAGGCCTCCGGCCCCGCCTCCGCGACTGGTCGCTATCGAGCTTCCGCTCCTTAATGTCGTTTGGCATCCCGCTGCAGATCGTCGGGCTCGGGGACCTCGGGATTCTGTACTCCATGAACATCGTCATCTCCAACCGGCTCGGCCCCGGCAGCGTTCCAGGCTTCGCGGTTCCCGCTTCGGCGTTCATGGTCTTTTCCTCGCTCGCTTATGGACTTGTCTATCCTTACCTGCCCGCATACGCCGAAGCCCAGGCGCGCGGCGACTGGCACTGGATCCGCCAAACCGCCTTTCGCCGTCTCGCCATTGCCGTTGGCCTGGTGCTCGCTGCCGGCCTCGGCATGACCGTGCTCGGCCGGACGGCCGTGCGCGTCTGGACCGGCGGCCGGGTCGTCCCCGAGCAGCGCTTCCTGCTGGCCATGGCCGTCTACTTTGTGCTCACGGCTTCCGCTACGGCCAACGGCATTCTCCTCATGGGACTCGGGCGCGTGAAGACCAAGGCTGCGATACACCTTTCCGTCGCGGGTGTCTTTGTTGCCGGATCGTGGCTCCTGCTGCCGCGCCTCGGCTTGGTGGCGGTTCCTCTAGCCGGTTGCGCCGCCTATCTCATCGATTGCGCCACGTCGCTCCCACTGGCCCTCCGCCACATCAGGCGCCGCGCCGCCCTTGCTTTGTGAAGCCGCGGGCCGGCAAAGAGAAGAAGCCATGCCGGATTCTATGATTGCCGATTCCAGAGGCACTCTCTACCGCAACACCGGGAATGACGCGCTCCTTTCTCTCGTCGACCTCTCGGCGCCCGGAAGAGCGCTCGACTGTGGCTGCGGCGCCGGCGACAACGCCCGGCGCCTCAGCGGGAGCAACTGGAAGGTGATCGGCGTCACGATCAGCGAGCAGGAAGCTCTTCTGGCCGGCAACTATTGCGAAAGCGTGCTGATTCATGACCTGGAGGAAGGCCTCCCGCGGCAGTTGGAAGGCCCGTTCGATCTCGTCCTTCTCTCCCATATCCTGGAACACCTTCGGGAGCCAGCCCCCCTCCTCGCCGATGCAAGACGGCTTCTGGCGCCCGACGGCGTGTTGGCTGTCGCGCTTCCGAACGTGCTCTACTGGCGCCAGCGATTGGATTTCCTGACCGGGCGATTCGACTACGCTCAAATCGGCATTCTCGACCGGACCCACCTCCGCTTCTACACTTACCGAAGTGGAAGGAGTGTGCTCGTCGACAATGGCTACGAAATTGTCCGGCAATGCGTGGAAGGATTCTTGCCCATCCCCTTCCGCCGCCAGATCCCGAAGGTGCTCATCGGTCCGGCTGACCGCGCCGCTTCCCTTCTGCTCCCCGGCCTCTTTGGCTGGCAACTCCTGTACACAGCGCGCCCGGCGCGCCTCTCAAGCCATGCCGCATCCGCCTGACTCGGCTGCAAACGGCCCCGGAGAACGGCCGATGCCGCTCGTCTCCGTATGCATTCCCACCTACGACCGGCCGCAGGTGTTGTGCCGGGCGCTTGACAGCGTCCTGCGACAGACGCTGCAGGACTTCGAGATTGTCGTGTCGTTCGACGCCGGCCCCTGCGACTATGCGGAACTGATCCGCAATCGGTACCCCGACCCGCGCGTCCGGACCGTGGTCCAGCCCTCCAACCTCGGCATCCTCGAAAACTTCAACGCCTGCATCGGCGCCAGTTCGGGAGCGATTGTGAAACCCCTGTGCGACGACGATGAGCTGGCGCCGCGTTGCCTGGAGTATGCGGTCGAGGCCCTCCATGCCGCGGAATTCGTTTCCATCGACAACGTCCTGTGGGATGGCCTGGGCGCTTACGAATGGCCGGAAACCGGCCCGGTCGAATGGATCGTCCGGCGGCGCGGTCTCTCCCCGGCTTCGCTCCGCGTCGATTGCATTTCGCCAACGAACATTGCATTCACACGCCGGGTGTGGCGCGAGGCCGGTCCGTATCGGCGTGCATACGGCAATTCGTTCGACTACGACTTCACGATGCGGGTCTACGCCGAGTTCGATTCGGTTCGTATCGCCACGCCATTGTGCCTGTTCCGCCGGTGGGAGCTCTCCGAGACCTACAAGAACACGCAACCTTGTGAGATCCTGTGCCAACTCGCGGCGATCCTGGAAGAACTCGCCGCTCGCTACCCCGAGTTTCGCGGCAACGTTTCATCGCGGGCGTTGCGCGTCGGCGCGGATCTGGTTGTTGGGTTTTTCGTGGAGGCGCGGCATGGCCGGTATCACTGGAGAGAATTGCGCGAAGGTCTGCACCGGGTTCTCCGCACCCAATGGCGGCTTCTGGGAGGACACCGGCGTGCTGCCGCCAAAGCCGACGTGTCTTCAGACCAGTAACGGCAGAACTCAGAATGACCCACTAGCGATGGCTAGTCGCGTCCGCATCGGTGGTAGCGTCTGAATAAACCAGAGTCCTACAGCAGTTCGTGCGGCACGTGAAGGGCAGCGAATCAATGCATATTCTCGGCCTTGCCCGTCCGATGCTGGGCGGCGCATATAGCTTTTTTCTGAATCTGCGGTACGCGCTCAAACCGCTCGGCGTGGATCTGACCTGGGCTGCATCCGGGCGCCAGAACGCACTGGAGACACGGCAAATTGCAAGTGCGGAAGATTTCAGCTTCGGCGAACTTCTGTGCACGGAGAGCGATGATCCACGACTCCGGGCCGCTGCCATCATCGACTACGCTGCACGGGTAAGGCCCAGTCTCGTGATGTATGGCGTGTTCGGCGACCCCGTGGAAACGCAGACCGCTCGCCATCTTCCGACCAGCATCGCCAGGTTCGTGGTCGCCCACACCATTACAATCGCCACGTATCGTGCGGCGCGGGCGATCCGCGATTCTGTTCACGCGACTGTCGGCGTCTCGCCCCGCATCGCCTCAGATCTAATTCGAAGATATGGCTTCGATCCGGCGTGGACCATGGCCATTCCGAACGCCGTCGAGTTGAACCCGCTTCTCAGCGCGAAGCGCCCAGCGCGATGTTCAACACTGCGCTTGCTCAGTCTCGGGCGCGTCGAACACGCGTCGAAAGGGGTATTGTGGTTGCCGGCAATCCTTGAGAAAGCCCTCGGATTGGGGGCGGACCTCACCCTCACTGTTGGGGGGGATGGTCCGGACCTTGGTCGGCTCAAGCGCCTGTTCGCTCAGCGAGGCCTTAGTGGTCGCGTGCGGTTCTTGGGTGCAGTACCCCGGCAGGGCGTCCCGCAACTCATGGCGGAACACGATGTCTTTCTCTTCCCGTCGGTCTTCGAGGGCTTTGGCCTGACCGTCGTTGAAGCGATGGCCGCGGGTTGCGTACCCGTGGCATCGCGTGTCTCCGGCGTCACGGACTTAATCGTCACGGACGGCCGGACAGGCCGGCTGTTCCCAGTTCACAAGCTCTCCATCGCCGCCGAGCACATCTTCCAGCTCTGGCGCAACCCTGCGGAATTGGAGTCCCTGAGCAGCGGCGCTCGCCAAGGGGCGCTTGCCTTCGGTCTGGCTCAACAAGGTTCTCGGTACATCGATCTCTTCAGACGCATTCTTGCTGAGCCCCGCCATATCAAACCCCCCGTGCCGCTGGACCAATGGCGGGTCTCCCCTTACCTGAAGGCCCCTTGGTGGAACAAGCTTCCCGCTCCTGTAAAAGGATTCCTTAGGGTCGCTCGAGAGCGCTTCGGATGATTCGGGCTGCGCCGGAGCGGCGCATCGCGCCATGAAGAAGCTCATCTGCATTACAATCCGTGATCTGAGTTCGAATCCTTTTCCAGAACTGGCTCTTCCCGTTCTGGTTCGCAACGGTTGGAAGGTGACTCTGGTTGCGCCGAACGTCCACCAATCGGTTCTAAACCGGTGCCTGCCGTATGCCTGTTGGCGCCATAACGTCTGCTCTGGTAGCTGCAGCCGCCTACTGTCCGAGCTGGCGATCCAGCGCTGGCTCCAACACGCGCGGCTCGGCCCTTACGACGTCATCTACCTCCAGTGCCAGCAACTGGCGCCGCGGGCAGCCCTGGGCCTAGCCGGCCCGCTTTTCGGGAAAAGGCTCGTTTACCACACGTACGATTTCTACGACCCCGGAACATATCCGTGCTACAGCCGCCTGGAAGGGCATCTCACCCGTCGCGCGGCCTGCCACCTCAATGGCGAATATCACCGCGCCTATATCACTCGTACTCTCTACCGTCTGCGCTGCCCGGTCCTGGTGGTACCGCCGCATCTTCCTGCGAATTGGCCGATCCCTGGGCGTTTCGAGGCAGGGCGCCGGGCACTCGGCAGTCGTTCCTCTGAAGACGTCATCCTGATGCTCCACGGCGCCCCGTCAGATCTTCGCGCGACAGGCCAGCTGCTCACAGCGCTGGCGCGCCTTCCGGGGCGCTTCCGCCTGGCGATGACCTGCGCACTGGATGACAGGCTGTCCGCCACCCTAGGCCGTCTTGGCATCCAGGATCGCGTAACGTGTCTCGGTCGCCTGGATTACCTGCAGATGTTCTCCCGCACTGTGAACGCAGATATCGGCATCATGCTGCATGTGAACAATGACTTGGGTAACTTCTTCCAGGGGCCCGGCCGCCTGACGGAGTACATGGCTTGCGGGTTGCCCATACTGGCCAGCCACTTCACCGGCCTTCAGGTGCTCGTCGGCCGCCATCGCCTTGGCGCCTGCGCCGATCCGGGTGATCCCGCGGATATCGCCGCCCGGATCCTCGAAATCGAGGCCGGCATCCGCGGCGGAGCCTTCGACCGCAACGCGATTCGCCAATGTTTCCTCGACCGGTTTGCCTTCGATCACTGGGAACCGGCCGTCGTGGCTGCCTTCGATGCTGTTCTTCGCTCAACGCCATCGCCCATCCCGCCCGTCCCGGACTTCTCCGCGCAAGGTTCGCCGGCCTACACCGGACCCAACGCGAAGGGAGCACCTCGCCAATGTTCGAGCTCCTGATAGGTCTCATCATTGCCGTTCCCCTTGTGTTCTACGCGCGCGAGTTCCATCGCGGTTGGCGATTCCTCGACCCGGTGAACACTTTTTGGCCGCTTTACCTCCTCTTCGGCGTCTTTCAAGCATGCGTGTTCCGGCAAGACTGGCTGGACGTTTACGGTGAGTCCGTTCTGAGCTGGACGCTCGCTCTTTACGTCCTGGCCGGTCTGGGTGTCTGGTTCGGCTACTCCAGGCCGCTCGGCCGTTCGCTGGGCCGCGGTCTGCCGCTGATCTCGGGATCCGACAACCCATTCCGTTATGTCGCGCTCGGTTTCGCCGCGCTCGCCTGCGGTCTGCTCGCTTATGATTACGTGATTGGAGCTTCGGGAGGGCTACAAAATTATCTTGCGGTAAGCCGCATGGTGGTAGACAAGGACATCAGCAATTACATCGTAGGACTAGAGACCTTGGTTCCGTTCGGGCTGATGGTTCTTCTCTGCACTACTTCTAGCAGCCCGAGATTCAGGGTTCTCCGCCTGTTCAGCGTCTCGGCAACCGGCCTATTCACCCTATGGTGCATCTACTCGGGCACCCGTTCCGGCGTCATCACGGTGGCCTGCTTCGTCCTTGGATCTGCGTATGGGCTTAGGCGAAGTAATCCTCCCCTCAGAGTCCTACTGCCGAGTGCGGCTGTGGTTGTAGTCCTTGTCGGTTTTGTCTCCAGCTACCGCGGGAACATGTATGGTGGCGAGTTCCACTCCAACGACTCGTCCGGGGAATCCCTGAATCGAAGTCTCAGCGCCTACACAAAGGCCGATCAGGGCGGGGCGCCCCTCGGCTCCGAGTTTGGCATGTCGTTGGCAGCGGTCCGGTTTGTCCCGGAAGTGGTCCCCTACGACCAGGGCCATATGCTGCTTGAGTTGTTCACGGCCGGCATTCCCCGCACCTGGTGGCCCGACAAGATCTACCCAGCCGGGGAATCGTGGGATCGTTTCCACCAAGCGGCCGGAACCGCGCGATGCGTCAATGCCGCGGGCTATTTGACCGGGCCGGCGCCCGGACTGATCGGGAAGTACTATTACATCGCCGGCCCGCTGGGCGTCGTTCTCGGGAGCATTTGGACTGGCCTCTTCTTGCGAATCCTCAAGACCTACGCCGATCGCTACACCGGTGTCACCGGCGTTGTCCTGAGCGTCAGCGTCTGGCTTCTCGGCTTTAGCGAGATGAACAACCCGTTGGCTTGGCCCATCGCTTGGATACCCAGCATCGGTGTCTTCGCATTCCTCGTCATCGTCATCGCACGCAAAGGCATTCCCTGGCTTCAGATCCACCGGGCAAGCCGCCGCCCTGCTCCCGCGTGGGCGGTTCCAAGGGCGCGCCCGTAATTCAGTTCGGCATGACCGGAGTGGTCCCGTTGTCAGACTCGCTCACCCGGAAGGGCGCTCGCTTGTTCTCAAGCTATCTCGAAGCCGTTGTCTTCGCGATCACCGCCCCGCTTTTCAATGCTGGTCCACCCGGCCAGCGCATGTCCGTCCTATACGAGGAGCGGCTCCTCGCTATCGTGCGTCGATGGCAGCACGTCGATCTTGCTCAATATGGCACACCTGCCGTTGTCCCGAGGCAGGCGCCCGAGCTGATCCGAAAGCTCTTCATCTCCCCTGACGTCATCCCGGGTAGGCCTCTGATCAAGAACCTCTAGCTGGGACCATCGAGGCTTCCACAGCCACACCTCGCTCCATGTCGGATTCCTTCGAGCGCGCGGTGAGAAACCATCGGTTGGCACTCTCGCTCCGCTCAGTCGCTGCCACAGCCTCCAACCCTCATGCTCCGGCAAACTAGCAAATCCTCGCATGAGGCCCGGCAGGGCTTCGTCGTCGCCCAACTTGGTGCGAGAATGCACTACGCCGTGCCGCGGATACTCTCCGCCGCCGGCGCCCTCGATACGCTCTTCACGGATTCTTGGGACTTCGGCATGTTGGCCCGCCTGCCGGCCGCCCTCGGCAAGCACACGCCGGCGCTTCTCCGGCGAGCGGCGGACCGGATGCCTTGCGGCATCCCCCCTGAGAAGATCGTCTCGCTCCCCGTGTTGGGCTGCCGCTACGCTCTCGCCCGGCGCCTCGCCTCGTCCCGGTCGCAGAGTGCGGTCCATCTCTGGGCCGGCAAGGCTCTCTGCGCCGCCGCCGTCGAACACGGACTCGGCGACGCGGCCGGAGTCTACACGTTCAACTCCGCCGGGCTGGAGCTCCTCCAGGAGGCGCGCCGCCGCCGGATCCTCGCGGTCGTCGAACAGACCATCGCCCCGGCTCGGATTCTCGATTCCATCCTGGCAACCGAGGCCGCCAGCTTCCCACAATGGCCAGTCCCCGTGACACGGGATCGCCGGTGGGCCGAGTACTCCCAACGCGAGCGGGAAGAGTGGCACGCCGCCGATCTCATAATCTGCGGGTCCGAGTTCGTCCGCGCTGGAATCAGCGGACTGAACGGCCCCGTGGATCGCTGCGTCGTCGTTCCGTACGGGTACGACCCCGCTCGGGCGCCTGTCCTTCGCAGGACCGTCCATACTCCGATCCGCGCCCTTTTCGTCGGCGAGGTGGGCCTCCGCAAGGGTGCTCCCTATCTCCTGCGAGCGGCTCGAATGGCGCAAGGCTTGGCGCAGTTCCGTGCGGTGGGACCACTCGCCGCCAGCCCGCGCCGCATCGGCCTTGATGCCTCTAACCTGCAATGGACCGGGTCCGTGCCTCGCTCCTTGATGGCCGCCCAGTACGCTTGGGCCGACGTGTTCGTGCTGCCTTCGTTGTGCGAGGGCTCCGCGACGGTATGCTATGAGGCGATGGCGGCCGGCCTGCCCGTCATTACTACCCCCAACGCAGGCAGTGTCGTGCGCGATGGCATCGACGGCTACATCGTTCCCGTCCGCGACACATCCGCCGTCGTGGCGGCCCTCGAATCTCTCGCCGGCAATCCCGGCCTCCTCGAACGGATGTCGGCCAATGCCATCCAGCGCGCGGCCCAATTCTCCCTCGCGGAGTATTCGAATCGCCTGCTCGCGGCCCTGGAACGCGCCGGGCGGACTTGCCCTGCCCCGCTCCAAATAGGATGAACGCTCAGCCCTCTAGCCCGAGCAGACCCGGCGTCGCGCTCGTCTGGTCCAGCTTCGGCCATTATCACGTCGCCCGCGCCGCGGCGCTGGCTGCTCGCGTTTCGCTGACGACCATCGAATATGCGCCTCATTCCCAGGTGAACGGCTGGCACGCGGACAGAGCCGCGCTGACCCAACATTGCACGCTCTGCGACGGAACAGTCGAATCTCTCAGCCAGCTCAGGGTCGCGGCCCGGCTGTGGAAGGCGCTCTCCCGGCGCCGGCCCGATGCCGTTTTCGTGCCCGGTTACGCTTCTCTCCCCGCTCTCGCGGCGGCGCTCTGGACGCGCTTTCACCGGAGAGCCGGCATCCTCATGACGGAATCCCAAGAGCGCGACCAGCCCAGGGTGCGAGCCGTCGAACTTGTCAAATCCTCTCTGATCCGGCTCCTCTTCGGCGCCGCGATCGCCGGAGGGAAGCGCAGCGTTTCCTACCTGGAGCGCCTCGGGTTTCCTTCGGACAGGATCGCCAAGTACTACGATGTGGTCGATAACCGCTACTTCACCGGTCAGGCGGCCTCTCTGCGCGCGCTCCTCCGGGACCCGGTCGATACTGTGCCGCCGGTCTTTCTTTTCGTCGGGCGGCTCGCGCCCGAGAAAAACGTTTCCGGCCTGCTAAGGGCCTTCGCGGCGTACCGGTCCAATGGTGGCCAGTGGACTCTGCGCATCGTGGGAAGAGGCCCGTTGGAGGAATCCCTCCGGTCGGAGGCGATCGATCTGGGCATCGCCGATGACGTGCTCTTCGCCGGCTTCCACGAGCGCGAGTCCCTCGTCGAGCAGTACGTATCCGCCGGCTGTTTCGTTCTGCCCAGCCTGCGTGAACCGTGGGGGCTGGTGGTCAACGAGGCGATGTGCTGCGGCCTGCCTGTTCTGGCCTCCGATCGCTGCGGCTGTGCCGCCGACCTTGTCCACTCCGGCCTCAACGGCCATACCTTCGACCCCGCCAACATACGGGAGATGGCAGGCCTTATGTCCGTAACGGCCAATCGCTCCGCGGCCGAGCTCCTCGCCATGGGGCGCCAGTCCTTGTCAATCATTAGCCGGTTCACACCCGAAGCATTTGCCGATGAGGCGGCGCGCCTCTGTCTCGCCGGCCACTCCCGCCGCCACGGTCAATGAGACGCTCTCTCCACGTCATCCGCAGCATTGCCCCGTGCGGAGGCGGAACCAGCGTCTCCGTTCCAGAGTTGGCGGGCGCCCTTTCTCGCACAGGCCGCTATGCTAATCGCCTGGTCGCGTTCTGCGACCCTGAAGAGGACACATCCAGCTACTGTGTTCCCGACGCAGACCTGAGCATCTTGCCGTGGCGCCCTTGGGAGTTGCTAAGTGGCTCGCTCCGCCGACGGCTCCACGAGCTCGTCGCCTCCAGCGACATCATCCAGATTCACGGCATCTGGGAGCCACAGTGCATGGCCGTTGGCCGTCTTGCCTCCACTGCGGGCGTCCCGTACCTCGTCTCCGCGCACGGTATGCTCGATCCCTGGGCCGTCCGCAATAAACGTTGGAAGAAATGGTTCTACTCGTTGCTGATCGAACGTCCCAACCTCAACCGCGCCGCTTGCCTCCGAGCTCTCACCCAGTCCGAAATCGGGGACTATCGTGCCTTCGGCCTCACTCCTCCCGCCACGGTTATTCCGAACGGCATCTCCATTCCGCAGACAGCGCCAGACGCGTTCTTCGAACAATATCCCGGCCTTCGCGGCCGCGATCTGGTTTTGTTCTTGAGCCGCATCCATCGCAAGAAGGGCATCCATATGCTCTGTCGCGTCTGGGCCTCCGTTCAGCCCTCCTTCCCGGACGCCCACTTGGTGCTGGCTGGTCCCGATTACGAAGACACCCTCCGCTCCGTCCGCCAGCTCGTCTCGGAATTGAATCTCGAGTGTTCCGTCACTTTTACCGGACTGCTCGATTACCGTGGGAAGTGGAGCGCCCTTTGTGCTGCTTCGATGTTCGTGCTGCCTTCCTATTCCGAAGGCTTCAGCACGGCGATTCTGGAAGCCATGGCTGCGGGACTGCCCGTCATCGCCACCCACCAATGCCACTTCCCGGAACTCGCTCCAGTTGGCTGCGGTGAGTTGATCGAGCCTGAACCCGTCGAGCTGGAACGTGCCCTGCGCCGGCTCCTGACCGCTTCGCCTGCTGAGCGTCGCGAAATCGGTGCGAGGGGGAGGTCTCTTGTCGAGCGTGAGTACTCTTGGGCCCAGATCGGTGAGAAGATGGCGGATGTTTACGACTGGGTCCTCGGCGGCCCCAAACCAGCCTGCGTGCTCGACGGAGATGCGAGCCCGTGTGATCCGACAACGCGCTGACCGATGACCTGCCCAATTTGCCAGTTTGCGGCCCAGCCGGCCTTCATCTCCGGAGGGTATCGTATGTACCGCTGCACCGGCTGTGAAACCGCGTTTGTCGCCCCGCAGCCCAGCGCCGACCAACTACGGGACTTTTACTCCGAGTTTCACAAATCGGATGAGGAAGGCGGCTGGTATGATCAAGCGCAAGAGCGAACCAACCGCGACGTGAGCGCAAAACTCAGCCTCATCGAGCGATTCGCTGGGCCTGAAACAACCCTGCTCGATGTCGGTTGCGGAAGGGGCTTCTTCGTCAAGGCGTGCATTGACCGCGGTATTCGGGCGCAGGGTCTCGACTTGTCGGACACTGCTGTCGCCTACGCTCGCGACCGCCTCCACGTTGTGGCCCACCAGGGAACCCTGAACTCGCTGAAATCGGCTCTAGGGAGGTTTCGCGCGGTTACGCTCTGGGCAACCATCGAGCACATAACAGATCCTACTCAATTACTGAGTGACATCGCTGACGTCACTGAACCCGGTGGTTGGCTGTTCCTCGACACGGGAGTTGCTGGCGACTGGTTGGAGCACTTGCTCCCGGGAGTCCCGCAGTGGTACGACCCTCCGCAGCATCTCTGGGTTTTTTCCTCAGTCGGCCTGATCAGGCTCCTCGAAGCAGCCGGATTCTCGGCGGTGCGGGTGAACACCTGCTACGAACGAAATCTCCTTCGCAAGGCGGCCCGAATCGCCAGGGCCGCCGTCGCCGCTTCCGCACTGCGAGTCGTCGCCGCCAGTACACGTCTCTCCTGTGGAGAGTTCCACTTCACGCGGTTCCCGCTTGGCAATCTGATGAGCGTGGTCGCTCGCCGCAACGGCACAATCCCCGATGCCTCCGACTAATCCGGCACCGCCCCCAAGCAGCTTCTCGCTCCGAAACAAGGTATTGCGCGCGCTCTGGGGCGTCGTTTGCACGATACTCTTCCGCCCCTCCCCTAAGTTCGCCCACGGCTGGCGGAGGCTGCTGCTGCGCGTCTTCGGCGCGCGGATTGAAAGGGGAGCGGTTATCCATCCCTCTGTCAAGATTTGGGCTCCCTGGAACCTTGCCATGGCTAAGGACTCATGCTTGGGCCCGGCGGTCGACTGCTATAATGTGGCTCCGATTGAGCTGGGGCGTCGAGCAACCGTCTCCCAGTACAGCCTGCTCTGCGCCGCCACTCACGATTTCACCTCGCTGCAATTGCCGCTGGTGACCAGCCCCATCACAATCCAGGATTTCGCCTGGGTCTGCGCGGACGTCTTTGTCGGTCCCGGCGTCACCGTCGGCGAAGGCGCGGTCGTTGGCGCCCGTTCTTCCGTTTACAAGAACGTCGAACCCTGGACTGTTGTCGCCGGCAATCCTGCCCGTTTCATGAAGGCCCGCATCCTCGGAGACGCGGATGAGCATCAGCGTCCTCATACTCACGTTGAATGAAGAGCTGAATCTGCCCCGCTGCCTCGCTTCGGTTTCTTGGAGCGACGATATCGTCGTTTTCGACTCCTTCAGTTCGGATCGCACGGTCGAGATCGCCAAGGCGCACGGCGCCCGGGTCTTCCAGCGGCGCTTCGACAACGAGCGCGATCATCGCACGGCTTCGCTCCAGCTTCCCTTCAAGTACCCTTGGGTCTTCAACCCCGATGCCGACGAAGTTGCAGCCTCCGCGCTTCGCGATGAAATGCTCGCTAAGACAGCCCCCGGCGGCGACACCCATGTGGCCTACCGCGTCCGCATTCGCAACATGTTCATGGGACGCTGGCTCAGGCACGCCAGCTTGTACCCCACATGGGTGGTCAGGCTCTTCCGTCCGGAAGCTCTCAGCTTCGAAAGATCCGCCAACCTGCGCTATGTAGTCGGCGGCTCCGAAGGTCTCCTCCGGAATGATCTGCTCCACTTCAGTTTCAACAAGGGACTGGAAGCATGGTTCGAGAAGCACAATCGGTATTCCTCGGCAGAAGCCGGAGAGACGCTAAGAGCACTGTCAGAGTCGCGAGTCCCGCTTGCGGACTTATTCACAACCGATCCGGTACGTCGGCGAAGAGCCCTGAAGGAGCTCTCTTTCCGGCTCCCCTGTCGCCCTACCCTCCGATTCCTTTACATGTACCTGTTCCGCCTCGGTTTTCTTGATGGCGTAGCGGGATTCCATTACTCCAGACTGCTTTCGACATACGAGTACATGATTTCTCTCAAGGTCCGCGAGATCCGGAGACGCCATCGCAATTTGCCCTTTTAGGGGCTTGTGCCCCCTACTCTCTCAGACGAAACGCGCGCATAATGAGCGGCCGGTTTTTTCAGTCACAACCTCCTGCCGGCTTCCGAGCTCGACGGGGGGCGGCGGTGGCAGGCCACCGCTTGTTGGGAATGAGTGGTTCGTAGGCTTGAACCCACTTCTCCCCCAGCAAATTGACATTCCAGATGGAGGGTTGGCTGAACCGGCAACCGGTCAGCCAGGCCCTTCCACGCGATTCAGAGCCGCCACCAGCGCCCGGCTGACGGTCTCGCTCATCGTCAGTCCGGTCGAGGCGGCAGACATCCGGAGTCGTTGGACGAGGCTGCGGGAGAGCTTCAGCAAGACGGCTACCTTGGCATCGCCGACCGGAACCGGCGCTGTTAACCGCTTCGCATGCTCCAGGTAGCGGTAGGCCTGATGCCGAGAGATGGAGCAGGAGCCGGCGAGCCTTTCGGCGGCATCGAGCAGGTGGTCGTGTTCCTGCAGCAGTGTTCGAGCGAGGTTAAGCCGCTCGGCCTTCTGGACGTCGGTGGCTCGTGCCATCTGTCATATTATATCCACCCTATTCTGACAACAGTCAAGGATTTCACCGCTTTTTCTCGTGTTCTTCCCGATACCTCACCGTGCCGTCAAACTCGAAGGTATCTTTTGCGGTCAGGCCGTCATCTCGTCTCGCGGAGACATCACAGTTGAGGCCGTTCCCATCGACGATCTCATTGTCCGCCGTGAGATTCCGCCCCCACGCCTCGTCGAGATCGACATCGAAGGCGCCGAGGCCGCGGCTCTGAAAGGTGCGTGGGAGAGACTTGGGCGCTGGAGGCCCCTCATCTGCGTCGGTACTCACGGTCCAGCAGTCCACAACGAGTGCCTCAGTTTGCTTTCTGAGTTGTCATACGAGATCTCGAACACCGCCCGCCATGACGAACTAATTGCTCTGCCTTCCCCGTGAACATCCTCCTTCTCAACCAGTTCTTCTACCCTGATCCCGCCCCCACCGGCCAGCTTGCGGCGGACCTCGCCCGCCACCTCACCGCTCNNCTTTCCCGTTCCCACGCCGCCCGCCTCGCCTCCTGGCTGTCGTTCTACGCCGGTGCCGCCTGGCGCGGCCTCCGCGCCCGGCCCGACATTGTCGTCGCCATGACCACACCGCCCCTCCTTCCTCTGATTGGCACACTCCTCAAGAAGCTCCGCAAGTCCCGCCACTTCATTTGGGAAATGGACGTCTACCCCGATGTCGCCGTCGCCCTCGGCGTTCTGAGCCCACGCTCACTCCTCACCCGCGCCACCAGCGCCCTCGCCGGTTACTCACGCCGCCATGCAGACGGCATCATCGCTCTTGGCCCCTGTATGCGCGATCGCCTCATCGCCCGCGGTGTCCCTGCCTCCAAAATCCATGTCGCCGACAACTGGGCCGATGGCAGCCAGATTCGCCCCCGCCCGTTGCCCAAAACCCCGCCGTTCACCGTCCTTTACTCCGGCAACCTCGGCCTCGCCCACGACATCGAGACCATCGCCACAGCCATGCGCCGCCTAGCCTCCGACGACACCGTCCGATTCGTCTTCGCCGGTGCGGGCTCGCGCCGCAAAGTCCTGGAGAACCTCTGCCACGCCTCCCTAATCACTCGCGTCTCGTTTCTTGGATACCAGGAGGCCAGCCGTCTTTGTGACCATCTCGCCGGCTGCCACATCGGCCTCGTTACCCAGAACCTCGCGACTCTTGGCTGTGTTGTCCCCAGCAAGACCTACGCCCTGATGGCCGCCGCCCGCCCCATCCNNGGCCCCGCGATGCTACCCCCGCCCTCATCATCGAGCGCTTCCGCTGCGGCTGGCAGATCGATCCGGGCGATTCTGATGCCCTCGTCTCCCTTCTCCACTTACTCGCCGCCGACCCCGACCTCGCCCGCCAGGCCGGTGACCGCGCCCGCCAAGCCTTTCTCGATCACTACGACCTCCCCATCGGCATCGAGCGCATCTGCTCCATCCTCGGCATCCCATCTCGGCCGCCCGCTAGGGCTCTCTCTGCGTCCGCCGCGTCTCTGCGCTGAGTGACTTCTCTTCAAACTTTATGCCCCCAAGGTATTCTCTGCGTCCTCCGCGTTTCTGCAGTGAATAGCTTCTCCTAGGGTTCCCCTCCATGTACTCCCTTCTCCTGGCCGGTCTTTCCGCCTTCATCCTCTCCTTCTTCCTCACCCCNNACCCCCCTGCTCCGCAATCTCGCTCTCCGCATTGGCTGCGTCGACCGCCCCGACCATCTCCGCAAGCTCCACACTCATCCCGTCCCCCGCGTCGGAGGCGTCCCCATCTTCATCGCCTGCGTCGCCACTTGGGGCATGCTGCTTCTCTCCCCGCTCCAGGGGGCCCATATCGCCCGAGGGGCTCTTCCGCTCGCCTGGAAACTGCTGCCCTCCTTCCTCCTGGTTTTCGCCGTAGGACTCTGCGACGACCTGTTCGGCCTCCGCCCCTGGCACAAGCTCCTTGCCGAGTTCATCGCCGCCGTCCTCGCCTGCTGGGCCGGTGTCCACGCCACCTTCGGAAGCCATCCGCTCGATGTTTGGTGGACCATCCCCCTCACNNGGACTCTTCGCCACCCTCACCATTCTCATCGCCGCCTTTCTCCAGGGGAACTACGCTCTCGCCATCGCCACCGTTCCTCTCGCTGGCGCGCTGCTCGGCTTCCTCCGTTACAACTTCAATCCCGCCACCATCTTCCTCGGTGATTCCGGAAGCCTCTCCGTCGGCTTCCTCCTCGGGTGCTACGCCGTCATCTGGTCCCAGAAGACCGCTACCATCCTCGGCATGACCGCCCCGCTCATGG
>PLEM01000157.1 GCA_003137035.1 Bryobacterales bacterium | reverse complement strand
ACATGCTTTAGCTTGTCCTCTTCGGTGGTACGAGGCGATTTTTTCACAGTCCCGTCAGGAAGCGGCCAGGAGCAAAGCTCTTATGGACGGATTACGACTCGGGCCCCGACTCCACGTAGCGGTAGACTGTGGTTACGGGGGCGTGCGGTCAATGGCGCAACAATCGATTCTCGTGGTGGACGACGATGCGGCAGTGCGCCGCCTGCTGCTGGCCGTGCTGGCCTCGCCGGACCGGCGGATCGAAGAAGCCTCCGACGGCCGGGAGGCGCTGGAGCGGCTCGAGTCCACGCCGTACGATCTGGTGCTCACCGACGTGCGCATGCCCGGCATGGACGGCCTGGAGTTACTGCGCCGTATTCGAGGGGCGAGCCCCCGGACCAGAGTGATCGTGATGACCGGCGGGAGCACGCCCTCGAGCGTGGTGCAATCGCTGCGCGACCAGGCTTTCACTTACTTCAGCAAGCCGTTCTCGCAGGAGGCCGTGGCCCACATGATTTCGCAGGCGCTCACAGCGGCCGCCTGCGACGACGACATCGAGGTGCTCTCGGCAAAACCGGCGTGGATCTCGCTACGGGTGCGCTGCCGGCTGGGGACGGCGGAGCGGCTGATCCAATTCCTGCGGGAAATGGAGGTGAGCCTCACGGCTCCGCAGCGCGACGAGGTGGCCATGGCGTTTCACGAGCTGCTGGCGAACGCGATCGAGCATGGTGGGCAGTGCGATTCCCAGAAATGGCTGCGGCTCACCTACATCCGGACGAGCCGGGCGATCCTGTACCACATCGCGGATCCCGGGGAGGGATTTTCGATGGAGGAGTTGCCGCACGCGGCCGTGTCGAACCCGCCTGGGGAGCCGTGGCAGCACGTGCAGGAGCGGGAGCAGCGCGGAATCCGGCCGGGAGGATTCGGCATCCTGCTGGCGCGCAACCTGGTCGACGAGCTGATTTACAACGAGAAGGGCAACGAGGTGCTGCTGGTGAAGTATCTGGTGTAGAGAAAACCCGCGACAGTACACTCTTTCCACGGGGGGACAGAGTGTACTGNNGTGTGGGTTCAAGTCCCACCCCGGGCACCAGTGGAATCCGTGAGCGAACTGGAGCGGCAAGTCGGCCTGTTTCTCGACGAACTGAAGCGCCAGAATGTCTCGGCGCACACGCTACGCGCCTATGCGAGCGACCTGCGGCAGTTCGTCGCGTACTTCACGCCGCCGGGGGGAGACGCGCCGGGCATCGGGGCGCTGGACAGGCTGGCGCTGCGCGAGTGGCTCGGAGATCTCTACCGGCGCAAACTGAAAGCCGTGTCCATGCGGCGAAAGGTGGCCGCGGTGCGCTCCTTGTCCCGCTTCCTGATCCGCGAGGGTTTGGCGGAAGTCAACTGGGCGCGCCTCATCCGCACCCCCAAGGCGCCCAAGACGCTGCCTCGGGTGATGACGGCGGAGCAGGCCAACTCGCTGCTGGACCAGATCGCGGCGGGGAAACTCGAGCGACCGCATCCGGCGCGCGACCTGGCCATCTTCGAGCTGCTGTACGGTTGCGGCATCCGCATCAGCGAACTGGCCGGGCTGAACCTGGCCGATGTGGACCTGGCCGAGCGCTGGCTGCTGGTTCGCGGCAAAGGAAAAAAGGAGCGGCAAGTGCCGTTCGGCTCGAAAGCCGCCGCGGCGCTGGAGCGCTACCTGGCGCAGCGCGCGGGCGATCCGCGGGAGACCGCCGTGTTCCTGAACCACCGCGGGCGGCGGCTCACCGATCGCGGGGCGCGAGGGATCGTCAAACTATACGCCCGTCTGGTGGGTGGCGATCCGTCGCTCCACCCGCACAGTTTCCGGCACGCGTACGCGACGCACCTGCTCAGCGACGGGGCGGATCTGCGCGCCATCCAGGAACTGCTGGGCCACGCGCGGCTCTCCACCACCCAGAAGTACACGCAGGTATCGCTCACCGACCTGTTGGGGGTTTACGACAAGGCGCACCCGAAAGCGTAGGAGAGGCAGGCGAAACCGCCTGCCCCACCCGTTTGAAGTAGCTGTTAGCGGGAGGCCAGCAGCACGACTCGGCCCGGCCGCCGCATGCTGGCCGTCTTGGCGACTTCCTTCTCAGTCTTGGATTTCAGAAGTTCCAGCCCGGAAGCGCCCTCCGCCCACCAGATATCCGCCAGGAAGTAGTTGTTTCCGTAACGGTGGAACTCGAGGGTGGATTGATCCACCGGAGTGTTCCGCGACGCCGAGTTCCCGGTGAAGAGAACCACGCGCTGGTTGTCGCTGCTGCGCATGGCCGTTATGCCGAGGTTATCGAGCCCGGTGCTGCTGATCGAATACTCGCCGGCCGGCAGGACAGTGTTATTGACGGTGAACTCGAATGGGACGCTGACCCGCAGGGTCGACCCAATCTGCGCATAAGCCGACACTCCTGCGAGCGTGGCCAGTGCGGCCAAAGTAACCAACCATCTGAGTTTCATTGAAACCCCTCCTTATTGATCTTCTTAGGAAGGGCTGCGTCCGGCGTCCTCTATCCCCCGCGCAGTGCGAGGCCCAGTAACCGGACCAGCCATCCTACACTATCTAAGACGTACCATCCGGGGGCGGGGCTACAGACGTTGTGGGGAAGTTACAGGACCCTTACAATTTGGCGACGGGGACCTGGAAACGGAGGCGGGCGACACCGCCCGCCTCACGCGGTTGAGGAAGCTGGTCAGCGGGAGGCCATCAGCGTGACTTGTTCAGGCCGGCGTGCACTGGCCGTCTTGGAGAGTTCCTTCTCGGTTTTGGACATCGCCAATTCCGCACCGGAATCGTGGGACGCCCACGAGATGCTCCGCAGAAAGTACCTGCCCCCGTACCTGTCGAAAGCGACGGTGGATTGATCCGGCGTGGCGCTCAGAACCACCGCGCTCGCCGTGAAGAAGACGCTATGCTGGCTGTCGCTGCTACGTATGGCCAGCAGACTGGCGCCCGGAAGCCCGCTGTCGCCAATCCAGTACTCGCCGGCTGGCATCGTGGTGTTGTTGACCGTGAACTCGAACGGAAGTGAGACCCGCAGCGCTGGGGCGGTCTGGGCGAAGCCAGGCGCCACCGCAAGCACTGCAAGCATAAGTGAAGTGACCAACCATTTGACTCTCATGGAAACCCCTCCTTGTCGATGGTGCGCGATTCCGGTTAGCGGGAAGCCAGCAGAGTTAGGTGCTCAGGCCGGCGGACGCCCGCGGTTTTTGCGGCTTCGATTTCGGTCTTGGTTCTTGGGAACTCCAGCCCTTGCGTGGAAGCTCCCCACCAGGCGCTCACCAGGAAGTAGCTGCTTCCGTAATGGTTGAACACCAGCGTCGGCTGATCCTGCGCGTTGTTGCGAACCGCCGGGACCGCAAGGGCGTAAGCTCCGGGACCCGCATGAGCGGTCTGGAGACTCGCTCCGCCCAGGGAAGTGTTCCCTTGCACGATGTACTCGCCGGCCGGGAGAACGGTCCGGCCAACAGTGAACTCGAATGGAACGGAAACGCGCATGCTGGTTTGGGCGTAGGCCGACACCGACGCCAACGCCACCACAGCAGCGAATGCGATCAGAAACCTGCTTTTCATCGAAGCCCCTCCTTGGGATTCATTCGCAAGCGGGCTTGGGAGATCCGGAGTCGGAAACCCTGCCACTCGATGCCCAGGAAGCTTGCCCAGCCGCTTCTGCCTAAATTGGACGCAAATGTTTCCAGAAGGATGCCAGACGGAGCGGCTAATTATTGTTAACTATTTTCCGGCCACGCGCGGCTTGACCGGAGGGAACAACCCGCCTGCCTGGAGGATGCGCTGGCCCTCGGGGCCGGCGAGGAAATCGAGGAACCGGCGGGCGGCGGCGGCCTGGCGCGTCGAGGCGAGCATCCCGCAAGTCTGCCAGATGGGCGAATGCAGCTTGTCTGGCAAGAGGGTAGCTCCCTGGCTAAAGACCAGGGACCAGGCCGTGATCACCGCCTCGGCGTTGCCGCTTTGGGCGTACTGAAAAGCCTGGCGAACGTTTTCTCCGAACACCACACGGGGTTGCAGTTCCTTCCAAAGCCCTTGATTCAAAAGCGCTTCCTTGGCAGCGACCCCGTATGGCGCATGCGCCGGGTTGGGGATGGCCAAGTGGAGGACTCGCGGATTGCGCAGGTCTTCCAGCCGTTGGATGCGCCCGTCCTTGGACCACAGCGCGATCCGGCCGGAGGCGTAGGTCCGCACCGAGTCCGGCACCAGTCTCCCGGCGCGGGCGAGTTCCGTAATGTAGTTCTCGTTCGCCGAGAGAAACACGTCGTAGGGAGCGCCCTGCTCAATCTGGCGGCTGAGCATGCCGCTGGAGCCCAGGACGAAGCGGATCCGGATTCCGGAAGCTTGCTCGAAAGCCCGGGTCAGTGGCTCCTGAAGCGGTGCAAGATCAGCGGCTGCAGCGACCAGCAGCTCCTGTGAAGGGGGTTGCGCCGCAAGGCAAGTTGACAATGCGCCACTAAAGTTTGATAATGGAATTGTGCTAATGATGGCGGCAACCATGGCCGCCCGCAGGTTGAAGGTCATCTAGCATTATATTAGGAGGCTTGGAGGGACATGAGCAAGATTATTGGAATTGACCTGGGAACGACATTCTCGGTGGTGGCCGTCATGGAGGGTGGCCAATCGGTTGTCATTCCCAACCAGGAAGGCGGGCGCACTACGCCTTCGGTGGTGGGCTTCACAAAGAGCGGGGAGCGGCTGGTGGGCCAGGTGGCCCGGCGCCAGGCGGTCACCAATCCGGAGAACACGGTGTTCTCGATCAAGCGCTTCATGGGACGCCGCTTCGCCGAGGTCAGCGAGGAAATGAAGCTGGTGCCGTACAAAGTGGTAAGCGGCGACAGCAACGACGCGCGGGTCGAGATCACGGGCAAGAAGTACTCGCCGCCGGAGATCTCGGCGTTAATCCTGACCAAGCTGAAGGAGGCCGCCGAGGCGTATCTTGGGCAGAAGATCACTCAGGCGGTCATCACGGTGCCGGCTTACTTCAACGACGCGCAGCGGCAGGCCACCAAGGACGCGGGCAAGATCGCGGGCCTGGAAGTGATGCGCATCATCAATGAGCCGACGGCGGCGGCGCTGGCGTACGGGCTGGACAAGAAGAAGA
>PLEM01000255.1 GCA_003137035.1 Bryobacterales bacterium | reverse complement strand
TGCAGTGCAAGCGGGTCTACCCCATCCGGGAGGATATCCCGGTGATGCTTATCGACGAGGCTAAGATCGAAGAGTAAGCCCGTCTGCATGGCTACAATACTGGAGCGGCTCCCCAGCGGCGCTCGGGTGGCGGTGATTCGCCTGCGTTCGTTGGGGGACTGCGTGCTGACGACGCCGGCCCTGGAACTTCTCAAGCGGAGCCGGCCCGACCTGAAGGTCATCGTCGTCGTGGAAGAACGGTTCAAACCGATCTTCGAAGGCAATCCCGATCTGGACGGGCTCCTGGCGCCTTCTCTCCGCGAACTGGCGGGATGGCGGCCGGACCTGTGCTTGAATTTGCACGGCGGAACCCGCAGCCTGATTCTCACCAGACTCTCCGGGGCGCGCTTCCGCGCGGGGTTTGCGCATCACTGGTACTCCAGGCTGTACAACGTTCTCATTCCNNCGGACGCAGGCGGAACCGCCTGCGCCACGGGCGCCCTACGCGGTCCTGCATCCGGTGGCCTCCGCTCCCTCGAAGACCTGGCCCGCGGATCGATTCCTGGAACTAGCCGCCCGGCTGCGAGACACGTGGCGCATCGAGCCCGTCTTCATTGCCGGCGCGGGTGAGGATGTGAGCGCCTTCGGCGCTTACCGCACCGTGCTCGGGGCTCCGCTCAGCCAGCTCAAGTCGCTCGTCGCCGGCGCCGCGGTGTTCATCGGCAACGACTCCGGTCCAGCGCACATGGCGGCGGCGTTTCAGGTGCCGTCGGTGGTGGTTTTCGGCGCGTCCGACCCGGAGGTGTGGGCGCCGTGGAAGTCCGCCTCCGAAGTCCTGATCGCGCGCGGCGACATTGGCGGCATCGCGGTGAGCGAGGCGCTGGCCGCACTCGATCGCTTGAGGGTTGCCGCATGAAGGAGTTCGGCAGGCTGCTGCGCTATGCCGCGCCGTACTGGTACGCGCTGGTGCTTGCCTGCCTGATGATGGCCGCGGTGGGAGCGGCGCACGGCATGACGGTGCTCCTGATCGGCCAGGTGCTCGGCCGAGTGCTCCAGCCGGGCGTGCCGGATCTTCCGGTGAACCTGTTCACCATTCCTATCATCCAAAAGACCGTCTTCCTGGAACAACTCACTCCGGGCTGGATCCACAACGTCTGGACCATGATCGCCTATGCGATTCTGGTCACCTTCTTCGTGCAGGGAGTGTGCGATTACCTGGGCAGCGTGCTGATCAACTACGCGGGGCTGTCGGCGGTCACCGACCTGCGCCAGCGGGTCTTCGACAAGGTTCTGCGGCACGGCGCGCAGTTCTACGAGACGCACTCCACCGGGCGGCTGATGTCGTCCATCATGATCGACATCGAGAAAATCCAGGTGGCCAGCTCGCACATGCTGGCGGACTTTCTGCGGCAGGCATTTACCGCGGCAGTTCTGCTGACGGTGGTTATCGAGAAGAACTGGAGGCTGGCGGTCATCAGCCTGATTTTGTTCCCGTTCGTTCTGTTGCCGACCGCCCGGCTCGGCAGACGCGTCCGCCGCACCACGCGCCGGGCGCAGGACGACGCGGCCGAGATGAACCAGATCTTGCAGGAGAGCCTCAGCGGCCAGCAGGTGGTGAAATCCTTCGGGGCGGAAGAATACGAATCGGGCCGCTTTCACCAGGCCGCGCGCCGCTTCCGGCGGAGCAGCCTGCGCTACACGGCGCAGCAGGCGCTGGCTTCTCCGCTGATCCAGTTCTTCGGCGCGCTGACGATCGTGGCCCTGCTGACCTACGCCCGCGACCAGATCAAGGCCGGGTCGATGGACCTCACGGGATTCACGTCTTTCATGATGGCGCTGGTGATGTTGTTCGAGCCGGTCAAGCGGCTCACCGGCATCTACAACATCTTCCAGCAGGGGTTGGGCGCGTCGCAGAAGGTGTTCGAATATCTGGCGCGAGAAGAAGACATCAAGAACAAGCCCGGCGCGAGGCGGCTGGAGCGGTTCGAGCGGTCGATCATGTTCGAAGACGTCAGCTTCCGGTACCCGACCTCGCCCAACGGCTTCCTGTTGAACTCGATTGCTCTGGAAGTCAAGGCCGGCGAAATTGTGGCGCTGGTCGGGCCGAGCGGCGCCGGCAAGACCACGCTAGTGAACCTGGTGCCCCGGTTCTACGACGTGACGGAAGGGCGAGTGCTGGTCGACGGCGCGGACGTGCGCGATCTGGATCTGGCCTCGCTGCGCGAGAAGATTGGGATTGTGGCGCAGGATACCTTCCTGTTCAACAACAGCGTGGCCAACAATATCCGCTACGGAAAGCCGGGCGCAACCGCGGAGATGGTCTGCGAGGCGGCCCGAAGCGCCCTGGCCGAGGAGTTCATTCTGGCGCTGCCGGAGGGCTACGACACGGTAATCGGCGAGCGCGGTGTGAAGCTGAGCGGAGGCCAGCGGCAGCGCATTGCGATCGCCCGGGCGCTGCTGAAAAACGCGCCCATCCTGATTCTGGACGAAGCTACTTCGCACCTGGACACGGAGTCGGAGCTGCTGGTGCAGCGCGCGCTGGGAAACCTGATTACCGGCCGCACGGTCATCGTGATCGCGCACCGGCTGTCGACGGTGCGGCGGGCCGACAAGATCGTGGTGGTGGACCAGGGCCGCATCTCGGAAGTGGGCACGCACGAAGAGTTGGTGAGCGGCGGGGGAATCTACCAGCGGCTGCACACGCTGCAATTCCTGGAGCCGGATTCGGTGGTGAACTTATGACTCCCCGTAGTATGACGGGCTACGCCCGCGTCAGAAGGCTGGCCGAGGATCGCGAGATCGCGATCAGCGCGAAGAGCGTGAATCATCGCGGCCTGGACCTGCATTTCCGCATGCCGCCGGAGCTCGATCCGTTCGAGAACGCGCTGCGCAACGCGGTCAAGCGCCGGGTGCTGCGCGGCCACGTGCAGATCCAGGTTCGGGTGACCGGCCCGCGCACGCAGACGCCCGTAACGGTCAACCAGGGTTTTGTGGAAGCCTACATCATGGCCTTCCGCAGAACCGCCGCCGTCCACGGTTTCCAGGGGGACCCGGACCTCAACGCGGCGTTCCAGGTTTCCGGGGTGTTCGAGACCTCGGAACAGGAGCCGGACCCCGGGCTGGAGCGAATGCTGGTGGCGGTGCTCGAAGACACGCTCGACCTGCTCGACCAGTTCCGCGAGCGCGAGGGCGGCGAAATCGCCGGCGATATGCGCGCGCGGAACACCACCGTGCTCCAGTGCGCGCGGCAGATGGAGAACATTCGCTCGCGGGCCGTGCCGGAATTCCAGGCGCGGCTCACCGCCAAGCTGGACGAGTTGCTGGGCCGCGCCGCGATCGATCCGCAGCGCCTGGCGCAGGAAGTGGCGCTGCTGGTGGAGCGCAGCGACATCAGCGAAGAGCTGACCCGGCTGAAGGTTCACGCGGTGCAACTGGACGACTTGCTGGCGGCGGGCGGGGAAGTCGGCAAGAAGCTCGATTTCCTGCTTCAGGAGATGCAGCGGGAGACCAACACCATCCTTTCGAAATCCACCGCAGGCGGCGAGCACGGGCTGGAGATCGGCGAGCTGGCGCTGACCGCCAAGGCGGAAATCGAGAAGATCCGCGAACAGGGATTGAACCTGGAATGAGCATCGTATTCGTGGTGTCCGCCCCCTCTGGTTCGGGGAAATCCACGTTGCTTCGCCGCCTGCTGGCGCAGGACGAAGGACTCCTGTTTTCAGTCTCTTACACGACTCGGGCGCCACGCGGCTTGGAGCGGCAGGACCAGGATTACCACTACGTCTCGCGCCCGGAATTCGAGGCCGCCATCGCCCGCGACGAGTTCCTGGAACACGCCGAGGTGTTTGGGAATTACTACGGCACGCACCGCGGCATTCTGGAGCGCGCGCAGGCCGAGGGCAAGGACCTGTTGCTGGACATCGACGTGCAAGGTGCGGGACAATTGAAGGTCAGGGTTCCGGACGCGGTAAGCATCTTCATCCTGGCCCCCTCCCGCAACGACCTGGAAACACGGCTGCGCGCCCGCTCGGAGGACGCCGAGGACGTCATCCAGCGCCGGCTTCGCGGGGCTGCCCGGGAAATCCGGAACTACGGCGCGTACGATTACGTGCTGGTGAACCAGGATCTGGAGAAATCCGTGGACACGCTGGCTGCGATCGTGAAGGCCGAGCGTGTACGGCGCACCAGGATGGAGCAGCAGGTGCAGCGCATCCTGGGGACGTTTGCCTGACCGAGGTTTTTGACATGCCCGACAACAAGACGACTCCCAACAATATCGTTGCTTCCATTCCGGACGACCCGGATCAGAGCACTTACCGGTTCATCATTGTCGCCGCCAAGAGGGCGCGGCAGCTTCAGGGCGGGTCGCGCCCGTTCCTGCCGACGACTTCGAAGAAGTCGACGATCACCGCGATGGAGGAGGTCCGGCGCGGGTTGGTGAAGTACGAGGATCCGGGAGCGGCGCCGCCTTCGCCGCCGGAAGAGCCGGTCCCCGCCGAGGAGATCTAGGAGACGCAGGCGGAACCGCCTGTGCCACAAGGAGAATCGACCTGTGGGCCAGAGTGGGACAGGCGGTTTCGCCTGCCAGAACGCGATCCTCGGCATCGGGGGCGGGATCGCGGCATACAAAGCCGCGGAGCTTGCCCGTGCGCTGATGGAGCGCGGAGTCACCGTGCAAGTGGTGATGACTCGCGCGGCGCAGGAGTTCGTCCGTCCGCTCACCTTCGCCGCCCTCACGGCGCGCAAAGTGATTACGGATATGTTCGCGGCCTCCGGCGAGGAAACGCTGGCCAGCGCCGTCGAGCACATTCGGGTTGCCCAGGAAGCACAGGTGCTGGTGGTTGCGCCCGCTACGGCGGACCTGCTGGCGAAGTTCGCCAACGGTCTGGCGGACGACTTTCTCTCGACCTTGTACCTGGCCTTCACCGGCTCGGTGGTGCTGGCGCCGGCGATGAACACCAACATGTGGAACCACCCGGCCACGCGGCGAAACCTCGAGACCTTGCGCGGGCGCGGGCACACCATCGTCGATCCGGAAGAAGGAGCCCTGGCCTGCGGCATGGTGGGGCCGGGACGCCTGGCCGATCCGGCTCGGATTGCCGCGGTGGTGCTGTCGGCGCTTGGCCGCCCGCGCGATCTCGAAGGGGAGACGGTGCTCGTGACCGCCGGGCCGACCGAGGAACCGGTGGACCCGGTGCGGTTCCTGTCCAACCGCTCCAGCGGGAAAATGGGCTACGCGGTCGCCGAGGCCGCAGCCGCGCGGGGCGCCCGCGTGATTCTGGTCTCCGGCCCCGTTCATTTGAGTCCGCCCGCTGGGGTTTCCGTGGTGAAGGTGCGCACGGCGGAAGAGATGCGCGCGGCGGTTCTCCAGCATCTGCCCGAGGCAACCATTATTGTGAAAGCGGCGGCGGTGGCCGACTATCGCGTCAAGCATCCAGCGGCGGGGAAGATCAAGAAGAGCGAAGAGCGGCTTACGCTGGACCTGGAACCGACCGCGGACATTCTGGCCGAGCTCGGGCGGACCAAGGGCGAGCGGCTGCTGGTCGGCTTCGCCGCCGAGACGGGCGACCCGCTCCCGGAGGCCCGCCGCAAGCTCGCCTCCAAGCACTGCGACATGATGGTGGGCAACCGCGTCGATCGGGAGGGCTCCGGTTTCGGTTCCGACGACAACGAGGTGGTGCTGGTCCTGCGCACCGGAGAAGCCGTGGCGCTGCCTCGCGCTCCCAAGCGAGAGGTGGCCGACCGGATCTTCGATCACTTGCTGAAGCTGCGCGATGCATCCTGAACTGCTGCGCCAATACCTGGAGTATTACCAAGACCTGGGCATGAAGTCTCTCTACCGCAGAACCCCGCCGCCCCCTCAAACCCTCTTCACCGAACCGCGCGCGTCAGCAAGCGGCCCCGAAACCCTCGACGCGATCCGCGCCGATCTCGGCGATTGCCATCGCTGCCGCCTCGACCAGCAGCGCACGCAGATCGTCTTCGGCGTCGGCAATCCTCAGTCCAAGCTGGTGTTCGTGGGCGAGGGGCCGGGCGCGGATGAAGACGCCCAGGGCATCCCCTTCGTCGGCCGCGCCGGGCAACTGCTCACGCAGATGATCGAGAACACGGCNNGAGATGGAGATCTGCGGCCAGTTCCTGTTCCGCCAGCTAGAGGCCATCCGGCCGAAGGCCATCTGCGTTCTGGGCGCCACCGCCATCAAGGCGCTGCTGAACACCAAGGAGGGCGTCACCCGGCTGCGCGGGAACTGGCTCAAGTGGCGCGACGTCCCGGTGATGCCGACCTACCATCCCTCCTACCTGCTCAGGGCCTACAACCAGGCCGCCAAGCGCGAGGCCTGGGAGGACCTCAAGAAAGTGTTGCACTACGTCTATGACTGAGCGGCGCGGCGTGTTCATCACCTTTGAGGGCGGGGACGGCAGCGGCAAGAGCACGCAAATGCGGCTGCTGGCCGAGCGGCTGCGCCGGGAAGGTCGCGAGGTGATCGAGACCGTAGAGCCCGGCGGCACGCGCATCGGCGCGCAGATCCGGCGCATTCTGCTGGACTCGGCCAACCAGGACCTGCGCGCGACGCCGGAGCTGCTGCTGTACTTCGCCAGCCGCGCCCAGAACGTCGAGGAGCTGATCCTTCCGGCGCTCGAGCGCGGGGCGATCGTGCTCTCGGACCGCTTCACGGATTCCTCGATGGCCTACCAGGGTTACGCGCGCGGGCTGGGCGAAGAGGCGGTGCTGGCGCTCGACCGGGTCTCCTGCCACGGCCTGGTTCCCAATCTGACGGTGCTGATCGATATCGACCCCGAAACCAGCCTGGCGCGGGCGCGCGAGCGCCAGCTCAGCCGCTCCGAAACGCGCATGGACGAGCAGGCGGCGGAATTCCACCGCGAAGTGCGCGAGGCCTATCGAGTCATGGCCGCGCGGGAGCCGAAACGCTTTCATGTGATCGACGGCCGGGCCGATGTAGAGACCGTGGCAGGCGCGGTTTGGGACGCGGTGCGCCCGCTGGTGAGCCAGTCTCATGTTTGAGGATTTCTGGGGCAACCGCGCGCTGGCCGACTCGCTCGAGCAGATGCTCGAGAGCGGGCGCATTCCGCAGACCATTCTGCTGGCCGGGCCGGAAGGCGTGGGCAAGGCGACGCTGGCACGGCGCTTCGCCGCGCGGCTGCTGGGCGGCGCCGAGAGCATCGAGAAGGACGATCTGAGCCTCGTCGGGAACCTGGACATCGTAGCGGGGCGCGAGAAGTGGCCGGCCGACAAACGCAATGAGGACCCGCTGCTGTTCGCCTCGCATCCAGACTTCGTCTCCTTCGCGCCGGATGGGCCGCTGCGCCAGATCTCGATTCCTCAGATGCGCCTGCTCAAGGAGCGCGCGCAGTTTCGGCCCCTCAAAGGCCAGCGCCGGGTATTCCTGATCGACCAGATCGACCGCGCCGGGGAACAGGCCGCCAACTCGCTGTTGAAGACGCTCGAAGAACCGCCGCCTTACCTGATCCTGTTCCTGACCGCCGCCAACCCCTACGACCTGCTGCCGACCATCCGCTCGCGCTCCATCTGGATGCACCTGGCCCCGCTCGGCGACGCGGAGATGCGCCACTTCGTCGCTTCGCGGAAGCTGGATGACGTGGAGCGGCGCATCGCGCTGGCGCAGGGCAGCCCGGGCTTGGCGGTTTCGCTCGACCTGGAAGCCTACGACCGGCGTCGCGCGGCCATGCTTACGCTGCTCGAGGTGGCCTCCGGCGCGGCGCCGTTTGCCGCCTGGGTGAAGTACGCCGAGTCTCCCGCCAGCCGGCAGGAGAAGCTCGAACTCCTGCTCCGGGCGTTGTATTCTCTGATCGACGACGTGCTGCTGCTCCAGCAGGGGGCAACCGGCATTCGAAACACCGACCTGCGCGACCAACTCGCGGCCCTGGCCGGGCGCGTCAGCTTTCCGTGGCTGCGGAAAGCGGTCGCCAAGGTGGATGAGCTCGCGGAGCTGGTGCGCCGCAACATCCAGAAGAACATCGCGCTCGACGCCCTGGTGCTGGAGTTACGGCCGGGGTAGTGTTGGGTGGGGCAGGCCCGAAGGCCCGACTTCACAACGGCTCAAAGCAGACAGTATCGGGCCGACTCACTTTCCGCAGCACTTCTTGTACTTCTTGCCGCTGCCGCAGGGGCAGGGCTCGTTTCGGCCCACCTTTGTGGAGACCGCAGGGGCCAACGGCTCTTCCTCCCGGTCTTCCACACCTTCGAAAATCGGAGGCTGGTGGTGGAGCAGCAGGCGGTCGTCGAGCGCCTTGCGGACTAGGTGGCCCTCGTCGTGAGAGAGGCCGCCGGCGAGTTCGTCGATCTTGCGCAGCAGGGCGCGCGTGCGTTGGGCGGTGACCGTGCCGGGGGCCGCTAACGCGTAAGCGCAGAGCGCGTCGTCCCGCAGGTCCTCGTCCTCGAAAAGCTCCTCGACGCGGTCGAGTTCCGGAGCGAGGCCCAGCCAACCCACCGCGCAAACGGCCTGTCTCTGGATCTCGAAATCGGGATCGTCCAGGTGCGGCGGTATGTACTTGGCGAAACGGCGGTCCATCGAATGCCACATGGCTTTGATGGCCTGGGCGCGAGCTTCCGGAATCTCGTAGAACTCCAGGATGCAGCGGTGGACGGCTTCGACCTCCCCGCTCTCCATCGCAAGCGACACCAGCGCGCCGCAACGCTCCGCGATCGGCACGGTGGGATCTTCCAGCCGCGCCAGCATGGCCTCGCGGACGCCGGGCTGCTCCAGCGATCCATCCAGGGCCTCCCAGCAAGCTCCCCGAACGCCCGCGTCGGGGTCGCTCTTCGCCAACTCGAAAACGCGCCCCAGCACGTCGCCCTCGAGCCCGTTCATGGCGAGCAGCAGGACGGCATGAGCGCGGTATTCCGCTACCGGGCTGGCCAGGAAATCGATCAATTCCCGGTCGTCGAGCACTTCAAAGTGCGGCTCGTCCTCTTCGGGATACTCCGGCCAGATGTCGTAGAGCTCAGCCTCTTCGGCCGGCCCGGCGCGTTCGATCTCCTGGATGGCGTGGGTCAATCCTTCGCGCAGAGGGTTGTCGCCTGGAGGGGACTTCGCCAGCGCCTCCTCGAGTGCCGGCAGGGCCGCCGGATCGCGGCAAATGCCGAGGAGCATCGCCCCGTCCTCCGGATCGATGTCCAACTCGCCGGTCAGCACCGTCAGAACGCGCGGGTCGCGGGAGTGAAGCGCGGCCAGGGTGAACGCGACGTCCTCGGAGTTGTGCGATTCCTCGAACAATTCCAGCAGCGGTTCCACGGAGGCCGCGCCGAGCTCCACAAACGCCTCGGTCAGCTCGTCGGGAAAGGCGAACTCACGACGCCTGGCAATCTCCACCAGGAACGGTACCGCCGCCGGCGTTCGCCAATGGCGCGCGATGGCCAGCAGGTCCTCGTCGATGTCCAGCCGGCCTTCCAGGCCCTCTTCCACGAAGAAGCGCCGGATGTCGCCGATCTCCGCCTCCCCGCGTTCGAGGATGGTGCGGAGGAAACGATGGTCGATCGCCACCTCGCCCCGCGCGGCTGCCCGCAGCAACTCGCGCGTCGAGGTAGACGGGTACTGCTCGGGACTCAGGATCACCGGCGGCTACTCTTCCGGAATCACCCGGACCGTTATCTCGACGGTGACCTCGCGGTGCAGGCGGATGGGCACCTGGAATTCGCCGAGCTGCTTGATCGGCTCCTCCAGGTAAATCTTCCGCCGCTCGATGTGGTAGTTCTGCTGCTCCAGACCTTCGGCGATGTCCTTGGAGGTGACCGAGCCGAACAACTGCTCCAGTTCCCCCGCCTTTTGGGCGATGGTCACTACCACGCCGGTCATCATCCGGGCCAGGTCCTCGGCCGCGGATTTCTCCTTGGCCTCCCGGCGCAGGTGCGCCAGCCGCTCCTGCTCGATGATCTTCTTGTTGGACGCGGTGGCGGCTACCGCGAGCTTCTTCGGCAGCAGAAAATTGCGGGCGTAGCCGGAGGCGACCTTGACGATCTGGCCGCGGCTGCCCAACTTCTCGATATCTTCTCTGAGGATGACTTCCATCGGATCTCTCCTGGGCCTTAGATCGGCGAGGTGAACGGCAGCAGGGCGATGCTGCGCGCCTGCTTGATCGCTTCGGCCAGCCGCTTCTGGTGCGGGGCGCACACGCCGGAGAGCCGCCGCGGAACAATCTTGCCGCGCTCGGTGATGAACGCGTTCAGCATCTTGAGTTCTTTGTAGTTGATGTCGTCGACCTTCTCGACGCAGAACCGGCAAACTTTCTTGCGCCGGAAATACTGCTTCTTGCCGGCCGAGGCCTTGTCGGTACCCGTCGGCTGCTGCGAGGCGCTGATGGGCCTTCCTCCCCTGGTTTCCGCCATGGTTATCGCTCCTTATCGGCGCTCTCGGCCGCCGCTTCCGCTATCATCTGATCCGCCACCGGCACGGTAGGACGTCCCGGCGCGCCTCCGCCGCTCGATACGCTGGCAGTCGGGGCAGGCCTGCGCTTGGCCCTCTTCTCGCGCTGCTTCCTGCGCTTCTCGATCTTCTTCAGCCGCTCGTCGATGCGCACGGTCATGAACTTCAGCACCAGGTCGCTGACCCGGAACCGGCGCTCGATCTCCTTGATCACCTCGGGGCCGCACGTGAACTGAAATAGGATGTAAAAGCCCTCGCTGCGCTTTGCCACCCGGTAGCCGAGCTTGCGGATGCCCCACTTGTCGGCTTTGTCCACCGTCCCGCCGCCGCCCGTTATGATCTGCTTGGTTTGGTCGATGAGCCCGTCGATCTCCTCTTCGGAGGCGTCCGGTCTCACGATAAACATCTCTTCGTAGATCCTCATTCTTCCTCGATTTTTTCACCTTGGGCGCGACGATTGTATTTCGTCATGGCCATTTCGACGCCCTCGGAAATTATGGATACGACCGCCTGGGCCGCGTGGTCCAGAAAGTCGTCCAGTTGCCTGCGCTGCTCGCGCCCCAACGGTTTGAGCAGATATTCGGGCTCGGCCCGGCCTCGACCGAAATCGATGCCCAGCCGCACCCGCGTAAACTCTCTCGTCCCGATCTCGCGGATCACCGACTCCATCCCGTGATGGCCCCCCGCCGATCCGCGCTGCCGGATTCGCAACGACTGCCACGGCAGGTCGTGATCGTCGTAAACCACGATCAGCCTCCCGCTCCCGGCCGAACTCTTCTCCAGCAGCGGCCTCACCGACTCGCCGCTCAGGTTCATGAACGTCTGCGGCTTGGCCAGCAGCACCGTCGCGCCCGCGATGGATACCTGACCCACCAGCGCCCGGGAATCCTTCCGCCTCACGCGCCCCCCACACCCCTCGGCCAGGCGATCGATCACCATGAAGCCGATGTTGTGCGGGGAGTGCGCGTACTCCAGACCCGGATTGCCAAGGCCCACCACCAGCCAATCCGCCAAGATGAATACCCGCCCCTACTTCTTCTTGCCCTTGGTCTCGGGTACGGCGGCCTCTTCTTCCTTCTTGCCCTTCTTGATGACTTCGGGTTCGGCCGTCGTTGCCGCCGCCGCCCCAGCCTCCGGCGTTGCGACCGCCGCTTCGGGAGCCACCACCGCCGCCACTTCCTCGGCGCGCATCGCCACTACGTGCGCGATCACGAGTTCGGCCGAGCTGACCAGCACCATCGAGCCCGTCAGGGCCACCTCGCCCGCGCGCACGCTCTGGCCCATCATCAGTTCCGTAACGTCCAGGGTGAAATGCTCGGGAATCTCGTCCGGCAAGCACTCGATTTCCACCTCGCGCACCACCAGCTCGAGCAAACCATCCTGCTGCTTGACGCCCTTGGCCTCGCCGAAGGTCGTCACGGGAACGGAAACCCGAATGCGCTTGCTCAGGTCGATGCGCTTCAGGTCCACGTGAAGCAAGGTGTCTTTCACCGGGTCGTACTGCCAGTCCACCAGCATCGCCGGGGCGGTCTCCCCCTCCCGGATTGCCAGGTTAAAGATGGTGTTGTGCCCGGTCTTGCTGTGCAGTATCCGCGTGACTTCCTTCGGACTCACCGCCACAGCCACCGCCTGTCCGTAGGCGCCATAGAGAATCGCCGGGATCATCCCGCGCTGGCGCAACCGGCGCGATTCGTTCTTTCCGCGCGTGACCCGCGACTCCGCGGCCACGCTGATGTCTCTTGCCATGCACTCTCCTTTGTGGGAACCGCTCCCTCAAGGGCGCGGTTCGCTCCGGGGACGCAAGTCCGCCACTGGGACGTGGGTTGCGTTGCCCCTCAAATAAATAACGTGCTGACGCTGGTTTCCTCGTGGATGGACTGGATGGCCCGCGCCAATAGCGGGGCCACCGACAGCGTCCGGATCTTGCCGCACCCGCGCGCCTCCTCCGACAAGGGAATCGAGTTGGTCAGCACCACTTCCTTAATCTTGGAACCCTCAATCCTCTCAACCGCCAACGGCGACAACACCGCGTGGGTAGCGCAGGCCATCACGCTGGCCGCCCCCTCGTTCATCAGCGCCTCGGCGCCTTTCACCAGCGTGCCGGCGGTGTCGATCAAATCGTCCACAATCAGGCACTCTCGACCGGCGACCTCGCCGATGATGTGCATCACTTCAGCCACATTCACATCGTCGCGGCGCTTATCGATAATCGCCAGCGGCACGTTGATCCGCTTGGCGAAGGCCCGCGCCCGTTCCACTCCGCCGGCATCCGGCGAAACCACCACCGTGGCCGGCGTCTGAACCGCCTTCAAATAGTCGATCATCACCGGGGTAGCGAACAAATGGTCCACCGGGACGTCGAAAAAACCCTGGATCTGCGCCGCATGCAGGTCCAGAGCCAGGATTCTATCCGCTCCAGCCTTTTCCAGTAACTTGGCGATGAGTTTCGCCGAGATGGGGACTCGAGGTTTGTCCTTCCGATCCTGCCGGGCGTACCCATAATAGGGTAACACTGCCGTGATGCGGTCCGCTGAGGCCCTCCGCAGCGCGTCGATCATCAGCAGCAATTCCATCAAGTTGCGGTCGACTGGCTTGCAGGTGGGCTGAACCGCGAACACGTCGGCGCCCCGCACGTTCTCGTGGATCTGAAGATAGATCTCGCCATCGGCGAACGTCTTGACCGACGATAGGCCCAGCGGCAAGCCCAGAAAGTCGCAGATCTCCTGGGCGAGCGCCGGGTTGGCATTGCCCGTGAAGATCTTGATCCTGTCGGGATCCATCATGCGTATCGGCTTTGGGGTGGCCATACCTTTCCCGCAATATGCGGACTGAGCCGCCGCCACCACAACGCCCGGTAGCGCGCGCGGCTCACTAACGAAATCACGAACACCCGTTCCTCCGGGATGCTTTGGCGGGCGCGTTCGGCCTCCCCCCGCCCGGCGAACAGGCCGAACAGCGTAGAGCCGCTACCGCTAAGCATGGCTGGATGGGCGCCCAGCTTCTCGAGTCGCCGCTTGAGAGACTTCAATCGCGGGTGTCTCGAAAAAACCACGGACTCAAAATCGTTTTCTCCGGTGGCTGGCGCCGGAGTCCCCGGAAGGGCTTGTCCAAGCTCCCAAGCACAAGACTGGAAACCACTTATCATATACTGCTCAGTCTCCGAAGTCAATCCGCCAGGCCCGCGGCCGAGCGCCTGGTACGCCTCGGCGGTTGAAACGTGCACGGCGGGGGCGACCAGCACTCCGGATGTGGGCGGCCGGTCGGGCAGCGGGTAGACCTCGGTGCCGCGGTCCAGTGCGACAGCCGTCCCGCCCAACAGGAAGAACGGCACGTCGCTTCCCAACTCGCTCGCCAGACGGATCAGCACGGAGAGCGGCAAGTTCTTCCCGGCCAGCACCGGGAGCGCCAGCAGGACCGCGGCTGCGTCGCTCGAGCCGCCGCCCAAACCCGCTCCCATGGGGATGCGCTTTCTGAGGCGGAATTCCACCCGCCCGGTCACCCTGATTGCATCCAGGGCCAGCCGCGCCCCCCGCTCCACCAGGTTGCCCGGAATCTCCGGCTCCGATCGCACGGCGATGCTGGTCGAGCGCGAGGGCGTGAACTCCACCTCGAGCGCGTCGGCCAGCGAGACCGTCTGGAAAACCGTGCGCAGTTCGTGGTACCCGTCCGCCCGCCGGCCGAGCACCTTCAGACCGAGATTGATTTTCGCCAGGGCGCTCAAGCGCGCCCGGCGGGGCGCGGCGCTCATTTGTCGTATTGAAGCAGCGAGAAGACCTCGCGGCCTTCCAGTTTCTTGCGCCCGCTCAGGAACAGCAGCTCGATCACGAACCCCAGGCCCACCACGCGGCCGCCGAGTTTCTCCACTAATCGGGCGACAGCGGCCGCGGTTCCCCCCGTGGCCAGCACGTCGTCGACGATCAGCACGTTCTCGCCCGCCGCGATCGCGTCCTTGTGGATCTCCAGCCTGTCGAAGCCGTACTCGAGCTGGTACTCGACGCTCACCACTTCGGCGGGCAGCTTTTTCGGCTTGCGCACGGGAACGAAGCCCTTCCCCAGCGCGCAGGCCAGCGCCCCGGCGAAAATGAATCCGCGCGCCTCGATGCCCAGCACCACGTCGATGCCGGCCTTCCCGTAATGGTCCTTAAGGGCCTCGATCACCGTCTTCAGCCCCGCGGCGTCTTTCAGCAGCGTGGTGATGTCGTAGAACAGGA
>PLEM01000045.1 GCA_003137035.1 Bryobacterales bacterium | reverse complement strand
GGGTCACCACCAGCATGGCTTTCCCGCCATCGGCGTCGATCACATACACGTCCAGGGTCTTGGCCGCAGGCACCGCTGTGCCGAACAGAAGAACCAGGACGGCTGCAATTATATAGGCCCTCATCGTAAATCTTCCTCGTATCCTGAGATTTCCTGCCATCATCCGTACACTGAACGGCGCTGCCCAACCCTCACGCTCACGCCTGGGCGAGGCAGGCGCCGTGCCGCACGTTTCTGAACCAGGCTTTCCGTCTCGGACTTCCCTGGCCGCCTTCGATTGTACACTCAATTGCATGATTTCAGAGCTCTGTGGTCGGTGGTGAAAGGACGCAGGGACACCTGGCTGGAGCGGCTTGCTTGCGCACTGAACTGCAACCATACGGTATTCGCGACAGACGAGTCGGCCGAAGGGTGCCCCGAGTCCGACGGCCCGATGAGATGTCCGGATCCGTGTATGGAAGAGAGCGGGCGGAAACTGGCCGAGGAGACGCTCGCGAGCCTCAACCGGGCAGCCGACAAGATGGCCCAGCCCGGCCAGCAACCGAGTTCTTGGAAGGGCTTTGTCTGGTGTTCAGCCGGGTTATGCCGCCTCTAAGTGATTGAACAAATTGGTCGGGGCGGGGCGATTTGAACGCCCGACCCCCTGCGCCCAAGGCAGGTGCGCTACCAGGCTGCGCTACGCCCCGACTGCGTTCATTCTACACCACTTCCGGACCCGGCTGCTCCGTGCGAGCGATGAGTCTTGATACAGCGCACCTGCTGACTTGCCCAGCGGCCTTTTCAGCAGCCCGCTAGCGCATGTTTGCGATGGCGACCTGTAAAGTCTTGAGACCAAGGAGGCGTTTTTTGAGTTTGGTCACTACATGAGGCATGGCTGGCCTTCCGGCGGAGAGGGGGGGGCGAGCTGACTGATGTTCAGTGCACGCAGCACTTCCGCGACATGCTGATTGCCTCGGGTGACACAGATCTTGCGCCGCGGGCCCAGTTCGACTTCGACGCAGCGGACCATCTCCAGCGCTTGCCAGGCGAACGGCGAGGACAGGGAACTGCCCGCCGCCCGGAGGCTCTTCTCCAGCGCTCGATCCAATAGCAACGCCAGCGCCGCCACAAAGACATGGGCCTGAACCCGTTCGTCGCGGCGATGATAAACGGGGCGGAGTTCCAGCAAGCCCTTCAAATGCGAGAAGCCGCGCTCCACTTCGTTGAGTTGCTTGTAGGCCGCCACCGCTTCCACCGCCGAGAGATGGCGCTCTTCGGTCTGGATGACGTACTTGCCTTCCAGGGCCTTTTCCCGCGCCAGATTCAGGGGGTGCTCGAAGAAGCGAAACTTCCCTTTGCGCAGTTCCCAGTCAAAGTACCGATGACCGTGGTTGCGGCGCAGCTTGGTGGCGGCCGCCGCTCCAATCTTGTCCGGCTCCTTCAACTCGCCTTTTTCCACCTGCGTCTGGAGCGCGGCCAGATCTTTACGCGCCCGCTCCATCGAAAGTTCGCGCATTCCCCGCTCATACTCTTCGCGCTCCTCGCTGTGTACCACGAAAACCCGGACCCCGGTTTCCTTGCCCGGCACCTCCACCACCCGGGTCTTCGGTGGCGTCGCCTTTTCCGACGCCGTGATCCCTGCCCGACAATCCTGCCAGTCGGTGCGCGCCTCGGCCTGCTGAATGTAGTCGGAGGTGTCTTTGCGATTGCGCCGCTGCAGTCCGACTAAATAACCTTGCTTCATCTTCCGCAACTCCTCGACGTTGCCGAGGGTCATCATGCCGCGGTCTCCCACGAAGACCACGCGATTCAAATGAAAGCGCGTGTTCAGGTCCTGGACGACTTCCTTCACGGTGGTTTGGTCGAGCCGGTTGCCGGCAAACACGTGGTGGGCGATCGGCCACCCGTCCATCATCACCACGCCGATCACAATTTGCCGCTGGCGTGGTTTGCCATCCCGGCTGTAGCCGAAACGTCCTAACTCCGCCGGACCTCCCCCTTCGAAGTACGTGGAGGTGATGTCGTAGAAAGCCAGGTCGGGCTGCAGGCTGAACAACGTCCGCAACTGCAGGTAGATCTGCTCTTCGATCCGCGCCTTTTGGGCCAGCAGATCGTCCAGGCTCTGATACCAGAGCTGCAACTGGTCGAAACCCACCTTCACCCGGCCCGATGGTTTCCAAACCGGCGTCCAGCGGCTGCCCGCCCGGTTGCAGACGTAGAAATCTTCCAGCCATTGCGCCATCGCGTGTTCGCTGCCTGGACGAGTGAGCCGGTTGGCCAACAGCGGGAAAACGCGTTCCGACAACGGCTGGCCGTGTCGCAACTGCGCCGGGCCGGCATCGAGAATGGAGTCCAAGGCGAGCTTTTCAAACAAGTGCCGGGCCACCAAAATCGGCCCCCAGGTGGAGGCGCGCGGAACCGTGACGTCATCGGCGGAAACCCACCGTGGCGAGGTGGCTTCGGCCTGGAGCAGACGCACGAGAGTGTCCAGGTGCGGAGCGAGGAGATCCTTGCGGCCGAGATGGGCGACGATCCTTTGCTTGACCTTGTCGCCCTGGCGGAAAGACTCCACCAGCCGGAGGTATTCATGCCGGCCGTTGGGAGCCTTGACGGAGCGAAGGAACACGGAGCGTCACCTCAGACACTACATATACATCACTTCTGGCCACTGATCAATGCGAAATAGTCGATCTATGGAAGATTGTTTGGCACTACACTTTTCGCGAAACGGCCAACGGCTCCCATATTATTCAATGAGTTAGGCGGGCGTGAGGCCGAATCCATCGCAAACATGCGCTAG
>PLEM01000240.1:17862-18071 GCA_003137035.1 Bryobacterales bacterium | reverse complement strand
GGCACCACCAGGTACACGATCTCGGTCCACATGCCCAGCTTGCGCATTGTGACCAGCGCATCGAGCACGGGCTTCAACTCCCCGTTCACAACCTCTTTATAGAACTTCTGGGAAAACGCCTTCAGATCGACCTTGATGGCGTCCACCAGCCCGCACAACTTCTTGAGCGGCTCCTGCTGGATGTATCCGCCGCTCACCACCACGTTCCG
>PLEM01000240.1:0-17840 GCA_003137035.1 Bryobacterales bacterium | reverse complement strand
GAGATCTCCCAGTTCTGGCACATCTTGCAGTTCACGTTGCAGCCCGCCGTGGCCACCGAGAGCGCCATCGTGCCGGGGCGGAAATGGAACAGCGGTTTCTTCTCGATGGGATCGATGTGCGCGGCGCAGACGCGAGAGTGCACCAGCGTATAGTAAGTGCCGCCGCGGTTCTCCCGCACGCCGCAGTAACCGCGCTCCCGGTCGTCGATTACGCACTCGCGCGGACACAGCTTGCACTTGATCTTCTTGTACGGCTGTTTCTCGTAGAAGCTCGCCTCGCGAACGAATTGCGCGTCGCTGTCCACCGCGAAACCGCAGCGCGCGCAGGCGGCCAGCGCGGCGGCTTTCAGGAACACCCTGCGATCCGTGGGCTGCATCTTAGATCTCCACGCGCTCGATCCGCGCCAGATCGTTGGTCCCAAGGCGGTGGGCCGGATCGGCGGCCGTCGCGATGTACTTGGGCTCGCGGCCGGTTGCCTTGAGCGGCTTGTGCCCCTTCTCGGCGCGCTTGCGCTCGATGATCTGCCAGCCGGTGTAATCCAGCGCCACCGGGTCCCGCGACACGATCAGCCCGTTGTAACTCCAGCCCCACTGCGGCATGTAGGAAGGCCCGCCCTCGTACTGCGCTGTGATGGCGTCGCAGATGGTCAGCCGCACTTTCTGCCGGATCGGCGGCAGCATGTTGACGTCGGCGACGTACGGATCGCCCACGTCGCTGTGATACTTGTTGGGATTGTGAATCGCGCCGAACAGGTTCTTGAGCGCCATGGTGACGCCTACAATTCCGTGGTCCTTAAGCACTGGCATATTGATCACGGCGTCGCAGGTCTGGGTCAGCGTCTTCGAAAGCAGGCTCGCGGCGCTGCCGTGCGCCGCCAGGTCGCTCTCGTACCCCGCCGCGTCGTTTCCGAGACACCGGATCTTGCCCGAGGCGGTCGCGACGCGGAATCCCGCGCCATCCAGGTCGTCGTTCAGACGGTCCCAGATGACGATGTTGCGCGCCGGGACGCCCGCCTGCTGCAGCCGCTCGCAAATGGCATCGACGAGCGCAACGCTGGTCGAGGCGCCCCTACCGGCCAGGCAGTTCACCTTCAATCCGACCACTTCGCCGGGCCGCGCAATCCGCTTCCAGGCTTCCAGGGCGTTGTCGCGGTCATAGACCGCCTGCACCGCGCGATCCAGGACTTTGAGCAGGGCGCCGCCCGACGTACGGATAAGCGGGTCGCGCGCAATGACGACTTTCGATTTGGCGGGGGCCCCGGCCTGCGCAACCAGCGCACCGGCCAGGCATTGGTCGAGGAACTCGCGACGGCTTGTGCCCCTCGTCTGACGCACTTCCACCACCCGTTATAGCACCAGTCGCGCCTCGATGGCGCGGGCCAGCGCCTCCAGCGGCCCAGGCGCTTCCTCATAAGCCGTCAGGCGCACGAAATAGCGGCCCTTGCGGAACGTGACGCTCGCGCCGTAGCTTCTGCCGGCATCGCCCAGAGCCGCCGCCCGGCTGCCCGTCGCGGGCTCGGCTTCGAAGATCCGCCGCGCGCCCTCGGGCGTCCCCATGACGTGGACATCCGCAACCGCGTCGAGCTTGTCCTGGTAGCGATAGCGCGCAGTCAGCGTCCTCTCGATGCCCGCTGCTATATAGCGTTCCGCGTCTCCATCCACGTATTGCCAGAGGTTCGCCGCCGGGAACGCGCGCGTGGCGCCGGATTTCGCCCAGCCCGCCGCCTCTCCGGTCTCCGGCAGCAGCGCCGGCTGCACCCGCTCCCGCCGCAGCAGGATCTGGTTGGTGTGCGAGCGGCTCTCTCCGATGCTGGTGACGTACACCGCGGCGCGGTCCTTCACCGGGCAAGCGTATTCGCACGCGCCGCAGCCCACGCAGCGCGCCGCATCGACGTAGGGTTGCCGCACCTGCTTCACCGCGCCGGCCGAGTCCGTCACTTCCGCCGGCCGCAGGTAAATGGCCTTGGGAGAAGTGGGGCACCACTCCTCGCAGACGATGCACTCGGTGGCCATGGACCAGGGCAGGCAGCGCCCGCGATCGTAGAATGCCGTGCCGATGCGCACCGGCTTGCCGCTTCCGGATGACCAGCCTTTCTCCTGTGCCGTGATGCGCCAGATGGCCCCGGTCGGGCAGACCTGGCCGCACAGCACGCAACCCGGCTCGCAGTAACCGATGCGCGCCACCAGCAGCGGCGTCCAGAGGCCCTCGAGCCCGCCTTCGGCCAGCGCCGGATGCAGCGCCGTGTTGGGGCACACTTTCATGCACTCGCCGCAGCGGATGCAGCGTTCCAGGAAGCCCTTCTCCTCGAGCGCTCCGGGCGGCCGGATCAGCCGGGGATCGGACCCCGAGCTCGAACGCAGCAGCGGAACCGCAACCGCGCCCGCCGCCAGCGCCCCGAGCGCCTTGCGACGCTCCAGGTTCGGCCCCTCGACGGTGTTCGCGCGGCCCGGGAACCAGCGGAACTCCAGGCCCCCGTCGGGGCAATCCGCGGTGCAGTTCAGGCATAGGTGGCACTCGGCTTTGCGCCACTGCGCTCCGGGAATCGGATCGTCCCCGCCCTGGCAGCCCAGCAGGCAGCGGTTGCATTCGTCGCACTGGCTTTCCCGCTTGACCAACCCCAGGATCGACCACCGCGACATCGCCCCCAGTAGCGCTCCCAGCGGGCACAGCGCCCGGCACCAGAACCGAGTGAATCGCAGGTTTAACACCAGTACCGTCGCGAAGATAAGTCCCAGAAAGAACCCCTGGGCGAAATGCGGCTGGCGGAAGCTGAGCAGCGTCCCTTGCCCGATGAAGTCGAGCGCGTCCGCGGTGAACTTCAGCGGCCGTATGCCGGTGCTGTAGAGCAGATCGCACACCGCATGCAGCCCGTAGTTCAGCGCCGGCAGGATCGAAAGCCCCAGCGACCGCACGGTGAGCGAAATCGGGTCCATGGTCCCGAAGACCCCGCTCCCGAGAACCGCCGCCACCAGCAGCGCAACCAGCAGGTAGTACTTCAGCCGCTGCCACTTTTTGTACCGGTTCGATTCCAGGCGCTGCTTGCCGGGCTTGCGCAGATGGCTGACGACGTGGTTCAGCGTTCCCAGCGGGCAGATCCAGCCGCAGAAAAAGCGGCCCAGGAACAGAGTCGGGATGAGGATGACCAGGCTCCACAGCAGCCCGGTATAAAGCGCGCGGGTGGCCAGCGCGTTCCCCACCGCCACCAGCGGATCGCTCTCCAGGAAGATGCTGACGGGGTACGGCAGCCGGACTTCGCCCCGCGTGCCGTGCAGCGTCCCCCGGAACTCGGTCCGCGCGAGCAGAAACACGAACAGCGCCAGAAAGGCGATCTGCGACCACCTGCGGAATCTCGCGCCAGGCACTTTCAAAGCACGAGTGTAGTAGAATCCGGCGCGAGCGGCAACGGCAGGGGGATGGAGTGTCAAACCTCGATAGAAATGTCCCCTTGTTCGCACTCGCGATTCGGAGTCGCGCTGGGTTCCGGGGGGTCTGGCGGGCCACCCTAGAAACGTTTCGAGCGTTCCTCGCCCGGCAGGCCAACTGCGCCGTGGCCCTCGAACCGTGCCGCTTCAAGGCCGCGCCGGCGACAGCCCCCGGCAGGCTTCGCCCAACAACGCCAAGCGATGCAATACTGCGCTCTGAATCAAAATGTCGCTGAAGAACGCTTCCCGGCCCTGTTGGGAGAACTGGGAAATGAGTTCGATCTGCTCGACGGCATCCAGCAGACGCAGCCGATCCGCTCTCATAACGAGACGGCGTCGCGCATCACTTCAGACGCCAGGCGCGGCTTCAGTCCACGGCTGGAGACGACGTCGACCTTACAGCCCAATACCGTCTCAAGGTCGAGCCACAAGCCGGTAAGATCGAGCAGGGACCGGCCCGGCTCGAAATCGACCAGGAAGTCGATGTCGGAGTCGTAACGCTGATCGCCTCGAGCAACCGAACCGAATACACGAATATTGCGGGCCCCGCGCTTTTCTGCCGCCGCGACGATCTGGGCGCGATATCGAGAGCGGATTTCCTCCAACGTCATAGGCAGTTTCTTCGAGTATGCCACAACGCCCCAACCCGAAGCCCCACGGTAGAATTGCTATCTGTTCCGAGGAAACCGCGCCGGGATCGGGAGTTCTGGCGGGCCACCCTGGATACGTTTCGGACCTCTCTCGTCCGGCAAGCCAATTGCGCCGTGGCTCTCGAACCGGCGAAGTGACACGGCTCCCGACGGAGGAATGCGCCAGCGAACATCATGCCTGGGACAGGCTCCATGGGGTACAGTGGTATGATTTTAGGCCGTTCAGTGAGGTACTGCATATGGGGGCTAACCTCCGCTCATCTTTCGTCGACGCCTCGATTCTACTGCTCGCTTGTTCGCTCTCTTTGCTCGGCTTGGGAGACTATGACGATGGTCTGCGCGCGTTCCAGCAGGGCGACTACGCCGCGGCGCTGAAGGAGTGGCTGCCTCTGGCAACGGCAGGCGATGCCGAGGCCCAAATGGGCATTGGGTTCATGTACGACAACGGCCAGGGGGTGCCGCAGGACTACGCGGAAGCCGCCCGCTGGTTCCGCAAAGCCGCCGAGCAGGGGAACGCTGAGGCAGAGGTGAACCTTGGCGTGCTGTATGACAACGGCCAAGGAGTGCCGCAGAACTTCGCAGAGGCCGTCCGTTGGTACGGGAAAGCCGTTGAGCAGCGGAACGCCACTGCTCAGTATTACCTCGGCACCATGTACGCCAATGGGAGAGGGGTGCCGCAGGACTACGCCAAAGCCGCCAGCTGGTTCCGCAAAGCCGCCGAGCAGNNAAGGGGTGCCGCGGAACTACGTCGAGGCCGTCCGCTGGTCCCGCAAAGCTGCCGACCAGGGGAACGCCGCCGCCCAGCTCCTCCTGGGCTCGATGTACGGCCTGGGCAAGGGGGTTCCGCAGGACTATGTCGTCTCGCACATGTGGTTGAGTCTTGCCGCCGCCAACGGGATTGCTGAAGCTGCGAACATTCGGGATGCTGTGGCCGCGCAAATGACGCCTGTTCAAATCGCCAAAGCTCAGCGGCTCGCAAGGGAGTGGAAGCCGAGGACCGACGGTCTGCCGGTCCGGCTCCGTAGGAACCCAGGGCTTTAGGTTAGGTGCCGTCTCGTGGAGGCCCGCTGGCCCCCGTTGCGTGGCCTGCGCGGCCTTCCCGGCTACCGGAACTGCACTTGCGTCCCGGACTCCCCGCGCTCTTGATCGGTATCCAATGTTGGACATAGGACGAACTAAAAATACAGGCTTCTCTGATTCTTCAGCTTGCTGCTGTGCCGTCTTGCGAAGTAGATAGGCCTCTCTCGTGCTAAGCGATCAGCACCATCAGGCCGGCGACTGTCGCGATCGCCATTAGCGTACCTTCCCAATTACCTCAGGAATGATGTAGCGTCTCGGATATCACTGAAACTTGCCATCCATGAAAACGGGATCGTGGGACCGCGGCTTCTGCCGTTCATATCAACGAACTGGATGCGGAATCCCTCTGTTTCTTCTCTAATGACTTTCGCGATCCATTCAGCCTTGTTCAAGAACGCTTGAATGAAGGCTGCTTCGAGGCGGTCCCTGTTCCGACGCTCTGCGCCGCCTAGTTCCTCGTTCCTTCGGAACCACTCAACAGACACGCTCATTTAAGTACCTCCTTTGTGAACTTCGATGACTGACACAAAGTAACATAGTAAAGGCCGCCGCTGTCAAGCGCCGTGAAGTACCACGGCACTAATTCACCGCCCTTTTCGACTTGGTCCGCAGCGGGAGAACGCCGAGGGCAAAGGTGGGAGCGACCTCGGAGCGCCGAAGGCAGCGGAGTGGCGTTCTGGGCGGCTCAGGCCGCCCAGAACCGGGGTCGATCCCACCTTTTGCCCGTCCCCGTGGACGACCCCAGTTCGTGTTGGGACCCCTGGAGTTTCACGTGCTTGAAGCTGGCCCCGCCGTAACCCGGACCGTAACAGGCCCCGTAACACCTCAGACGACGCGGCGTTACGCCGCTTTCCCGCGCAAGTCTCGTCTTGTCCGGTTTTTTGGCCCCCTTGCGTTTTCCGGCGCGGCGCGCGGAAACGCTCGCGGAAACACAGGCAGAAAACCGAATGCAGCCGGCGTTTCCGCCCGCGAGCTGATCGCTGTATCCGCGATACCAGCCCGGACTATGACCCGGACTTTGCCCCGGACTATGGCAAGTCACGTGAAAGACGGCCACTTCGGGGGCGACAACGGGCTTTTTGGTATATGGCGGAGGAAGACGGATTCGAACCTCCGAGCGAGTTGTCCCGCTAACGGTCTTCAAGACCGCCGCCTTCGACCGCTCGGGCATTCCTCCGTCTCGATCTACTCGACTTGCCAACCACCTGCAATTGCCACGGCGCGCGGAGCCTCGCCGTCGCGCTACGGCTCGATCAGCACCGGGGTTCCGTTGGGCGCCAGGCGCCAGATTTCTTCGATTTCCTCGTTGGTCACCGCGATGCAGCCGTCGGTCCAGTCCGTCAGCCGGTGGGCCGCCCCAATGTAACCCTGACCGTTGGGAAGGCCGTGGATCATGATGTCGCCTCCCGGACTGACTCCTTCGCGGCGCGCGCGGGCGCGGTCCGCCGCACTCGGGTAGGAGATGCGCAGCGCCCGATGATATGCGCTGCTGGGGTTCCTCCCGGTGATGGTGTAGCGCCCCTCGGGGGTCTTTCGGTCGCCCTGGCGGCGTTTGGGGTCCACCGGGTTGCGGCCCAGAGCGACGCGGTAGGATTTCAGGACCTTGCCCTGGCGATAAAGGACCAGCTCCCGCGCGGCCTTGCGCACCAGGATGCGATCGGCCTGGACCTCCTCCAAGCCCTCCACCGGAAGGCAGCACAGAATCGACAGCGCCACGATGCAAGGAATCAGGCCGGCCACAATTCACCTGTCAGTATAGACCCGCTGCTATGCTGAAGGTCTGAAATTCAGTCCTACCATGACGCGACGGTGCTTTGCGTTTCTGGCGCTGTGGGCCGCCCTGACTGGGTGTGGCGCGCCCCAGCCGGGGCGGCCCAAGCTGGTGCTGGCCATCGTCATCGACCAGTTCCGCTACGACTACCTGACGCGTTTCCGCGCTGATTACACGGCCGGGCTCGACCGCCTGCTGCGGCGCGGCGCGGTCTTCACCAACGCCCGCTACGAGCATTTCCCCACGGTCACCGCCTGCGGCCACGCCATCTTCATGACCGGCGCCATGCCCTCGCTCAACGGCATCGTGGGGAACGACTGGTTCGACCGCGAAACGGGCCAGACGGTTACCAGCGTTTCCGACGACAGCGTGCGGCTGCTGGGCGCCGAGGGAAAAGGCGCCTCCCCGCGCCGCCTGATGGCGAGCACGCTGGGCGACGAAATGAAGATGGCCGGCCGGGGAAAGCCGCGCGTGATCGGCATCTCGCTCAAGGACCGCGCGGCCATCCTGCCGACGGGTCACATGGCGGATGGCGCCTACTGGTTCGACACCTGGAGCGGCTCATTCGTGAGCAGCACGTTCTATTTCCCCGGCCTGCCTCAGTGGGTGAAGGAGTTCAATCGGGCCCGCCCCGCCGACCGCTACCTCGGCGCGTCTTGGAATCCGCTGGCGCCGGGCCCGGATTACCCCGCGTTCTCCAAGACGCTGGCGGGGCCGGCCGGCCCAAAGTTCTACGAGTCGCTCGAGGCCAGCCCGTTCGGCAATGAGCTGGTCGAGGCTTTCGCCGAGCGTGCCATCGAGCGCGAACGCCTGGGCCAGCGCGGCCCAACCGACCTGCTCACCGTCAGCTTCTCCGCCAACGATTACGTCGGCCACGAAGCGGGTCCGAATTCGTCCGAGGTGCGCGACATGGCCCTGCGGGCCGACCGGCTGATCGGCCGGCTGCTGGATTTCACGGATGCGAGAGTCGGACGCGGCAACACGCTGGTAGTGCTGACCGCCGACCACGGCGTCGCGCCCCTCCCGGAGCTGCTCAAGCAGTGGAAGATGCCGGGCGGACGGCTCCCCTCCCAAACACTCCTCGACGCCATCGAAGACGCCCTCAAGAGGAAGTTCGGCGGCGGCCCCTGGGTGGCGGGAGGCTCCGGGATGGCGCCTTACTTCAACCGCGACCTGATTCGAGCCCGGAAGCTCTCGGAAGCCGAGGTCCAGCGAGTGGCGGCGGAGGCGGCGGCCGCCGTGCCACACGTGTTTCGCGTCTACACGCGCGAGCAGCTTCTGAACGGGGCGGTGCCCGGCGATCCAATCACGCGCCGGGTGCTCAACGGCTTTTCTTCCAGCCGGTCGAGCGATCTCATCATTCTGGAAGAGGCCTATTGGATTCCCTCCCCGCGCGGAACGACCCACGGCTCCCTGTTCGGCTACGACTCGCACGTCCCGGTGATCTTCATGGGGCCGAGCGTGCGGCCCGGCAGGTACGACGCGAGCATTCTGCCCAACGACATCGCGCCCACGCTGGCAACCATGCTCGAGGTCGAAACGCCGAGCGGCGCGATGGGGCGCGTGCTGACCGAGATGTTGCAGCGTTGAACACCCCTTGACGGGCCACGGTGTACCATGTAGAGCATGACCACACGCCGGGCCTTCTTCGCGGCGAGTGCGCTCGTTCCGTCCGGGCTGGCCGACGGTTCCCCTCAGCAGCCGGTCCCGCGACAGGGGCGGTTGAAGCAGTCCGCTACCCGCGGCTGCTTTGGAAGAGGGATTCCCTTGGAGGACGCCGCCCGCGAAGCGGCGCGCCTGGGTCTCCGGGGCCTGGACCTGATCGCGCCCGGGGACTGGCCCACCCTCAAGAAGTTCGGGCTGCTCTCCACCATGGCGCCCGCTGCCGGGCACTCGCTGGGCGATGGAATCAACCGCCCGGAGAACCATGCCCGCGCCGAAGCGGCTGTTCGGGAACTCATCGGCCAGGCGGCCGCGTTCGGCTGCCCCAATGTGATCGTGCTCTCGGGCAACCGGCGCGGGATGTCCGACGAACAGGGAATCGAGAACTGTGCGGCCTTCTTGAGCCGGATCAAGGCTCTGGCCGAAGACAAAGCCGTGACCGTGTGTCTGGAGTTGCTGAACAGCAAGGTGGATCACCAGGACTACCAGTGCGACCACACCGCCTGGGGCGTCGAAGTGATCCGGCGGGTCAATTCGCCGCGCGTCAAGTTGCTCTTTGACATCTATCACATGCAGATCATGGANNGGCGACATCATCCGCACCATCCGGGATAACATCCAGCACCTCGGCCACTTCCACACCGCCGGAGTGCCGGGCCGCCACGAGATTGGGAGCAACCAGGAGCTGAACTACCGCGCCATCGCCCAGGCCATTGTGGACACCGGCTTCACCGGCTACCTGGCGCACGAATACAGTCCGCTGGGCGACCCGCTCCAATCGATGGCTCAGGCGATCGAGATCTGCGACGTCTAGCCGCCGGACCCGGCACACCCCCAAAGCCGGCGCCCCAGGGTTCTCGCCGACTTCTTAGCAAGTGGTTCTCCAAATGAAATATCTGCTTTACTGTCAGTGCGTTATAGCGTAATATTCGGCCCGAAACGTATCCCTCCATAGGGCCGCTGTGAGATACTTAAAGTTAGAAACCTACCAGGATGAATCAATTGGAAGAGGCGGTCGGCCGCTATCAGAAGCTGTTGGAAACAGAGCCTTACAAGGATCTGGGCTGGGCGGAAGCGCTAGCCGAGCGGATGCTCGCCGAGCACCTCACCCAAGGCGGGCAGTTGATTTGTCCGTTCCTCCGGCCCAACTTCATCAGCCGCCGCCAGTACGACACCTTGGTGAAAGCCGCCGAAGCGCTGTTCTCGGCGATTGACCGGGTGAAACAAATGGCGCTGGCCACTCCGGCGCTGCTGGCGCGCATGGAATTACTGCCGGCGGAGAAGATGCTGGCATTGATCGACCCCGGCTACCCGTTCCTGGCCGTCACCTCGCTGCTCGACACGCACCTCGGCAACGGGTCCATGTACTTCGTCGAGTACAACGCCGACACCCCGGTTGGGGTGGCTTACGGCGAGGCGCTGGCCGACCTGTTCTACGATTGCCCGCCGGTGAAGGAGTTTCGCAAGCGCTACACCCTGCAAAAACTTGGGGGCAAGAAGCATCTGCTGGCCGCGACACTCAAGGCCTACAAGCAGTACGGCGGCAAGAAGCAGCCGAACATCGCGATTCTCGAGTTCCGCCAACCGTTCCAAACCACCGAACAGGGAGAATACCTCCTGCTGCGGGATTTCTTCCGCGCCGAGGGGTACCCCACCGAGATCGTCTCGCCCGACCAGCTCGAATACCGCAGCGGCGTTCTGCGCCACGGCAGTTTCGCCATCGACCTCATCTACCGCCGTGTAAAGGCGCAGGAGTTTCTGCTGCGGTACGATCTTTCGCACCCGCTGGTACGGGCCTACCGCGAAGGCAAGGTCTGCGTGGTGAACAGCTTCCGGTCGGAGCTCGCGCACAAGAAAGCCATCTTCGACCTGCTGACCGACGAGACCATCACCGCCGGTTTCCCCGCCGCCGAGACCAAGGCGATTCGCCAGTACATCCCCTGGACCCGCATGGTGGCCATGGCTAAGACCACCTACCAGGACCAGACCGTCGATTTGCCCGCGTTCATCGTGAAGCACCGCGAGAAACTCGTCCTGAAACCGAACGACGACTCGGGTGAGCACCATTCCATCCGGGGCTGGGAAACCGACGATGCGGGCTGGGAGCGGGCGCTGAGAAGAGCCTTGCGCACGCCTTACGTGGTGCAGGAGAAGGTGGAAGCCACCCACGCTTCCTTCCCGTTGCTGCGCTATGGCGAGCTCGAAATCCGGGATATGCAGGTGGACCTGCATCCGCACGCCTACCTCGGCAAAGTGCAGGGTTGCTCGAGCTGGCTGTCGGCGGGCGATGGGAGCGCCTTCTCGACCGTAACAGGGCTGGCCCCCACCTTCATTCTCGAGCCAAAGGCGTAGCCTCCAGCCGGGCGCCTCGCCTTGACCTCCTTTCCCGCTTTTCCGCTACCCTGTAAGTGGATGCACTGCATATAGATATTTTCCTTGACGAGACACCATATGTTGGGGCATGATGCCAGAATGCGGGTCTCCTGCTGCCTGGGACTGAAGCAGGGGACTCTTCCATAACATCGAACCGATAGGAGGGTGAGCGATGGGTCAGCTTAGTGTCGAGTTGGGTGCCCGCATGCCAGAACGCAAGACCAAATCCAATCCGGTGGAGCGAAAGGGCTTGTCCTTTCCCCGCTATTTCACTGCCCAGCTCGAAGCCGGCAGGACGCCCTACGACGAGTGCCGTTGGGAGATTCGGACCACCAGCATCGCCAACGATAAGGGGCTGGTGATCTTTGAACAGCGGGACGTCGAGGTCCCGGCCGACTGGTCTCAGACGGCTACCAACATCGTTGCCAGCAAGTACTTCCACGGGCGGCTGGGATCGCCCGAGCGCGAGTCCAGCGTGGCTCAGTTGGTCCACCGCGTGGTGGACACCACCGTCGACTGGGGCAAGGCGGGCGGCTATTTCAAGACCGACGTGGATGCCGAGAACTTTCGTAGCGAACTCGCGCACCTCATGCTGACCCAGAAGGCCAGCTTCAACTCCCCGGTCTGGTTCAACGTGGGAGTTTCCGAAGCGCGCGGCTACGGGTGGTACTTTGACGAGGCTTCCGAAGCCATTCGGCGCCTCCCGCCCGGACAGAGCCGGCCGCAGTGTTCGGCCTGCTTCATCAACTCCGTCCGGGACTCGCTCGAGTCCATCCTCGATCTGGCGAAAACCGAGGGAATGCTCTTCAAGTGGGGCTCCGGGACCGGCACCAACCTGTCCAGCTTGCGCGAAGAGAACGCCATCCTTTCGGGCGGCGGCCGCGCCTCGGGCCCGCTAAGCTTCATGAAGGGTTTCGATGCCTTCGCGGGCGTCATCAAGTCCGGGGGAAAGACCCGGCGCGCCGCCAAGATGGTGATCCTCAACGTGGATCACCCCGACATCGAGAAGTTCATCTGGTGCAAGGCCAAGGAGGAGAAGAAAGCCCACACGCTGGTGGACGCCGGCTACGACTCCTCCATCGACGGCGAGGCCTACGGCTCGGTGTTCTTCCAGAATGCCAACAACTCCGTCCGGGCTTCCGACGAGTTCATGCACGCCGTCGTCGAGGACAGCGACTGGTGGACCCGCACCGTCCTGAACGGCCAGCCCGTGAAGCGCTCCAAGGCTAAGGACCTGCTCAAGCAGATCGCCCTCGCCACACACCAGTGCGGCGACCCCGGCATGCAGTTCGACAGCACCGTCAACCGTTGGAATCCCTGCAAGAACTCCGGCCGGATCAACGCGTCCAATCCTTGCTCGGAGTACATGTTCCTGGACGATTCCGCGTGCAATCTGGCCTCGCTGAACCTGATGAAGTTCCTCGGTCCGGACGGGCAGTTGGACGCGGAAGCGATCCGGCACGCGGTGGACACCGTGGTCCTGGCGCAGGAAATCTTCGTCGACTCCGCCAGCTACCCCACCGAGAAGATCGCCGAGAACTCGCATACCTACCGGCCGCTGGGCCTGGGCTACGCCAACCTGGGCGCGCTGCTGATGTCGCTGGGGCTTCCCTACGACAGCGATCCGGGCCGCGACTACGCCGCCGCCGTGACTGCGATCATGTGCGGTCAGGCCTATCTCACCAGCTCGCGCATCGCCGAAGCGGTGGGCCCCTTTGCCGCCTACGAGAAGAACCAGGAGCCGTTCCTGGACGTCATCCGCATGCACCGCGGCTCGGTCAGCCGCATCAACCCGCACCATGCGCCGGGCCTTGCCGAAGTGGCCCAGCGGGTCTGGGACGACGCTTACGAGTCGGGCCGCCGCAACGGTTACCGCAACGCCCAGCTCACCGTGATCGCTCCCACCGGAACCATCGGATTCATGATGGATTGCGACACCACCGGCGTCGAGCCCGACCTGGCGCTGGTGAAGTACAAGAAACTGGTCGGCGGCGGCGCCATCAAGATCGTTAACAACACCGTGCCGCAGGCGCTCATCCGGCTGGGGTACACTCCGGCGCAGGTCGAGCAGATCGTCAGCCACATCGACGCCACCGGAACCATCGAAGGCGCGCCCGCGCTCAAGCCCGAGCATCTGCCGGTCTTCGATTGCAGCCTGCGTCCTCAGAACGGCGTGCGCTCCATTCACCACATGGGCCACGTCCGCATGATGGCCGCCGTGCAGCCGTTCATCTCCGGAGCCATCTCCAAGACCATCAACCTGCCCGAGGACTGCACGGTCGACGACATCGTGAACGCCTACCTGGAGAGCTGGCGGCTGGGCTTGAAAGCGGTGGCCATCTACCGCGACGGCTCCAAGCGCGTGCAGCCGGTGAGCTCCAGCGAGTCGAAGCCCGAGAAGCGTGCCGCGGCCCCCGCCGAGAAGATCGTCTATCGCCCGGTCCGGCGCAAGCTGCCCGACGAGCGGCAGTCGGTTACCCACAAGTTCTCGATTTCCGGGCACGAGGGCTACGTCACGGTGGGTCTCTATGAGGACGGCACTCCCGGCGAGTTGTTCATCACCATGGCCAAGGAAGGCTCCACCATCTCCGGCCTCATGGACGGCTTCGCCACCGCCATCAGCTTCGCGCTCCAGTACGGCGTTCCGCTCAAGTTCCTGGTGGACAAGTTCAGCCACGTGCGATTCGAGCCGGGCGGCTGGACCGGCAACTCCCAGATCCCCTACGCCAAGTCGCTGCTGGATTACATCTCCCGCTGGATCGGCGGGCGCTTCCTGGGACCCGAGTACGCGCTGACCGAGGCCGGCGACTCGCCCAAGCTGCGGCCCACCGAGCCGGATCCCCAGCCCAGCCTGCCCTTTGCCCCGGTTTCCGACGACGCCCCGCTATGCTCGGAGTGCGGCTCCATCATGACCCGCAACGGAAGCTGCTACAAGTGCGCCAACTGCGGAGGAACCAGCGGGTGCAGCTAGCTACTTCTTGTCCTTAGGCGCGGACTCCTTGACCAGCTTCTGGATGTCTGGCTGCAGATCGGCCGTCAGCTTCTGGACGACAGCCATGGTTCTGGACATCAACTGGGGCATCTTCTCGATCATGGCGTGGCCCGCGGGAGAGCGGTAGAATGCCAGGATGCCGTCCAGTTCCTCGTCGGTGTAGACCTCGCCGTAGATCTGGACCACGGCCGGCTTGAACTTCTCCCAGCTCATCTTCGCGTTGACCAAGTCGAAGATCTTCTGCTGCATCTCCGCGGCTTGGGCCTTCTCATCCGGCGACAGGTTCTTTTGGAGTTGCTGCAAGTTCATGGCCTTCATCTGACTCATGACTTGCTGCATCATCTCGTCGGTCTTGGTGAGGCGGAGCATCTCCTCGATTTTGGCGGTCTTGCCGGCATCCTGGGCCAGCGCGACGGAGGTCCCCAATAGCAGGGCGACGACTGCGAGTTTGAGTTTCATCAGCGCCGATTATAGCAACAGCCTACTTGATGGCGAAGGCCGCGCCCCGCGGAGAGCGCTACGACTTCAGCGCGTAAGAGCTGATGACCTTGAGGTAGTTGGCGCGGAGGAACGAGTTCGGGTCGGCCACCGAACGCTGGCTCATGCTGCCTTGCATCTGGCGGATGGATTCGTATTCGTGCGCTTCCATCCAGGCCGCGAGCTCGCTCTCGATGGTCTTAAGATAGCCGATGCCGTTCTTGAGCAGCGCCGAGGCGATCTCGACCACCTGGGCCCCGGCCATCATCGACTTCAGCACGTCCTGCCCGGTGTGGACGCCGCCGGTGATGGCCAGGTCGGCCTTCACCCTTCCCCACAGAATCGCCACCCAGTGCAGCCGCAGCAATAACTCGTACTGCGTGCTCAGTTTCAGGCTGGGAGCGATCTCCAGGGCCTCCAGGTCGAAGTCCGGCTGGTAGAAGCGGTTGAAGAGCACCAGGAACCTCCGCAAGAACCTGTCAAGCAGCCTGTATGCGATACTGATAGTCGCGTGTGGGCGCGGTGCGCCTGAGAGCTTCTAGCGGCTAGAGGAAGACCATGGACAGACAGCAAGCTCACCAGTTGCTCGATCGGCTTGGCCCCGCCAAGTTCGACGCCATCGCCAAGCTGCTCGAAGTGATGATCCGCGAGGAGGACGACGAGGAACCGACCGCGGAAGACCGCCGCGCCGTCGCCGCGTCGCGCGACTACTTCCGGCAGGACCCGGAAGGCGGTATTCCCTTCGAGCAGGTGGTCGCCGGGTGCGGCTTCACCATGGACCAGGTACGCCGCCACCAGGGCGGGTAAAAGTCCCCGTGAAGGGAATCCGCTTCCACCCGAACGTGGCCGAGGAAGTCCGCGCCATCGAGCAACGCGCCGCCCTGAACATCCTGACGGCCATTCACCGCTACGCCGAAACCGGCGCCGGCAGCGTGAAGCCTCTCAGCGGCGAGTTCGAAGGGCTGCTTCGCCTCCGCGCCGGCAACCACCGCGTGATCTTCGACGAGACCGAAGACACCATCACCATCCACCGCATCCGCGACCGCCGCGAGGCGTATCGCTGAACCCACCCCCGGGGCGTGTCACCCACTCAGACTCGTCAGACCTCTGGGCACACTCGAGAATTTGTGGAAGCGCCTTCGCCGGATTCCGTACGTCGCCGTTCTTAGTAAATAGCCTGTCTTCCAGAACTGTCTTTTTCGTACTCATCCTTGAGCGTCATCCTTCGAGTGGTCGTTCCGATGCAACTTAGGCGGAGGGGGTTGGCTGGACCTTTCTTGGCTTCGGCTGGACAAAGTCCCGACGATCTCGCCAGTTGGGATTCTGTCGATCTTTCGGTGGAAGGCCCACCGCAGAGGCAGAATACTCAGCAACGCCACCTCACAAGACGATATCCAGGCGGGGGCGCGGCCGATCGGACCACGCCCCGTCAGGAAGGAGTTACGACTTCAGAGCGTAAGAGCTGATGACTTTGAGGTAGTTGGCGCGCAGGAACGAGTTCGGGTCGGCCACCGATCGCTGGCTCATGCTGCCTTGCATCTGGCGGATGGACTCGTATTCGTGCGCTTCCATCCAGGCCGCGAGCTCGCTCTCGATGGTCTTGAGATAGCCGATGCCGTTCTTGAGCAGCGCCGAGGCGATCTCGACTACCTGAGCCCCGGCCATCATCGACTTCAGCACGTCCTGGGCGGTGTGGACGCCACCGGTGATCGCCAGGTCGGCCTTCACCCTTCCCCACAGAATCGCCACCCAGTGCAGCCGCAGCATCAACTCGTACTGCGTGCTCAGTTTCAGGCTGGGAACGATTTCCAGGGCCTCCAGGTCGAAGTCCGGCTGGTAGAAGCGGTTGAAGAGCACCAGCCCGCTCGCGCCCGCCTGCTCCAGCCGCTGCGCCAGATGGGCCAGCGTGCTGAAGAACGGCCCCAGCTTCACGGCTACCGGAATGCCGATGCTCGCCTTTACGTCGCCCACCAGTTTCGCGTAGCCCTGCTCGATCTGCTCGCTGGTGACTTCCGGGTCGGTCGGGATGGTGTAGATGTTGAGCTCGAGCGCGTCGGCGCCCGCCTGCTCCATCTTCTTCGCGTAACGGATCCAGCCGCCCGAGGACACGCCGTTCAGGCTGGCGACGATCGGGATCTTCACCGCCGCCTTGGCCTTGGCGACCTGCTCCAGGTAACCCTCCGGCCCCATGTTATAGCTGGTCAGATCCGGAAAGTACGACAGCGATTCCGCGAAGCTCTCGGCGCCGCCCGAAAGATGCCGGTCCAGCTCGTAGCTATCCACGGTAATCTGCTCTTCAAACAGCGAGTGCAGCACCACCGCCGATGCGCCCGCATCCTCCATCTTGCGGATGTTGTCGACGTCCTCGCTCATTGGCGAGGCGGAAACCACCAGAGGATTCTTCAGCGTGAGTCCGAGGTATTTCGTCGAGAGGTCCATTACTTTTTCTCCTCTTTGGATTCGGCCTGGGCCGGTTTGGCCGCGTCGGCGGGCTCGTTGACGTGGCCGGGCTGGCCGCTCATGTACTCGTACAAACGCCAGCGCCTGGCGATGTCTTCCTCGGCCAGACCCAGGAGCCGCTTGGCGACCTCCGGCTGGCTAAGGCGCAGCATCGAATACCGCGTTTCGTTGTAGATGTATTTGTCGAGCGCCAGGGTGGGCGCCTTGGAATCCAGTTGCAGCGGGTTCTTGCCCTGCTTGATGAGATCCGGATTGTAGCGGACCAGCGGCCAGTAGCCCGACTGCACCGCGGCCTTTTGCTGGTCGAGCCCGTGGATCAGGTCGTAGCCGTGCGCGATGCAATGGCTGTAGCACACCAGCAGCGACGGCCCGTTGAAAGCTTCCGCTTCCAGGAACGCCTTGATGGTTTGCATGTCGTTGGCGCCGAAAGCCACGCGCGCCACGTAGACGCTGCCGTAGCTCATGGCCATCAGGGCCAGGTCCTTCTTCGGCCGCGGCTTGCCCCCGAAAGCGAACTTGGCCACCGCGCCCAGCGGGGTCGCCTTGGACATTTGCCCGCCAGTGTTCGAATAGACCTCGGTGTCGAGCACCAGGATGTTCACGTTCTCGCCCGAAGCCAGCACGTGATCCAGGCCGCCGTAGCCGATGTCGTAGGCCCAGCCGTCGCCGCCGATGGCCCACACGCTCTTCTTGACCAGCGTGTCGGCCACCGCCAGCAGGTCGCCGGCTTCGGTGCTACCGAGGTCCTGCATCTTCGCTTTGAGCGCTTGCACCCGCGCGCGCTGCTCCTCGATGCCCTTCTCCCCGGTTTGATCCGCATTGAGCAGCCCGCCGGCAAGCTCGTCCCCGATCGCCGAGGCCAGCCGCTTCACCAGTTCCTTGGCATAAACGTTCTGCTGGTTGACGGCGAGCCGCATGCCCAACGCGAATTCGGCGTTGTCCTCGAACAGCG
>PLEM01000340.1 GCA_003137035.1 Bryobacterales bacterium | reverse complement strand
GGCAATACCGTGGTCATCAAGCCCTCCAGCGACACCCCAACCATCGCGGCGAAGTTCGTCGAGGTTTTGCGCGAGGCTGGCTTCCCGCTCCGCAGCTTCAGCCTGTTGGTGGGCAGCGGCGCGGTGGTCGGCGACGTCCTGGTCCAGCACCCGAAGACGCGGTTCATTTCCTTTACCGGTTCGAAAGAAGTGGGCCTGCGCATCAACGAGCTGGCGGCCAAACCGCAGCCGGGCCAGATCTGGATCAAGCGCGTGGTGGCCGAGATGGGCGGCAAAGACCCCATCATCGTGGACCGCGAGTGCGATCTCGACAGCGCCGTGCAAGGCGTCCTGGTTTCCGCCTATGGGTACCAGGGGCAGAAGTGTTCCGCCTGCTCGCGCGCCATCGTCGATGAAGCCGTTTACGACGAGTTCCTGGCGCGCCTGGCCAAGAAGGTCGAGGCTATCAAGGTCGGGCCGTCCGACGACCCCGGCAACTACATGGGGCCGGTTATCAACGAGGGCGCCCGGCGATCCATCCTGAACTACATCGAGATCGGCAAGCAGGAGGGCCGCCTGATCGCGGGCGGTGGCGCGGCCGAGGGCGACGGTTACTTCATCCGCCCCACCGTGATCGCCGACATTGCCCCCGACGCCAGGCTCTTCCTCGAGGAGGTCTTCGGCCCGGTGCTGGCGGTGACCAAGGCCAAGGACTTCGACGAGGCGCTCGAACTGGCCAATCGCTCCGAATACGGACTTACCGGCGCCGTCTTCACGAACAATCGCGAGAAGATCGAGAAGGCCAAGCAGCGCTTCTTCACCGGCAATCTCTACTTCAACCGCAAATGCACCGGTGCGATGGTGGGAGCGCATCCCTTCGGCGGATTCAACATGTCGGGCACCGACTCCAAGGCCGGCGGCCCCGACTACATGCTGCTCTTCTTGCAAGCCAAGTCCATCGCCGAGAAACTGTAGACCGCTTGCTGGCGGGACTGTGAAGAAATCCGGGGACACTCCGGGCTTGGCTCGGGGAATCGGTCACTTACAGGGGCGCGTAGGCGTGTCCCCAGGATTTCTTCACAGTCCCGCCAGGGAGCGGATGTGCTAGCATATGAATGCCCCGATGCGAAGGGGACCAAGAAGTCAACAATTCAGGGTCAAATCTTTTTGACGCGGCGAAGAAGGGCACGCTCCGGCGTGCCCTTCTTCTTTGGCGCGCGCCGAGAGGTTCAGGCTACAAGCCTTCCAGCAAGTGCCCCAGCTTCTCTTTCTTGGTCCGCAGGTAGATTTCCGAGGTGACCGAAGGTTCGACCAGGCATGGGACGCGCTCGGCGACCTGGATGCCGCCCCTCTCGAGAGCCGCGATCTTGTCGGGGTTGTTGGATAGCAGCCGCACGCTCGTCAGGCCGAAGTAGCGCAAGATCTCGACCGGCAGCTCGTAGCTGCGATGGTCGGCCTTGAATCCGAGCAGCTCGTTGGCTTCCACCGTATCCGCGCCGCCGTCCTGAAGCTCATACGCGCGCAGCTTGTTGGCGAGGCCGATCCCGCGCCCCTCCTGGTGTTCGTAAACCAGAAGCCCACGGCCTTCCTCGGCGATGGCGGCCAGAGACAGCTCCAACTGCGCCCGGCAATCGCAGCGCAGGCTGTGAAACACGTCCCCGGTGAGGCATTGGGAATGGATTCGGACCAGCGTTGGCGCCGTGCCCGCCAGGTCGCCCATCTCGAGCGCCACGGCTTCCTCGAGATCCCCCCCGTAGCGCCCCTCAAAGCCGTAGATCCGGAAGTGCCCGAAACGAGTGGGGAAATCCGCCTCCGCCACCTTTCGAAACCCGGATTCGCCGCCGTTGTGAGACATAGGGCTGAATGTGCTTTATTTCCTTCATTATAATGGACGCTGGCCCTCGATGCCGGAAGAACACCTGTTCGTGCTGATGATTCGCCTCGGCGTGGTGGCCTCGCTGGCTGACCGGCCTGGTCTCCGGCGCTCTGATCGCCCCTGCGGCGCGGGCCGCAATCCCAAGCTTCTCGACTGCGTCGCTACGGGGTGAATCCGAGTCTCTCTCTGTTCTGAATCCACCACGATTTCCAGAACGACACGAGTTCGGGAGTCGGCGTGGTGGCCGCGCCGCGCGACAGGTTGTGGGCGGCTGTCTCGGCCGCGAATGGCCCTTTGACAGGCACGCCAGGGAGTGTCCCGCTCGCGTCGCAGAACATCGTGAAATCGCCAAGGAATGCTACGGCGCGGAGCTGTGCCTCGGTCTGCCGACTATCGAGTAGTTCGACCATGACCGGTAAGACGGCTTTCGTGGGGATCCGCTTCAGCGCCACCGCAACGGCCGCATCCAGGCCTGGCGCCGTTGAATGCAAGGCCACGATCTGCCGAAGCACCGCAACTGAGGCCTCGCCATGCGGTCGGTACTTGACGCGCAAAGCCTCCGTGATCTCGGGAAACTTGCGATCCGATTGCAGGTCTCCAACCTCCCTGGCAAGCTCCGATATCGCGCTATCCGAACCCAGCCCGATCGCGGCAACCAGCCCGACAGCGTGCTGGCTCTTAGCCAACGACGCCATCAAAGCGCTGGCGGCGGCGAGCGCGTCCCGGGAGCTTCCCGCGTACAAGGTCCCCAACAGACGGTCGTCATCCATGAAGGTCGGGTTCGGCAGAGACTGATACCATCTCACAAGCGCTGACAGAAGCAGTTGGTCGACCATATCGGTACTGGATTCCCCGAGGCCGGGAATCAAGGTCGCAGGCTCTGGAATGCTGGGAGCCGGAAGTGGCAGGAACGCATGCTGCCAGTCGTAGTTACCGCTGGCCAAAGGCAGTATCTCATAGCTGCCGTCGGTCTCCTTCAGGAACCACAAGCCGCTCTTGCCAACGAATCCCCGAGGAGCGGCGATTTGTTCGGGCGACGAAGCCACGCGAGACATCAGAGGCGAAGCAACGAACTCAACCGTCAAAGTCGCGGAATGGAGCTGCCCCTTGATGGTTCGTACAATTCGCAGTTGGGTGCTCGCCCTCGACGAGCTCTCCGCTCGTCCGCCTTCGAGCGTGGCCACCACGATTGCATCCGCCCTTTGGCGAAGGGCGAACATATTGATAGATGCTGGACCAAGCTCGCCCCACGCCGAGCCTTGAATGACGGCACAACCAACCAGAAGTTGAATCAGCTTTCGGCCAACGACTCGCATGCCCTCGGTTTCCCCTTGTATCGATGTGCCGTGAAGTACCGGGTTACTCCCGCTGCCCATGGCTCCAATATAATGGACGCTGGCCCTCGATGCCGGAAGAACACCTGTTCGTGCTGATGATTCGCCTCGGCGTGGTGGCCTCGCTGGCCAGCATCCTGGTCCGCTCCGGGCGTTTTAAGCGCATGCTGCTGCGCGAGGAGCGCACCCTCAACCAGCGGCTCCTGCTGGCCCTCAGCCTCTCCACCATCTTCGGCGCGGGAGTGTTGATCCGCGTCGTGCAGCAGTACAAGGCGGTGGACCTCGGGCTGGAAGGCAGCCTGGTAGCCGGGCTGCTGGGCGGTTATGTGACGGGCCTGGTTTCCGGCGCCCTGATCGCCCTGCCCGCCGTGTTTCACCACGAGTACCTGGCCCTGCCCCTGCTCGTCGGGGTCGGCGCCATGGGCGGACTGCTGCGCGACGGCGCCCCGGACACCGAGGAGATCTGGCGCTTCTCCCCCGTGGTGGACCTCAGCCTATACCGCGTGTTCTCCCGCCGCCACGACCGCTACCGGGCCGGTTTCCAGCTCCTGTTTCTGCTGGCGATTCTGTTTGCCGAGTTCCTGCGCCTCGGTCTGAGCCACGTCTGGCGGGAGCGGCTGTTCTCGATCTATCCCTCCTGGACCAATCCGCACCCGCTCTATTTTGTGGCAGTCTACGCGACCACCGTAATCGCGGTGATGCTGCCGCTGAAGATCTGGAACAACACCCGCAACGAAACCAAGATCGAGGAGCAGAGCCGCCTGCTGTTGCAGGCGCGCATGGACGCCCTGAGCCGCCAGATCCACCCCCACTTCCTGTTCAACACCCTGAACACCGTTTCCTCGCTCATCCGCACGGACCCCCAGCAGGCCCGCGCCGTGGTCTACAAGCTTTCCAACATCCTTCGCCGCCTGTTGCGCAAGCAGGAGAACTTCAATCCGCTCGCCGAAGAGCTGGACTTCATCGACGACTATCTCTCCATCGAGATGATCCGTTTCGGCGACAAACTGCGTTTTGAGAAAGAAGTCGACCCGGCGACGCTGGACCGCCTGGTCCCCAGCATGTTGCTCCAGCCCCTGATCGAGAACTGTGTCAAGCACGGGTTGAGCAGCAAGGTGGATGGCGGAGTGGTGCGGTTTCGCAGTAGTCTAAGAGATGGCCGGCTGCTGTTGCTGGTCGAAGACGACGGGGTTGGCATCCCCGAGGTGAAACTGGCCACTTTGCGCGAGCAGGGTATCGGAGTCAGCAACGTAGACGAAAGGCTCAAGGTCCTGTTCGGCGCCGACTACAGAATGCGGATCGATAGCCAGCCCGGCCATGGTACCCGCATCGAGATCGAGATCCCCGAGCTGCAGTCCAGCTTGGCGCCAGCATCCTAGACATTGAAAGGCGCTCGCTTGAATCACTCCGAATCGTTAGTCCTCGAACTCAGTTCCCACGGGCTTCCGCGGACCATCGCCAACCGGACCCGCCGCGTCTACGACCGGCTGGCCGAGGTCTATCCCCTTTCCGCGCGCCTGTTCCACGCGCGGGCGCACACCTGCGCCCTGGAGGCCGCCGAAGTGCGCGACGGCATGCGGGTGCTCGAGGTGGCCACCGGCTCCGGCGAGTTGTTCCGCCGGGTGGTGCGCGCCAACCCGAACGGCCACTCGGTGGGGGTCGATCTCTCGCCCAACATGGCGCGGCGCACCCGGCGCCGCATCTGGCGCGAGTTCCCCGCCGCCAGCACGCTTTGCCAGGCGGTGGACGCCCGCTACATGCCCTTCCGCGACGAGAGCTTCGACGTCGTGTTCTGCTGCTACCTGCTCGAGCTGCTGGCCGCGGAGGACATTGTCCGGGCGCTCGGCGAGATCCGTCGCGTGCTGCGGCCCAAAGGCAAAATGGCGCTGGTGTGCATCGGCCAGAACGTCAAGCACTTCAACCGCATATACAAAATCGCGGGCGGCATCGCCCCGGCCTTCTGGGGCCGCCAGGTAGCGCACCACGTTCCCGCGCTGATCGAGGCCACCGAGTTCCGTATCCTCAAAGATTGCGCGATCCGCCAGGGCTTCTACCCCTCTCGCGTCCTGATCGCCGGCCGGGACTAGGTCTGCGACCGCGAAATTCGGTGCAACAGCAAAACCGCTCGCTGGCGCTCGCGGCTCGGAACGGAGCCACGACCGCAAGGGAGTGGTCCCTAGCTAAAGCACATCATCAAGCGGTCGGAGACCTAGCGCACCATGCCCGTCATCGGGCTGCTCGCCGTGGCGTAGAGCTTCTTCGGCATTCGCCCGGCGAGGAAGGCCAGCCGCCCCGCCTCCACCGCCAGCTTCATCGCCACGGCCATCTTCACCGAGTCCTCCGCGGCCGCGATCGCGGTATTCATGAGCACGCCGTCGAAACCCAGTTCCATGGCGATGGCCGCGTCGGAGGCCGTTCCCACTCCCGCATCCACGATCAGCGGGACTTGGGTGATCATCTCGCGCAGGATGCGGAGGCTGGCGAGGTTCTGAATCCCCATCCCCGAGCCGATGGGGGCGCCCAGCGGCATCACCGCGGCCGCGCCCGCCTCGATCAGCCGGCGCGCGTTCACCAGGTCGTCGTTGGTGTACGGAAGCACGACGAATCCTTCTTGAACCAGTACGCGGGTCGCTTCGAGCAGCCCGGCGTTATCGGGGAACAGCGTTTTCTCGTCCCCGATCACCTCCAGCTTGATCCAGTTCGAGAGGCCCACCTCGCGGGCCAGCCGCGCGGTGCGAATCGCCTCGTCCGCCGTGTAGCAGCCGGCGGTGTTGGGGAGTATGAAGAACTTCTCGCGGTCGATGAAGTCCAGCAGGGATTCCTTCGACCGGTCGGTCAAGTTCACGCGCCGCACCGCCACCGTCACCATCCCGGCGCCGGAAGCCTCGTGACACCGCGCCATCTCCGGGAAGCTGCGGTACTTTCCCGTGCCGACGATCAGCCGCGAGCGGAACTCCCGCCCGGCAATACTGAGTGTTTCTCCCATGGATTTCATTGTAGACGCACGGGCCGGAGCCTCGGGGGGGGCGACGCTACCCAAGAGTGCATTTCACGCCGATGCTTCGCGCAGGCGGAACCGCCGGCGCTACCGGACCGGGTGCGCATTTGAGAGCATGTAGGTTGTGGATTGGACCCTCAGGCGGCGGCTGATGGTGGAGCGGCAGCTCCGCGGGCGCGGAATCTGGGACGAGCGGGTGCTGGCGGCCATGCTTGAGATTCCCCGCGAAGAGTTCGTTCCCGAGTCCCAACGCGCCGCCAGCTACGCGGACGAGCCGGCGTCGATCGGGCACGGCCAGACCATCTCACAACCGTACATGGTGGCGCTGATGGTGCAGTGCCTGGAACTGACGGGCGCAGAGACGGTGCTCGAAGTGGGTGGCGGGTGCGGCTATCACGCGGCGGTGATCGCGGCGCTGGCCGCGCGCGTCATCAGCGTCGAACTGATTCCCGAGTTGGCCCGGATGGCGCAGCACAACCTGGAGCGGACCGGGCGCTCGCACAACATCGTGGTGGTCAACGCGGATGGCTCGCGAGGGCGCCCCGAATTCGCGCCCTATGACGCGATTTCGGTGGCGGCGGCGGCTCCCGGGGTCCCGCCCGCGCTGCTCGAGCAGCTCAAAGACGGGGGCAGGCTGGTGATGCCGGTGGGCTCCGCCTGGGACCAGGAGTTGCTGGTGCTGCACAAGTCGGGCGCGGAGGTGCAGTCGCGAGTAGCCACTTACTGCCGCTTCGTCCCGCTGCGGGAGGGCGTCCCACCGGACCTGGATTGAGAGGTCCCCTATCCCGCCGCGGCTTCCAGCACCGTGCCGAAGCGGCGCTCACGCGAGTGAAAGGCGTCCAGGGCGGCTTGAAGATCGGCGGCCTCGAAATCCGGCCACATGCGCTGGGAGAAATAGAGTTCGGCGTAGGCGCATTCCCAGAGCAGGAAGTCGCTCAGCCGCTGTTCCCCTCCCGTGCGGATCAGCAGATCGACGTCCGGGCAGGCCGGGGAGTGGATGGTGTTCGCCAGCAGGCCGGAGAACTCCTCGCGCGTGGTCTCCCGTCCCGGTTTGAGGCGGCGGGCGGCGCGCAGGATGGCATCCCGGGCCGAGTAATCGACGGCAATCCGCAGGAGCAGGGCGCGGCCCCGCGCGGTTGCGCGCTCGGCGGCTTCGATCTCCCGGCGCAAGATGGGACCTAGCCGGTCGCGGCGGCCAATCACGCCGATGCGGATGCCGTTGGCGGCGCACTCGGCGGTTTCCTTGCGCAGGTACTCGTGAAAGAGGTGCATCAGAGCCGCAACTTCCAGCGGGGGACGCTGCCAGTTGTCGGAGGAGAATGCGTAGAGCGTGAGCGTGCCGACGCCGAGTTTAGGCGCGGCCTCGACGACGCGGCGGACGGCCAGCGCGCCGCGGCGGTGTCCGGCCACGCGCGCCAGACCGCGCACCGTCGCCCAACGGCCGTTGCCGTCCATGATGATGGCGACGTGCAGCGGGGGGGTACTGGGTTGCCGCTGGGCCAGCGCCAGATTGTGCAAATCACTTTCCTGCATAAAGTCGAGACGCAAAAAAAGAGGGCGCCCTCATCGCTCCCGCATCGCGCGGATCAGGGCTTCCATGTGGTCCAGGTACCGTTCCAGGGCGTGCCGTCCCTCATCGCTCAGCCGGTATTCGGTCTTGGGAAGCCGCCCGTCGAAGTATTTCGTGCACACGATGTAGCCCGCCTCCTCCAGTTTGCGAGCGTGCACGCTGAGGTTTCCATCGGTAGTCCTCAGCAGTTTCTTCAGATCGTTGAACGTCAGAGTCCGGTTTACCGCCAGCGCGCTGACGATGCCCAGCCGCATACGTTCGTGGATCAGCCGGTCCAGCCCCGGCGCTCCAGCGCCTGCGGTCTGGCCGCCAACCTCGCGGAGCGGACCCGCCGCAGTGCCGGACTCTTCGGGGGCAGGCCGGGGAAGAGCGCTTTGTCTAGCCACCGTACCTCCTTGCGATGATGATGCCGAATAGAACGTGGAGGCCTCCGAAACCGGCCACCATCAGGCCGGCTCCCCAGGAGGCCGGCAGGAACAGGGCCGTCGCACCCACGGCCATGAAGCACAATCCCATCACCGGAACGACTTTGACGGAGAAGGCCCCGCCAGTCACGATTCCGGTGCCGTAAAGCAGCATCCAGGTTCCGGGGAGTGCGCTCGAGAGCCCCGCGCGGTACAGCACCGCGGTGAGCAGCGCGCCCACTACCATGGGAGGGGAAAAACTCAGCGCGAAGCGCTTTCCGGGCATGGAGAAGAGCGGCATTTTGGACGCCCGCGCCTTCCTCACGCTGGCGCCGCCGGCAATCGCCAGCGCGATCAGCGCTTCGGCCAGCCAGACGACGAGGCCCGCGTCCACACTGGAAACGCGGGAAGCCACCACGGCAGCGGCGATTGCGGTGCCTCCCACGAGGACCAGCGCCCAGCCGGAAATAGCCGTGAAAGCCGTGGCCCGTTCCATGGTCTCGCGGATGTAGCGGAGGTTGTCCATGGCATGGGTATGCAGAGCCGCGGGCTCCGGAGGGAGAGGGCGGGCCGTCTGGACTGGGGTCACGAAGCCAGTATAGGGTCGTGGCTCATTCGTGTCAAGTACTTTGTAGTATAAAGTATGTTACGCGCCGGTTGCCCGTCCCGGGCGCCTAGGAGCTTGTTGAAAAACCC
>PLEM01000492.1 GCA_003137035.1 Bryobacterales bacterium | reverse complement strand
GGCAGCGCCATCGGCTTCCCCACCATCCCGGTGGTCAAGATCTCGACCAACAGCCATACGTTCCGCGCCATGCCCGACAACATGGATATCAACGCGGGCTCGATTGCCGATGGCGCTTCCACCGTCCAGCAGATCGGTCAGCAGATCTTCGACAGGCTGCTCGAAGTCGCCGGCGGCCGCCGCACCTGCGCCGAACGGCTCGGGCACAGGGAATTCGTCCCCTGGCGCATCGGCCCGGTGTTGTGACCCGAGTTAAGATGGAAGTCGATATGCATCCCCTTTTTCGTAATGCCCTACTGGCGTTGTGCGTCGCGGGGCTGGGCGCTTGCCTGGCCGCGCAGAAACCCTCGGACGAGCCAAGCCCCGCTGTTGGCGCGAAGAAGTCCGCCTACAATAAAGCGGTACTGGAAGCCTATCTGCGGCATCGGTATCTCTGGGGACCTCAGATCACGGTCGCGATCGGCGATGCGAAACCCTCCACACAAGTGCCGGGGATGAAGGAAGTCGCGGTGCATCTCTCCTGGTCGGGCGGCTCCACCGACGAGGTGTTCCTGGTGTCGCCGGACGGTCAAAAGGTAGTGAAGGGCGAAGTCTACGATATCGCCCAGAACCCGTTCAAGCCCGAGCTGGACAAGCTCAAGACCGAGTTCCAGCCGAGTTTCGGCACGCCGGGAGCCACCGTGGTGCTGGTGCTCTTCACGGATTTCGAGTGCCCCTATTGCCGGTCCGAAGCCAAGATGCTTCGGGAAAACCTGTTGAGCGCGTTCCCGAAGCAGGTCCGTGTGTACTACAAGGACTACCCGCTCGAGCAATTGCACCCCTGGGCCAAGATGGCCGCCATTGCCGGGCGCTGCCTCTTCCGGGAGACCCCGGCGGCGTTCTGGCTGTATTTCGACTGGGTCTATGAGCACCAGTCGGAGATCACCGCGGACAACTTCAATTCCAAGGTTCTGGAATTCGCGAAAGGGAAAGAAGACTCGATCGATACGCTGCAACTCAGCCGCTGCATGGAGACCCGGGCCACCGAAGCCGAGGTGGACAAGAACGTAGCCGACGCCCGCGCGCTCCAGGTGATGTCCACGCCCACCATGTTTGTGAACGGACGCCGGTTACTGGGGCAACTCGAGTGGCCCAACCTGCGCCAGGTCATCGAAGCGGAGATCGAGTACCAGAAGACCGCCAAAAACGCCGGAGAAGACTGCGGCTGCTCAGTCAAGCTGCCCTCTCCACTGAGTAACTAGGTCCATGACTGCGAAAACACAGGCTGAAGGCCTGTGCCACATCAGGCGGTTGCGATTCCCCGTGGCACAGGCATTCAGCCTGTGCGGGCGATCTTTCACACTCGCTGGCGCTCGCGGCTCGGAGCCGAACCACGACCGTAAGGGAGTGGTCAGAATACTAGGAACCCAATGCCGAGCAAACTGAGAACCCTCACCATTGCTGTCCTCATCGCCGCCCTGGGCCTGTGGGCAGCCGATATCGATCCCGACCGTTACCTGGGCGAGGTCAAGTACCTGGCCTCACCCGAGTTGAAGGGGCGGGGAACGGGCACGCCCGGCCTGGAGAAGGCGGCACGATACATCGAGAAGCAGTTCCGCGCGGCGGGGTTGCAGCCGATTGCGGGGACCTACTTCCAGCGGTTCCCGGTGACCACCAACGCCCGGCTGGGACCGCACAACCACTTCGAGTATTCCGGGAACGGCCGCAAGAAGGCCCTGAAGCTCCAGCAGGATTTCGTGCCGTTCAACTTCTCGGGGAGCGGCAAACTGAGCGGGCGGCTGGTGTTTGCGGGCTATGGGATCACCGCGCCGGAGTACCACTACGACGACTACGCTGGCCTCGATGTGAAGGACAAGATCGTAGTCGTGCTGCGCCACGAGCCGCAGGAGAACGACGAGAAGAGCGTTTTCGCGGGCAAGCTCCTCACCGAGCACGCGCAGTTCTGGAGCAAGGCGGTCAACGCGAAACGGCACGGCGCGGCCGGCGTGATCCTGGTGGCCGACCTCGCCAACCACCGCTCCGACCCGGACGACCTCGAGAAGTTCGGCCGGGCCGCGGGACCGATCGACGCGGGCATCCCGTTTGTGCAGGTGAAGGCGGCCGCGGCTGACGAGTGGTTCTCGGAGGCTGGCAAGAGCCTCGAGAAACTCGAGGCGGGCATCGATAAGGATCTGAAGCCCCAGTCGTTCGCGCTGCCGGATTCCCTCCAGGTGAGCGCGACGGTGGAGCTGAAGCGCGAGGTCCGGACGGTCCGCAATGTCGTGGGCTACCTGCCGGGGCAGACGGACGAGTACGTGATCCTCGGCGCGCACTACGACCACCTGGGGCTGGGCGATCAGTATTCGCTGGCGCCGTCGCAGGTGGGCAAGCCCCACCCGGGCGCCGACGACAACGCCTCGGGCACCGCGGGCGTGATCGAACTGGCGCGCTGGTTCGGTTCCCAGCCGAAACCAAAGCGGGGGATTCTGTTTCTCGCCTTCGCGGGCGAGGAGCTGGGCTTGCTCGGCTCGCGCTACTGGGTCGATCACCCCGAACTGCCGCTCGAGAAAGCGGTGGCCATGATCAACCTGGATATGATCGGCCGCCTGCGCGACGGCAAGGTGTACATCGGCGGTGCGCGCACCGGCACAACCTTCAAAGCGGTGCTGGAAGAGACCCTGCCCAAGCACCGGCTCAAGGCCGATTTGAGCGGCGGCATGGACGTCGGTTCCAGCGACCACGCCTCCTTCACCAGCAAACAGGTTCCGGCGCTGTTCTTCTTCTCCGGGCTGCACAGCGACTACCATAAGCCCAGCGACACCTGGGACAAGATCGACGCGCCCGACGCGGCCGAATTGCTCCGGGCGGTGGCCGATATAGCCGGCCGGCTGTCGAACGAGACGGGCCGGCCGGAATTCGTCAAGGTGGAACCGCCGAAGACCGGCCCGGCGGGCGGCGGAGGGCCCGGATACGGGGCCTGGTTCGGCAGCATTCCCGATTTCGGCGAAACGCCCAGGGGGGTGAAGTTCGCCGATGTGACCGCCGGTTCTCCCGCCGCTAAAGCCGGCTTGCGCGGCGGCGACATCCTGATCGAGTTCGACGGCGCGCCGGTTCAAAACCTCTACGACTTCACCTACGCGCTCCGCGCCAGGAAGCCCGGCGATGAGGTGGTGGTCAAAGTGCTCCGGGGCGGCGAGACGATTACGGCCAAAGTGGCCTTAGGGCAACGGCCGCGCTAAAATTCACACCGGTCTGGCCGATGCGAAGGAATAGGGGCCGGAGTGGTCCGCCCCTGCAACCCGATGCCATCATCCTGCAAACTGCCGCCCCTGATTCTGCATCCGTTCTCGAACGCTTCGGGACCCTCCAAGCTGGTGGACGCTTCGCGCGCCAGCTTGGTGCTCCAGGGATTGCTGCCTACCGACGGCTCCCTCGTGGAACTGGAACAGAGGCTGCTCGATGGGCGCTATTGCGAGCTTTCCATGCTGTTCTATCTGGGAAAAGACCTGGTGCGTTGGACCTCGCAATGCGTGGAGATGGTGAACCGCAACGGGGAGAATGAGTCCGGCATCCGGGCGGAGAGTTTCGCGACCCTGCTGGTGGAGGATCCTCCCGGCGAGGTGCTCGACAAGCTGAGTTCCTGGGGCGTGCACGAGCACCAGAGCATCTTCACCCGCGCCTTCGGTCTGCACGCACTGTTCGAGACCCTGCCGGAGCCCGAGCATCTTGCGCCGGACTTCGTGCGCTACTACCATCGCTTCGCCGACCAGATGTTCGCCTGCCAACAGCGGTTGTTCCACTTCCAGCGGCTGCGTGCCGCCGACTTCGAGTTTCAGCTCTTCGCCTCGGGAGAATACACCAAGATGCTCGAAGCCGAATGGGGCACGATTTGAAAACCCGTGACAGTACACTCAATCACCGATTTCGGGGACAGTGACTGTCGCGGGTTTTCTTGGCTAAAATTGAAGCATGGATCTGTCTCGCATGGCGCTGGTGCGCCAGAACTTCCCCGACCGGCGGGTGAGGGACATCCCCGGCGAAATCCAGAAGGAGCTGTCGGCGGCCGGGTTTGCCTCCAAGCTTAAACCTGGTTCACGAGTGGCGATCGGCGTAGGCAGCCGCGGCATCGCCAACATCGCGGTTATCGTACGCTCCGTGGCGGATTACTGGAAGGGGCAGGGAATGCGCCCCATCATTTTCCCGGCCATGGGCAGCCACGGGGCCGCCACTGCCGAGGGCCAGGCCGATGTGTTGGCCCACTACGGGATTCACGACGCTTCCATGGGCTGCCCGGTGGTCAGCTCGCTCGATGTGGCGCCGCTGGGGCGGACCGCGGAAGGCATCGAAGCCTTCATGGACCGCGGCGCTTACGAGAGCGACGGGGTGATGCTGGTCAATCGGGTGAAGTGGCACACCGACTTCGCCGGCAAGCTCGAGAGCGGCCTGTTCAAAATGATGGCCATCGGCCTGGGCAAGTTCGCCGGCTCCCAACGCTAT
>PLEM01000432.1 GCA_003137035.1 Bryobacterales bacterium | reverse complement strand
GAAATTGACCGTCACGCTGGCAGACAAGAAGGTCTACAACGCCAAGGTGCTGGGAACGGACCGGGCCAACGACCTGGCGCTGATCCGCATCGACACCGGCCGCAAACTTCCGTCTCTGCCACTGGGCAACTCCGACACCCTGGTGGTGGGGCAAAAGGTGCTCGCCATCGGCAATCCGTTTGGCCTCGAAGGGACGCTGACCACCGGGGTGATCAGCTCGCTCAGCCGGAGTCTGAGGGACGAGAACGGGCGCACCCTGGACGGGATGATCCAGACCGACGCCGCCATCAATCCGGGCAACAGCGGAGGACCGCTGCTGGATTCCCGCGGCAACGTCATCGGGATCAACACCGCCATCTACGGGCCCGGCTCGAACATCGGCATCGGCTTTGCGCTGCCCATCAACCGCGCCAAGGCCATGCTCAACGAGTACGCCACGAAGGGTCATTTCGCGCCGCCGCGGCTGGGGGTGAGTGTGCAGTACGTGGCGGGCGACCTGGCGGAAGCGCTCGAGTTGCCGCGCGAGGGCGGGCTGCTGATCGTCGAAGTCGAGCGCGGTTCCGCGGCCGAGGTGGCCGGCCTCCATGGCGCGCGGCGCTGGGCGGTGGTGGGCAACTACGAAATCGCCGTGGGCGGCGACCTGATCCAGGCCCTCGACGGGCAAGCCGTCGGCAGCCGCGACTCGTTGACCACCGCCATGAACCGCAAGCGCCCGGGCGACACGATGGAGCTAACCATCTTCCGCGCGGGCCACACCCTGAAGATCAAGGCCAAGCTGGGCGAGGGCTCCACCACGCTGTAGAACGAGGTGGGAGCTCCGCAGGCGCTTTTGACCGCCAAGTCCGCCCGGTTGCGCGGAGAAAGGAATCTCCATCAAAAACAGAGGTGTGGAGAAGCCCCTCAAACCCAGCCGGCGCCAGCGTGGACACGGCCGCGCCGCTCGTGCGCGTCGAGGCTCCACGCCGGGCCCCGCGTGGGCATTCCGGTAGACAAGGCCTGATTGCCGGAATAGAATGGGTGGGCGCGGAGGTGCATCGATGAGCGATCGTACATGGATCGGCGGCCTGCTGCTATTCCTCACCACGGCGGTGATCGCCATGCAGTTTCCAAGACTTCCCAGGCTGCCGAATGAAGTCCCGGTGCCGAGGAGTATGCCAGGCAAGGTTCCCGGCGTGGACCGGCTGTTGACCGGCGAGTCGCCGATCACAACGGGGCTCGCCGACGCCGTAACCGAGCTCGCTTTCCTGGATGGCTACGACCCGAAGCACCCGCTGCCCATGGTGGGCCAGCAACGCGCCGCCAACGGAGGGTTCCTGCTCTCCCCGGGGCTGTACCAGTTGAATGCGCAGAGCTACTGCCTCCATGCAGGCTCGTACGCGCCTACGCAGGGCGACGGCTACATGTATGCCCCGCTCAAGGGGCCGCGATCAAACGTGATCCGCTCGATTCTCCGCCGCTCCGCCGACTATCCGGCCATCCCGCAGCAGGGAATTCAATCGCTCATTTGGGCCATCCTCGCCCGCACCAAAGTTCAGGACCTCTCTCGCGATCTTCAGGCCATCGCGGCCCAACTCCTCACGCCGCGAGAGATTCTGGAGATCGGCGGCGGCTCGCTGGACGCGGTCGCCGACCGGGCCAGGCGCGAGGCGATGGCGAACCTGCCCGAACCCGTGCGGCGGGCGTTCGAGGCCGAAGCGCGTTTGCGCGGCATGTTCGCGCGGGGCAACGCCTCGTATGCGGAGCTGGAGCAGGCCGCCGTGCTGTTCGGCGCGGCGCCCCGCGGCGAAGGCAGCCGCGACGTGCCGGGAGGCCGCTGGAGCTACTGCCCGGACGGATATTTCGTCCGTTATCACCCCGCCGGATATTCCCGGACGCGTGTAGACGTGTACCTGCCCGAGCGCTTTACCGTCGAGCAGGACGCGCAGAGCCGCATCACGCGCCTGGTGGATGCCGTGGGCAACACGACCGAAGTGCAGTACGACGATTCGGCCGCCCCCCTGCGTGTCGCCAACGATAACGCCGTTGCCGCATACGCTTGGAAGCTGGTGCGCTTCGTGCACGCCAATCCGGCCCGGCCGAAGCTCGTGCAGAAGATCGAGTACCGCAACGCTGGCTGGACCTACGTGAAAGCCCCTCCACCGGCCAGTCGGTCCGCGCCTCTGGCCCGCTATCCCGAATGGCAGCAGCGCTACGCGGAATCTAAGCAGTGGGACCAGGAAATTCAGGCGTTCGGGCGCACATGGGAGCGCGCGGGCCGTCCCTGGAGCGAACCGGAGCCCGTCGTCAACCTGCTCCATTTCCGGCGTGGCCTTCAAGCGCTGGTCGCGTCGCAAAGCTCGCGTCCCGAATGGCTCGCCGCGCACCTGGATGCCGTCTACGAGGCATTTCAATCCGCTTTTTGCCGTTCCGCCGGAGCCTGCCGGCCACCGGCGGCGCGGACCAGCCTCCGCGAGGAACACCTGCTCGCCGCCGCCGGGCCATTATTGCCGCTGTTCGCCCGGTCCGGCTCACAGGGCGAGGAGGTGTCGCCGGTGACGCCTCTGCCTCAGTTCGACGGCTCCGGGCAGGTCGCCGTGCCCGCCAACACGGCGAAGCAGCGGTTAGCTCAGTCCGACCGGCCAACCGACGCGCCCTGCAAACAGGCCGCCGACCTCGAGGAGGTCATTGGGTACCAGGAGAAGGTCCGCGACCTGTACCAGAAATATCAGAACGCGGCAAAGAGCTGCGAAGAGCTGCACAACAAGGTGCAGGACGAATTCAACCGCGACTGTCCCAACTGCAAGGCAACCGAGGGCGGCCACTTCGATCCGTCTGAGGCGGGCAAGCCGCAGGGCGAATGTCTGGATGCCTGCGGTCAGGGCTATCCCCACCCGGCCTGCGACTTGATCAATGCGGCGTGCCAGGTCCACGAGCAGCAGCACGCCGACGACTGGAAGGCCTGCACGAGTTTTCCGTCCGGCTGTGCGCAAAGGCAGGAGAACATCGCTAAGTTCTGCGCCGAGATGGAACAGAGCGCATACAACAAGGGCCTCGAAGCGCTGCGGAATTCCCTGAAAAATCTCAAGAAGAGCTGCAACCAGCAGAACTGACGCGCGCGGAAGTCCCGCCGGTCGTCGTGGGCCTGACGGAGCCACCATCCGTGACCGATGATCGTGTCGTCACAGATCGCAGCCGGGGCCGCCAGACGCCCCGCACTTCAGCGAGCATCTCCGCGCAGCGAACGGCGCTCTCGGCCAGTCCCGCTCGGGCCTGCTGCGGCGTGCAGTGCGCGCGGGTTGGCTCTCCAGGCGGCACGGTCGAGATGTTCTATGAGAACCTGGTTCATGCGATCGTTGGCGGCGAAGATCCGGACTGAGCCGCGACCGCGAGGGAGCGGNNAACCCGCCACAACCCGTTCCTGGCCCACCCAAACCCATCCGCCATCTGCTTGACTTCTGGCAGCGCGTGAGCGACGGCCTCGCGATCGGCGAGCTGTGGCGGCAGTTCGAGGTCGACGCCCGCGCCAGCTACAGTCTCTACTCGCGCGACGTGGACTGGGAATCCCTCCCCAAGGAGTCGCGCTTCCGGCGCGGACTCCGGATCGGGCGCCTGCTGTTCTGGGCGATGGTGATGAAGCTGTCGCCGCCGCGCCGTGTCTTGCTGATCATCGCTCTGCTGCTCACTGTGTTTGCGGTGACCGGCTTGCGTGTGCTGGGCTGGCCGGAGGAGATCCACTTCCTCCTGGCAGCCGGCGCGCTGCTGGCGCTGCTGGCGCTCGAACTCGCCGACCGTGTGGTCATGAAGCGCGACCTGGAAATCGCGCGCGACATCCAGCGCTGGCTGGTGCCCGCCGCGCCGCCTGAAGTTCCCGGCTACGACATCGCCTTCGCCACGCGCCCCGCGAACACGGTTTCGGGAGACTACTACGACGCGTTCCTGCGCGAGGTGGCCGGCCAGGCATCCAACCGTCTTCACATCGTGGTGGCCGACGTGGCCGGCAAGAGCGTTCCGGCCGCTCTGCTGATGGCCACCTTCCAGGCCAGTCTGCGCACGCTCGCCGTAGCCCTCCCCGGGCTGGCCGACCTGGTCGCGGGGTTGAATCATTATGCCTGCGCGCACAGCCTCGGCGGCCGCCGGTTCACCACGGCGTTTCTGGCCGATATCGATCCGGTTACCGGAGCGCTGACTTACATCAATGCCGGCCACAACGTTCCGATCCTCCGCCGGGCCGCCGGAGCGATCGAGCGGCTGGATGCAGGCGGGCTGCCGCTGGGAATTCGCGCCGAAGCCGGCTACGAGTGCGGCGCCCTGACGCTCGAGCCCGGCGATCTGCTGGTGGTGTTCACCGATGGCGTGGTCGACGCCGAGAATACGCGGGGCGAGGAGTACGACGAGTCCCGCCTGATGGCCTTGTGCCAATCCAGCGCCGCCGGGTCCGCCGCGGATATTCTCGCCACGCTGATGTCCTCGGTGGCCGCATTTGTCGGCGCCGCGCCCCAGCGCGACGACCTCACGTGCCTGATCCTGCGCAGAATGTGAAAGGAAGCTCGATGGAATCGCCTGACGAATACCAGCGGATCGCGAAGTTCTTTGAAAGAGACCGCTTCGCCGGGGAGAACGGAATCCGGGTCGTGGAAGCCCGGCTTGGATTCGGCCGCACCGAGATGACGGTGGAGCCGCGCCATCTCAATAGCGTGGGAATACTGCAGGGCGGCGCCCTGTTTACTCTCGCGGACCTGGCGTTCGCCGTGGCCTCGAATTCTCACGGCCTGGTCGCGGTGGCTTGCCAGGCGGATATGACCTTCTTCAAAGCGGTCCAGTCGGGCACGCTGACCGCCACGGCCGAAGAGATCTCCCGCACGCGCAAGCTCTCCACCTGTCTGGTCCGGGTTACGGACCAAAACCAGGACCTGGTCGGCCTCTTCAAAGGCGTGGCCTACATCAAAGGCACGCCCCTCGCCTGAAGACCAAAACCGGTGGCAGCATACTCGATACCCGGTTTTCACCCCTCGTGGTACTCGGCGTCCTGGTTGACCTTCCAAACGTCGTAGAGTTCTTTGCCCGCCAGGATGTTCCGAGCGGCCAGCAGCGCCGTCATCATGGCATGGTCCTGGTTGTTGTACTTGTGCATGCCGTTGCGGCCCACCAGGTGGAGGTTCGGGAAACGCTCGCGGATCTCGGCCCGCACCAGCGCCACGTTCTCCAGGTACTCGCCATCGTATACCGGATAGGCCTTGACCTGCCGCACCGCGCAGCCGTCCACGATGTCGGCCCGGCTGGCCAGGCCGATCTTCTCCAGCTCGCTGGAGGCCAGTTCCACCAGCTCGGCGTCGGGGGCGGTCCACAGCCCGTCCCCTTCGAAACAAAAGTACTCCAGGCCGTAGCAGCAGTAAGCCGGGTCGGGAACCATCTCGGGCGACCACGACTTGAAGTTCTGAACGCGGCCGACCTTGACGTTGGGATCGTGAATATAGATCCAGTTGTCGGAGAACCGCTCGCGGTCCTTGAGGATCAAGGCGACGGTCACGAAATCGCGGTACTTGAGGGCTCGGGAAGCCTCCAGCGCTTCCGGGGACGCGGCCGGAGCCAGCATCGCAACCAGTTCGCGAATGGGCGCCGAGGAAATCACGTGCGCGGCGGCGACGCTCTCCCGCCCGCCTCCCTCGAGAGCGCACTCCACGGTCCACGAAGACGAGGCCTGGTCATAGGCGCAGCCCACCACGCGCCGTCCCATCCGAACCTCCCCTCGCATTTGCCGCACCTTCTCCGCGCAGGTCTCCCACATCATTCCCGGGCCCTGCCGGGGATAGCGGAAGGTGTCGATGAGCGTCTTGATCAGCTTGCCGCGGTCCTTGGACTTGCGAGGGAACAATGCGTTCCTGACGGCCGAGGCCAGCGACAGGCCCTTGATGCGCTGCGCCGCCCAATCCGCGGAGATCCGGTCGCAGCTCATGCCCCACACCTTCTCCGTGTAGGTCTTGAAGAAGATCCGGTACAGGCGGCTGCCGAACTGGTTGGTGACCCAGTCCTCAAGCGACTTGGGATCGCGCACCGGAAACACGCGTGCCTTCAGGTACGACAGCACGCACAGCGCGGACTCCAGCACCCCCAGGTTGCGCAGGGCTTCGAAAGCCTTCAACGGGTAAGTGTAGAACTTCCCGCCGTAGAAGATC
>PLEM01000345.1 GCA_003137035.1 Bryobacterales bacterium | reverse complement strand
ACCGTGCGCAGCTACCGCAAGACCATGATGAAGAAGATCGGCGTGAACAACATCGCCGGTCTCACCCAGCTCGCCCTCTCCGCCGGCCTCACCCGCTTCGGTCCCGAAGGCAAAGACCGCCCGGTATAGGGGCAGGTTTCCCTCCCGCCCCCCGTCAGCGCCGCTGGCGGTCTTGAAGCTCAAACATCTTTAGTCTGCCTCGAAAGTGCCGATATGGTTCTATGGGCAGGGAATGAATCGGCTCGGGCCGTGAGCTGGAACGATGTTGGATATCGGACACCTAAAGCGATGGTCGTGTCTCGCCGCGCTTGCGCTAGCGCCGTTCTTCCGTGTCATTGGTGCGGCTGACCGCCAGTTGCAGTCCCAACCCGGAGTCTTGCCGGTCATCACCAGGGCGATAGATGCTCTTCACCTCCCCGCGGAGGAAGCGGCGCGCCGCTATCCCGTTCACTTGCGGGCCGTCGTGACGTTCTTCGATCCTTTCTGGGGCACACTCTTCGTCCACGACTCCAGTGGCGGTGTTTTTGTCAAAGCGGGCGAGCGGTCGCGGCTTCCCCTCCATGCGGGTCAACTCATCGAAGTCGAAGGCGTCAGCGGCTTCGGAGACTTCGCCGCAATCGTGGCCGAGCCGAAGATCCGCATTGTGGGTGAAGGCCGCTTGCCGCCGGCTCCGCGGGTCGGCCTCGACCGTCTCTCCACGGGAGTTGAGGACGGCCAGTGGGTGGAGGTCGAAGGGATCGTGCAGTCGGCGGCCGAGACCGGGGGAACCCTGAGTCTGAGCCTGGCGATGGCGGGTGGCCCGCTCGACGTGCAAGCCTACCACTACACAGGGAAGAACCACGCCAGCCTGGTTGACGCCAAGGTGCTCGCACGGGGAAACTGCGGCCCTATCTACAATCGCAGGCGGCAGTTGATCGGCGTGCACCTGCTCGTGCCGGACATCCACTCGATTCAGGTTCTGGAAGCCGCGCCGTCCGCCGATCCATTCTCGCTTCCGATTGGCCCGATTCGCCGAATCCTGAGATACGAGCCGGGAGCCACCCTTCGTCACCGTGTCAGGGTTCGCGGCGTAGCGACTCTGCAATGGCTGGGGCGGTCGCTGTTCATTACAGACGGCGCCGAAGGGCTCTTTGTCCAGACCGCTCAGCAGACTCCCGTGAACCTCGGTGACGTGGTCGACGTGGTGGGTTTCCCCGCCGTCCGCGACTACACGGCGATCCTGCAAGAGGCCGTCTTCAGGCCAGTGGGTGGCGTTCAATCGATCGCTGCGACGCCCGCCACCGCCGAACAAGCGCTGAAAGGCGACAACGACGCGGAACTCGTGAAGATGCAAGCCCGGCTGCTCTACCAATCCAGAGCGCCCATGGACCAGACGCTGGTGATGTCATCCGGCAGTTTCGTATTCGACGCAGTGCTGCCCAGAGCCCAGGGCGGCGGGCAACTGGCTTCTTTGCGCGACGGCAGCGTTCTTCAACTGACCGGGATCTGCTCCGTGGTTCTCAACGCCGACCGGACAACCACGGGAATCCGAATCCTGCTGCGGTCGCCGCAAGACATTGCCGTGCTCCACGCCGCTTCCTGGTGGACCGCCGGCCGTACTCTCATCGCGCTCGCTCTCACGGCCGCGATCACCCTGGCGGTGCTTTCCTGGGTCGTCGTGTTGAGGCGCCGCGTCAGACAGCAGACTCAAGTCATCCGGCAGCAACTCGCGCACGCCGCCACCCTGAAGGAGGCGGCGGAAGCGGCCAGCCGCGCGAAGAGCGAGTTCCTGGCTAACATGAGCCATGAAATCCGCACNNCCGCACGCCCATGAACGGCGTCGTGGGAATGACCGAACTGGCTCTCGGTACCGACCTCACGGCCGAACAACGGGAATACCTGGGCATGGTCAAAAGCTCGGCCGACTCTTTGCTGACCATCATTAACGACATCCTGGACTTCTCCAAGATCGAGGCCGGAAAGCTCGACCTGGCCCCGGTGGAATTCGACCTGCGCGACAGCCTGGAAGAAACCATGCGAGCGCTTGCGTTGAGGGCCCACATCAAAGGTCTCGAGCTCACCTGTGAGTTCCAGCCCGGCGTGCCGGAGACCATCGTCGGCGATCCGACGCGCCTGCAGCAGATTGTCGTGAACCTGATGGGGAATGCCATCAAGTTCACCGAGCGCGGCGAGGTGGCGCTGGAAGTGGCGCTCGACTCCAGCGCGGGGGAGCGCGTCACGCTGCACTTCACGGTCCGCGATACCGGAGTCGGCATCCAACCTGAAAAGCAGAAATCGATCTTCGAGGCCTTCGTTCAGGCCGATGCCTCGACCACACGGAAGTTCGGCGGCACCGGCCTGGGCTTGACGATCTCTTCATGCCTGGTAGGGATGATGGGCGGACGCATCTGGGTGGAGAGCGAGCCAGCCCACGGCAGTCGGTTCCACTTCACGGCGCAATTCGGCCTGGGAGAGGCTCGGGCCGAACAGCCGGAGTCCGCCGAACGGCTTCGTCTGCTTGGCGTTTCGGTGCTGATCGTCGACGACAACGCCACCAACCGGCGTATTCTCGCCGATTCGGTCGCGCGATGGGGGATGAAACCCACCTGCGTAGCTGGCGGGGAGCAAGCGCTCGATACTCTGCGCCAGGAAGTGGCTCGGGGGTCGCCATTCCCCCTCATCCTTAGCGACGTCCACATGCCCGAGATGGACGGTTTCGAGTTGGTGGAGAGGATTCGCCGGAATCCGGCGCTCGCGGGCGTCACGATCATGATGCTGACCTCCGGCGCTCAGCGCGAAGACGCCGCACGTTGCCGCGAACTGGGCGTGGCTAGCCATATCACCAAGCCAATCCGTCAGGCCGAATTGCGAGCGGCGATTGTGCGCGCCCTGGGGGGAAGTCCGGTGAAAGCCCAGCAGGAGGACAGCCTCGACGCCCGCCCAGCGTCGCACGAAGGCCGGTCCGGGCTTCACATCCTGGTCGCGGAAGACAACGCCGTGAATCAGCAACTCGCCCGCCGGCTACTTCAGAAGCGTGGCCATACGGTGGTTCTGGCGGGCAACGGCCGCGAGGCGCTGGCCAGCCTGGACCGGCAGAGCTTCGACCTCGTGTTGATGGACGTGCAAATGCCCGAAATGGACGGCTTCGAAGCCACCGCCGCAATTCGCGAGAAGGAGAAGGCGACGGGCCGGCACTTGGCCATCATCGCCATGACCGCTCACGCCATGAAGGGCGACCGCGAACGCTGCCTCGCAGCCGGAATGGACGGCTACGTTTCCAAGCCGGTCCGGCCTAAGGAACTCTTCGAAGCGCTCGCGGCGATCTGAAGCCGGTCGTTTTGGCCCGACATAGAAAACCGCCCGGCGTAGGGTGGCACAGGCCTTCCGCCTGTGTGGGGCGGGTTTCAGGCCCGCCCCTGCGCTTGCTCCTACTGCAATTCCGCCGTAAGCGTGGCGCCGCCCATCTCGGTGAGGATCGCCAAGAACTTCACCACCTTGCGCGAGTCCTTGGCTATCCACACGGTCGCCTTCTCCGGTCCACCTTCGGCGGAGGTGATGTCCAGCTTGAAGGAACCAAAGGTCCCCGCGGGCACGGTGACGCTCTCGGAACCGGCCACCGTCAACTGCATCATCTTCACCTTCTGCTTCTGGATGTCGAAGTCCCGGAAGGTGGTTGAGTAGCCTTCGGCCAGAGGCAGGCAGGTCATCCATAGTGCCGCGCCACCGTCGGAGGCGAACACCGGCCCGCCCACGTCCATCGAGATGGGACTATCCTTTTCGCCCGTGTTCATTTTGCCGGTAGCCTTGTTGTCCTGGAACGCGACGTCGATGGCCATCGGTCCCTGCTTGGCCGAGCGCTTCAGAACGGCCAGTGTTATCTTGTCGAGCGTAGCCGCGTCCACCGCGTCGCCCATCGGGGTGGCCACGGTGTCGGTGGTCGTCCATCCACTCTCCTCTTCCTTGACGACCGTCGTCATCTTAAGCTCCATCGCTTGGCCGCCCATCTGAATCTTGGCCAGGTACTTGAACGTGCCGGGCTGCAATGCCGTCTCGAGCTTCGGAGCGCCCACCGCGCTGGCGTCCACCTTCTTAGCCAGCACGACGGTCTTTGGATCGACCGTGATCTCCTTGAGGCGCGCGACCACTTCCGGGGTTCCGCCTTCCTGATACCGGCCGCCCAGGTGCTTGGCCAGAAACTTCTCGGCCGCAGCGAACATGGCCATGTTATTCACCGGACGCGCAAAGCCGTGCCCCTCGTCGGGCGCCACCAGGTACTCCACCGGGAAGCCGCGGTCGCGCAGCGCGATCACGATCTGGTCCGACTCCGCCTTGTTCACGCGCGGATCGTTGGCTCCCTGCACCACCATCAGCGGGGTCTTGATCTTGGCCGCGAAGTTCAGCGGCGACTGCCGCTCCAACTGCGCCTTGCCCTCCGGGGTGTTCGGGTCGCCCATCCGCTCGTAGAACAGCTTGCGAATCTGCTCCCAGTACGGTGGGATCGAGTTGAGCAGCGTGATCAGATTGGACGGTCCCACGACGGACACCGCCCCTGCGTAAACATCTGGGGTGAACGCCACCCCGGCCAGCGTCGCGTACCCGCCATAGGAGCCACCCATGATGCCCACCCGCTTCGGATCCGCGATCCCCTCCGTCTCCAGATACTTCACGCCCCAGGTAACATCGTCCTGCATCTTCTGGCCCCACTCCTTGTTGCCGGCGTCCAGGAACTTCTTGCCATAGCCGGTCGACCCGCGGAAATTCATCGACAGCACCGCGTACCCGCGATTGGCCAGGAACTGAGTCCAGGAACTGTACCCCCACGAGTCGCGCCCCCACGGCCCGCCGTGCGGCGTGACGATAGCCGGCAGGTTCTTCGCCGGCAGTCCCTTCGGCAACGTGAGGTAGGCCGGGATTTCCAGCCCGTCCACCGATTTGTAGTGCACCGGCTTCATCGCCGCCATTTGCTCCCGCACCAGTTTCTCGCGGACTCGGTATTGGAGCGTCAGCTTCTTGGTCTTGCGGTCGAAGAGATACGTCACGCCCGGTTCGGTGTCGCTCGCTCCGGAAATCAACCAGAGCTGCTCGTCTTTGGTGCGCGAGCCGGGCCGCACTTCCATTCCCGGCAGCTTGCTCTGAAGCAGTTTGTAATCCGCCTCGAACGCCCTGTCCTTCCATGCGATGCGCAGTTTCTCGTCGAGGTAGAACGTGGCCATCACTTCGTCCGTGACTTCCGAGATCAGCGCTCCGCTGAAATCCACCCGGTTCAACGGATCGGATTCCACCAGCTCTTCCTTGCCGGTCTGCGGATCGAGCAGCGCCAGCCGGGCCAGGTCCCCCGAGCCCGCGTTGGTGATGAGATACAGGCGCTGGTTGTCCTTGTGGAAACGCACCGGATTGCAGCTCTCGAACACGCCGCAGGAGTAAATCTTCTGGAAGCCGCTCGTATCCACGCGCAGGAACTCGGTGTCCCCGTTGACGGCTGAACGGGTGGCCATGCGCAACTGGTCCTTCAGGTCGAAGACCCAATCGGTGATGCGGTCCTTGTTCTCGCGCAGCAAGGTGCGCTCACCGGTGGAGATCTTCACCTTATAGAGGTCGTGCCAGGCCGGGTCGCGATCGTTCAGGCCCACGTAGATCAGGTCCGGGTCGGTTTTCGGCACCGCGAAGATCTCCGCGCGCACTTTCTTGGCGTCGGTGAGGTTTCGCGCGGGTGGCGCCTCCGCGCCCGCCGCCGGGCTGTCGGCCGGGTTCACCGCATAGACGTTGTAGTTCTCATCGCCGGCCTTGTCCTGCACAAACAGGATGTACTTGCCGTCGCGGCTCCAGAAGAAGCCTGGAATCGGCCGCTTCGTATCCGCGGTCACCAGCTTGGCGGCGGCGAACGGTTCCTCCGTCCGCTTCACCCACACGTTCCTGGTCTTGTTCCAGGGTTTCATGAAGGCGATGTACTTGCCGTCGGGCGAAATCTGCGCGCCCGAGATTTCCGGATCGCCGAAGAATAGCTCGCGGTCGATGACCGGCGGCTGTTGCGCTATCAGAGCCGACGCTAGCAGGCCCAGCGGCAGAAGGAGTCTGGCGAGAGGTTTCATGGTTATCCTTTCTCCAATGGTAGAACAACGCGGCGCGCCGGGCTGAGAAGCGCCGACCTCCAGCTCCGCTCCCTCACGGTCGCGGTTCGGTGCTGCCCACCGCGGTTCACCCGGCGTTGCGTGGAGCGGCGAAGTGCCGGATACTTCTTTAGAGGAGCGTGATGATGATTCGAAAGGTGCTCGGCTGGTTGACGGTTGGAGTGTCGCTGGTCTTGGCCGGGGATTTCCAGCGGCCGCCGGAAGACTGCAAGATCATGATGCGCTGGTGGTGGTTCGGGCCAGCGGTGACCAAGGCCGGGCTCGAGCGCGAGATGCGGCTCATGAAGGAAGGCGGCATCGGCGGGTTCGAGGTGCAGCCGGTTTACCCGCTGGCGCTCGACGACCACGCAACCGGCATCCGCAACTTGCCCTACCTCTCCGACGAATTCCTCGATATGCTCCGGTTCACCGCGAAGACCTCCAAGCAGCTTGGCCTGCGCATGGACCTGACGTTGGGCAGCGGCTGGCCGTATGGCGGGCCGCAGATTCCGGTGAGCCAGGCGTCGGGAAGGTTGCGCGTGGAGCGGGTGCAGGTCGCGGCGGGATCGCGCCGCGCTCCGGTGCCCGACATCACCGGCGGCGAGAGCCTTCTGGCGGCTTTCCTGGCCGGCGACAGTCCGCGGGAAGTCTCCGACATCAAGGATGGCGTGCTTCGGCTGCCGGCCGGCCTCGAAGGGCCGCATACCGTGCTGTTCTTCATCTCGAGCCGGACGGGGATGATGGTCAAACGCCCCGCGGTCGGCGCCGAAGGCTTCGTGATGGACCACTACGACCGCGCGGCGACGGACACCTACCTGAATCAGGTCGGGGACCGGCTTATGAAGGCGTTCGGCTCCGAACGCCCCTATGCGGTGTTCTGCGACAGCCTGGAAGTCTACGGCGCGGACTGGACTCCGGATTTCCTCGAACAGTTCCAGAAGCGGCGCGGGTACGATCTCAAGCCGCTGCTGCCGGCGCTGGCTCAGGACATGGGCGAGAAGACGGCGGCTGTGCGGCAGGATTGGGGCAAAACGCTGACCGAGCTGGCCGAGGAACGGTTCCTGGCGCCGATCCGGGAGTGGTCGCACCGGAACAAGACGCTGTTCCGCGTGCAGAGCTACGGCCTGCCACCGGTGGCGCTCTCCAGTTACCGGTTTGTGGACCTGTTCGAGGGCGAAGGCGCGCAGTGGAAGTCGCTGAGTGCAACGCGGTGGGCCTCCTCGGCGAGCCACTTGTACGGGAAAACCGTGACTTCCTCGGAGACCTGGACCTGGCTGCACTCGCCTTCCTTCCGGGCGACGCCGCTGGACATGAAGTACGAAGCGGATCTGCACTTCCTCTCGGGGATCAACCAGTTGATCGGGCACGGCTGGCCCTACACCGCGGAGGGAGTCGCCTACCCGGGCTGGCGCTTCTATGCCTCGGCGGTATTCGACGAGAAGAACCCGTGGTGGATCGTCATGCCCGACCTCGCGCTGTACATGCAGCGGATGAGTTACCTGCTGCGGCAGGGCCGGCCGGCGAACGACGTGGCCATCTACCTCTCCAACGGCGACGGCTGGGCGCACCTGTCGCCCGGGCGGGTGAACCTGAGGGAGACGCAGGCCGGGCTGATCGGGCCGGATGTGGTGCCGCGCGTGCTCGAAGCGGGCTACGGACTTGACTTCATCGACGACCCCGCCATCGAGCAGCTTGGCCGCGTGGAGAAGGGTGCGCTGGCAGTGGGCGACAACCGCTATCGGGTCGTGATTCTGCCCAACGTCGAGCGCATTCCGGCCGGCGTTTTGCAGAAGCTGTCGGAGTTCGCCAAGGCGGGCGGAACGTTGATTGCGACGCGGCGGATACCGGCCCAGGCGCCGGTGCGCTCGTTCGTCGCCGAGAGCGGGCTCCCAGAGGCGCTGGCGCGTGCGCTCGCTCCCGACGTGACGCTCAGCCCCGCGGCGCCCGAAGTGGGTTTCGTGCATCGTAGCGCGGACGCCGGCGAAATCTACTTCCTGGCCAACACCGGCAATACCCCGCGGAGTGTGAAGGCGACGTTTCGCGTGACCGGTCTCGATCCGCAATGGTGGGACGCTTTCACGGGGCGCGTCGAGGCTGCAGCGGTGGTCGAGCGGTCGGAGGCCGGGGTGACCGTGGACCTGGACCTCGAGCCGTACGGTTCCCGCGTGTTGGTGTTCTCCAAGCAGCCTGCAGCGGCGCCGGCGGCCGGGAGATTCGAGCCGGCCGGGCCGGCGATCGATCTGAGTAGCGGGTGGACGGTGGCGTTCGGAGACCAGACCGTCAAGATGGACAAGCTGCGCTCCTGGACCGAAGACGAGGATACGCGCTACTACTCCGGCGTGGCCGCTTACGAGAAGGACGTGACGGTGCCCGAGGAGGCCCTGGCGCCCGGGCTCGGGCTGCGGCTCGATTTCGGCGAGGCCAAAGCGGCGAGCGGGGTCTCGCCCCGGGAGCGTTTGCAGGCGTTGCTGGAGGCGCCGGTGCGCGAGGCGGCGGTAGTCTACGTGAACGGTCAGAAGGCGGGATCGGTGTGGCGCCCGCCGTACTGGCTGGATGTGACGGGCCTGCTGAAGCCAGGCGCCAACCACATCAAGATCGTGGCCGCCAACCTTGCCATCAATTACCTGGCGGGCCACAGTAAGCCCGACTACCGTCTGCTGAACCTGCGTTATGGCGAGCGGTTCACGCCGCAGAACATGGACAATCTACAGCCGCTGCCCGCGGGGCTGCTGGGGCCGATCCGGCTGATCGGAGTCAAGAAGCGGTAGAGACAACCCGTATGAACCCAACGGTCCTCGTTGCCTACGCAACCCGCTGCGGGTCCACGCTGGAGGTCGCCCAGGCGGTGGCGCAAGATCTGAAAGCGCGCGGCTATGCCGCGGTGGTCTGCGCTGTGGACAAAGTCGGCAAACTCTCCGCCTACCAGGCGGTGGTTCTGGGAAGCTCGGTGCGCTTTGGACGATGGCTGCCCGAAGCGGTCGGCTTTGTGCGCCGGCTCCAGGCGGAGCTCAAACGCCTGCCTACGGCTTTCTTCACGGTCCACATGCAGAATCTTGGCGCCGACGCGGCCAGCCGTAAGAACAGGCTGGCCTATATCGACCCCGTGCGCGCCATGGTGCGGCCCGGCGCGGAAGCCTTCTTCGCGGGCAAGCTGGACACCAGGCGACTGTCGCTTGGCGCGCGCATGTTGTGCAAGCTCATGAAGACCGCCAACCAGGATCTGCGCGACTGGAGCGCCATCCACGCGTGGGCGCAGGGGATCGTGCTCTCCCGGACGAAATCCTAAACCCGGCTGGACTGAAGAAGGTGAAACGGTCCACATATCTGAAACGTCTGCGTAGTTATGCGGACAATGCTTCGTTTGTTGGCTGTCGCCCTGTTGTTCGCGGCGGGCGTCACATACGCCGTCGATAGCGGTTCCGTGCCGAACGCCTTGACCAATGTCTCGGCGGCCAGCTTTCAAGGGCCGGCCGGCGCGCCCGGAGCCCTGATGGCGGCCTTTGGCGCGAATCTTTCGACCTCGACCGAGGCCGCCGTTTCAACGCCGTTGCCGCAATCGTTGGCGGGGACTTCCGTCAAGGTCACGGACAGCGCGGGGGTCGAGCGAAGCGCCAGCCTGCTTTACGTCTCGCCGGGCCAGGTGAACTACCTGCTTCCCGACCAACTCGCCGAAGGAGCGGCGGTGGTCGCGGTCGTGACCGGGCAGGGGGCGCGCATCGAGGGCCCGCTGCTGGTGAAGAAGGCCGCGCCCGGCTTGTTTGCGGCCAATGGAGACGGCAAGGGAGTAGCCTCCGCGATGGCGCTCCGCTTCACCGCCGAGAACGCGCAAACGACCAGCCCGGTGTGGCGGGTCGACCAGTTGCAGGGCAAGTGCGTGACCGCGCCCATCGACATCGGCTCAACCACGGATCGCGTGTTTCTCTCTCTCTACGGAACGGGCATCCGCAACGCCGCCACGGTGAACGTGATGATTGACGGCGTCGCGGCCCCGGTCACCTGGAAGGGGCCGCACTCGGTATACGCCGGGCTGGACCAGGTGAACGTCGAGCTTCCGCGGGTCCTGCAAAACCGGGGACCGGTGGCGATGGTACTGGTGGCGGATGGCGTCGAGGCGAACCCCGTGACCATCGACGTGCTGGGGCGCCAGTATCTGAACCTCGACTTCGAAACCAACTTGCGAGGGCAGGTCCGGGACTGGACCCTGACAGGGTCCGGTTACGAATTCGCGGCGGATACCTCGGTAGCGCATTCCGGCCAACAGAGCCTGCGGATTCGCAACCTGACCGCCGTCGCCCCGGCGTACGCCGAAGCCTATCAGGCGTTCCCGCTGGATGCGGTGCGTGGAAGGCATCTCCGCTTCAGCGGTTTCATCAAGACCGAGGGAATCCACCGAGGCTGGGCCGTGTTGACTTGCATCGTCACCGGCGTATCGAGCAGTACCTCCGTGGGCGCATTCGGCGCCACAGACTGGAAGCAGGACACCACCGAGTGCGACGTCGGCTCCGACGCCACGGCGGTGTACCTTGGAGTGTTACAGACCGGCGATGGAACGGCGTGGTTCGACAGTTTGACCGTCGAGATCGACGGCCTCCCGTACCAACCAGGTCCGGTCCCCTCGGCCGGCGAGCCGCTTGCCGCGCAGTTGGACTGGGTGCGGCAAAACGCGATCCCGTTCTCCACACCCCTGGCAGGGACCGGACTCGAAGAGCTGGGTCCCGTGAAGGACGTGGTGGGGAACGCGCACATCGTGGGCCTGGGCGAGGGCACGCACGGCACCAGCGAGTTCTTCCGCATGAAGCACAAGCTGCTGGAGTACCTGGCGACGGAGATGGGCTTCACCATCTTTGCGATCGAGGCCAACATGCCCGAGGCCTACAAGGTCAACGACTACGTTCTCTATGGGCGTGGCGATCCCAAGCAACTGCTCAAAGGGATGTACTTCTGGACCTGGAATACCCAGGAAGTGCTGGACATGATCGAGTGGATGCGGCAATTCAACGCCTCGGGAAAAGGGCCGATTCAATTTACGGGCTTCGACATGCAGACAGCCACGGTGGCAATGACCAATGTGCGGAGTTTTGCGGGCAGTCAAGATCCGGCCTACCTGGCGACGGTCAATGCCGTGTACGCCCAGGCACAATCCGTAATATCCAGCAGGACGACGAACACCGGCGTAGTAACGGCCGCGGCTGCGGCGGCGCGTGGCGTCTGGCAACACCTCGATCAGCATCGTGCCGATTACCTGCCGAACTCCTCCGGCTACGATGTGGACTGGGCGATTCAGAACGGCAGGATCGTGGAGCAGGCAGTCTACTACCAGATCGGGGGCACGTCCTATCGGGACACCTGCATGGCGCAGAACTTCGACTGGATCATGGGACAGGCTCCCGCGGGGACCAAGGCGGTCATCTGGGCTCACGACTACCATGTGTCGCGGACGACGGGGGCGATGGGTTCGTACCTGGCGGACACCCACGGCAAGGACTACCTGGTGATGGGCCAGTTCTTTCACGCCGGGCGCTACAACGCGGTGGGCTCATACGGGCTCACGGCCTATGACGCCGCTCCCTCGTTCGCCGGCAGCGCCGAGTACGTCTTCCACTCGACCGAAATGCCGCGGTTCATCCTGGACATGCGCAAGGCCTCCTACGAGGATCCCGCCTCGGCGTGGTTGCGGGATGAGATCGAATACCGAACCATCGGAGCGGTGGTGGAAGATGGTTTCTTGTCGACCCTCCGGTTCACAACGGATTACGACGCACTGGTTTTCTTCGACCAGACTACGCCGTCGGCGCTGCTACCGTTTTAGGCGTGGGACCACTCCCTCGCGGTCGTGGCTCCGTTCCGAGCCGCGACCGCAAGGGAGCGGCAAGGCGTTTCTACCCCGCCGTAAAGTACACGCAGTCGGGGTGGTGGAAGACTAGCGCGCTGACGCTGGCTTCGGGGTCCATCATCATGCCGTCGGTGAGGCGGACGCCGATTTCTTCGGGTTGTAGCAGCTTCCAGATGCCCTGCTGGTCGTCCAGGTCGGGGCAGGCGCCGTAACCGAAGCTGTAGCGCTTGCCGCGGTAGCGGGCGGTGAAGCGCTCGTGCATGGTGAGCGTGGGAGGGTCGGGGAAGCCCCAGTCCTCGCGAATGCGGCGGTGCAGCCACTCGGCGCAGGCCTCGGCGGTCTCCAGGCCCAGGGCTTGAATGGCATGCGAAAAGAAATACTGGCCGCGGAGTTTGGCCTCTTCGGCGCGCTCGCGGATGCCTTCGCCGGCGGTGACCACGAAGATGGCGATGTGGTCGCGGCGGCCGACGACGGGGTCGAGCAAGTAGTCGCTGAGGCACAGACCGTCGAGGCGCGGCTGGCGGCCGAAGCGGAAGGTGTGAATGGGGCTCTCGCCGCCAGGGGTGAACAGGTGGATGGAGTTGCCGTCGCGCTCGGCCTCGAAGAACTGCCAGACCGCGCGCACCTTGAGCGCCGCCTGCTGTTTCACTTCCTCGACTTGATGAAACAGCTCGAGGGCTTTCTCGTCGCGCTCGGCCAGGCGCTTTTCGAAATTGCCTTGGAAGCCGAGGTGCTTGCCGTAGAGCATAAAGGGGTTGAGGTAGCTCCAGACCTCGGCCAGTTGCGGCACGTCGCGCACCTGGCGGTCCAGCGAGGGCGCCGGCGGAATGGGAATGTCGAGGCGGATTTTCGAGCTGCGTGATTCTCCCGGCGAGGCGGTGGTCTCAAGAGAAGGCGGGGGGGGAGCCTCGGCGCCATTGGCCCGGTGGGCTGCGAGCGTGGCCTCGCGAGTCGCCGGATCCATGAGCCGATTCAGCAGGCTCAGGCCGGTCATGGCGTCTTTCGCGTAGCACACGGCGGCCGAATACGCCGGGGCGATTTTCGCGCGCGCGAAACGCTCCGAGAGCGCGGCGCCGCCCACCAGCAGCGGGACGCCGATGCCCGCATCCTTCAGATCGCCCGCCGTGACCACCATCTGCTGCGTGCTTTTCACCAGCAGGCCGGAAAGGCCGATGGCGTCGGGCGAGTGCTCGTGGCAGGCGCGAATCAACTCCTCGGGAGGCACCTTGATGCCCAGGTTGATCACCCGGTAGCCGTTGTTGCTGAAAATAATCTCGACCAGGTTCTTGCCGATGTCGTGAACGTCGCCCTTGACGGTGGCCAGCACAACCTTGCCACGCGCGGCGGTGTCCGCCTTCTGCATGTACTGCTCGAGGTGGGTGACGGCGGCCTTCATGGCCTCGGCCGATTGCAGCACCTCGGCGACAATCAGCTCGTTGGCGGCGAACAGGCGGCCAACTTCGGTCATGCCGGCCATCAGCGGACCGTTGATGATGTCCAGCGGATTCGCGCCCTCCTTCAGCTTCAGCTCGAGGTCGGCAACCAGACCGTCCTTCGTGCCTTCGATGATGTAGTTGGCGAGACGCTGATCCAACGGGAGGCTCGCCTGCTTCGGCTTCTCTCTCACGGACGTTCGGAAGTGCGCGGTGATCGCGGCGATGTGGAATTGGTTGATGGCGATCTTCTGCTCGCGGGTCTGCTGGCGCCAGTCTTCCGGGGCGGGTTGATCCGCCGGGGGCGTGTTGAAGAGCAAATGCTCGGCCAGGCGGCGCTCTTCGAGCGGGATGGAGGGGAAACGTTCGAGCTTCTCGGCATTGACGATGGCCAGGTCGAGCCCGGCCTTGGTGCAGTAGTACAGGAAGACGGAGTTGATCACTTCGCGAGCGGCGGGCGGCAGGCCGAACGACACGTTCGAAATCCCGAGGAGCGTCTTGACGAATGGAATGCGCTCCTTGATAAGCCGGATGGCCGCGATGGTTTCCACCGCGCCGCCGATGTAGTTCTCGTCGCCGGTGGCGCAGGGGAAAACCAGCGTGTCGATGATGATGTCCTCGGGCGGGATGCCGTACTTCTCGGTGAGCAGGCGGCAGGAGCGCTGGGCCACCTCGATCTTGCGCTCGCGGGTGAAGGCCTGGGCCTGCGCCGGGTCTTCGTCGATCGTGCCGCAGACCAGCGCGGCGCCGTACGCACGGGCCAGCGGGCAGACGCGCTCGAACTTCTCCTCGCCGTCCTCGAGGTTGACGGAGTTGATGATGCTCTTGCCTTGGCAGTAGGTGAGAGCCAGCTCCACCGCGCGCGGGTCCGTGGTATCGATCATCACGGGCGCCTTGATCTTGCGGACCAGGCGGTCGTAGAAGCATGGAAGGTCGGCGATCTCCTCGCGGTCGCTGGACTGGAGGCAGACGTCGATCACGTGGGCGCCGTTGCGCACCTGGCGGCGGGCGATTTCGCTGGCTTCCTCCCACTTCTCCGCGGCGATGAGGTTCTTGAAGAGGCGCGAGCCGATGACGTTGGTGCGCTCGCCGACCAGCAGCGGGCGGGTGCTTTCCTCGGCCTCCACCAGCTCGACGCCCGAATAGAACGCGCGCCGGCTGGGGGGCTTGAGCGGGCGCGGCGCCTTGCCTTCGATCATCTGCGCGATGGCGCGGATGTGCGCGGGCGTCGTGCCGCAGCAGCCGCCGACAATGTTCAGCCAGCCGTGATCCACGAAGCGCTCGAGCTGGCGGGCCAGCGACTCGGGCGTCTCCAGGTACGCGCCCTCCTCATTCGGCAGGCCGGCGTTGGGGTAGCAGGAAATGCGGGTCGCGGCGATTTCGTGCAGCGTGCGCAGGTGGTCGGTCATGAACTCCGGGCCGGTGGCGCAGTTCAGGCCGATGGCCAGCAGATCGGCGTGGGCGACCGAGACGTAAAAGGCGTCGGCTGCCTGACCGCCCAGCATCGTGCCGGTGCGCTCGATGGTTCCGGAGACGATGACCGGGATCTTCCACCCCATCTCGCGCACGACTTGCTGGACCGCGAGCAGGGCGGCCTTGGCGTTGCGCGTGTCCAGGCAGGTCTCGATTAAGAGGATGTCGGCGCCGCCCTCGGCCAGCGCTTTCGCCTGCACGTAGTAAGCCTCGCGAAGTTCCGCGAAGGTGATTCCTCCGGTGGTGCTGATGGATTTCGTGGTGGGGCCCATTGAGCCGGCCACGAAGCGCGACCGTTCCGGTGTGGAGAACTCGTCGGCGGCCTGGCGCGCCAATTCGGCCGCGCGCCGGTTCAGCTCGTGCGCATCGGCTTCGAGGCCGTACTCGGCGAGCACGATGGGGGCGCCGCCGAAAGTATCCGTCTCGATGATGTCGGCGCCGGCGGCAAGATAGGCGCGATGGACGTTCAGCACGGCGTCGGGCCGTGTGCGCACCAGGACTTCGTTACAGCCTTCCAGCGCCGGGCCGCCGAAATCGGCCGCGCTCAGGCCCGCCTGTTGCAGCATGGTGCCCATGGCGCCGTCCAGGCACAGGATGCGCCGCTCCAGGGACTCGAATAGCGCTTGCCGCCGCAACTCACGGGAACCCATGGGATTACCTCCGATTCTAGCAGCCACGGGCAGTTTGGCGGCTGAAAGCGGATAGATTTGCGGGCCGGAGCTGCCCTATGCTCAAGCTATGGACGAGGAGCGCTGTTGGAGGGCGGTAGAGGGGCGGGACGCGGCTTTCGACGGGAAGTTCGTGTTTGCGGTGCGCTCGACGGGAGTGTATTGCCGTCCGTCGTGTCCGGCGCGGCGTCCCCGGCGCGAGCAGGTGCGCTACTTCGAGACTGCGCAGGCGGCCGAAGGCGCGGGCTTCCGGGCGTGCCGGAGGTGCCGGCCACAGGACCGGCGGAAAGCGGAAGCGGAAGTGGTCGAGCTGGCCTGCCATCTCATGCCGCGCCCGCTCAAAGCGCTGACCGGGGAACTGGGTCTCAGTCCGCAGCGTCTGTCGCGCATGTTCCAGCGCCAGTTGGGGGTGACACTGCGGCAGTACGCGGATGCGCGCAGGCTGGGAGCTTTCAAGGCCCACGTGCGGAACGGAGGCGAAGTGACCGACGCTTTGTATCATGCGGGATATGGATCGAGCAGCCGGTTGTACGAGCAGGCGGCCGCGCAGCTTGGGATGACGCCGGCCACCTACCGGCGCGGAGGGCGCGGTGTTCAGATGAACTACTCGATTGTGGTCTGCCCGTTGGGGCGGTTGCTGGTGGCGGCGACCGAGCGCGGCATCTGCGCGCTCTATCTGGGCAGTTCGGATGCGGAGCTGGAGGCGGCGCTGGGTGCGGAGTTTCCGGAAGCGGAGCGTCGCCGCGACGAGGCGGGGCTGGGCGAATGGACCGCGACGCTGGTGAAGCACCTCGATGGCGCGCAGCCGTCGCTGGACCTGGCGCTGGACATCCGCGCGACCGCGTTTCAGCGCCGGGTGTGGGAGGAACTGCGCAAGATCCCCTACGGCGGCACGCGCACCTATAGCGAGGTCGCCCGCGCCATCGGGCGTCCCACCGCGGCGCGCGCGGTAGCCCGGGCATGCGCCACAAACCCGGTCTCGGTGGTCATCCCATGTCACCGTGTGGTGCGCGAAGACGGGGGCCTGGGCGGCTACCGCTGGGGCCTCGAGCGCAAGCGCGCCCTGCTCGAAACGGAGGCCCGATGTTCGCCCGAAAGCTGAGACTGACGTTGCGGGGGGAGGTGGCGGCAAGGTGGACGTTCCGCGGGCCCCATCGCCCGGAGCGTGGATTGCACTTTGTAACGCGTGAGGTTACACTGAGGGCGGGACCAGTTGATCAGAAGCTTTCACCATAAGGGGCTGAAGCTCCTGTTCGAGAGCGGGAGTCGCAGGGGCCTGTCGCCGGAGATGGCGGACCGGGTCGTGAGGCGCCTCGACGTGATCGATGCAGCCACCGACATCCACGATTTGGATCTGCCCGGGTTCGGTCTCCATGAGCTGAAAGGGGATCGGGCAGGGACCTGGAGCATCAGAGTCAGCGGGAACTTCAGGATCACGTTCTCGTTCGAGAGTGGAGATGCGACTGCACTGGACCTCGAGGACTATCACTAAAGGGGGAGACTGAAATGAACCAGAGGACCAGACGCCCAACTCATCCGGGAGCCATCCTTCGGGAGGACCTCCTGCCAGCGGCCGGGATCACGCAGGCGCAACTGGCGGAGAGGCTCGGGGTCTCGCGCCGCACGGTCAGTGAGATTCTGCACGAGTATCGGCCGGTCACCACGGACGTGGCCCATCGGCTGGCGCGAGTGTTCAGGACGACCCCGGCATTCTGGCTGCGGCTCCAGGAAGCTGTGGACGTTTGGGACGCTTTCCAGGCCAGGAAGAACGAGTACAGACAGATCAGGCCGCTTCGCGAGACTGCATGTTCGCCCGAAAGCTGAGACTGACGTTGCGGGGGGAGGGCGGCGAGTCGCCGGCGCCCAAGGCGTGGATGGACCAGTTCTTCCTGCGCGACTTCACCGGCTCGAGTGCGTTCGACGAGACACTGCCGGCGGCGGACGGCGTTCTGGAAGCCGGCTTCGCGGTCAACCCGGAAGAAGTCAGAAGCCAATTCGAGAAATGGCTGCGCGGGCGAAAGATGATCCCACCGCAGGCGGAGCTGACGGTCAATTGATGTTGCGCAGCAATATCGCCGAGTTCTTGCTCCCGAACGCGATGCAATTGGACAGCGCGTATTCGAGATTGACACGGCGGCCAACCTCGGTGACGTAATCGAGGTCGCACTGCGGGTCGGGGACATCCAGGTTGATGGTGGGCGGCAGCACGCCATCGCGCATGGCCAGCAGAGTGGCGGCGATGCCGGCAGCCCCGCAAGCGCCCTGGGGGTGCCCGATGATGCTCTTGAGCGAGGAGCCGGCGAGCTTGCCGGCGTGGCCGTCGAACGCCAGGTGGGTGGCGCGCGTCTCGATGCGGTCGTTCAGTTCGGTGGAAGTGCCGTGGTAGTGGATGTACTGGACGGCCTCCGGGGGGATGCCGCCCTCGGCGATGGCCATGCGCATGGCGCGGGCAGGCTCCTCGCCGCACTCCTCCAGACGGACGCGATGAAAGGCCTCGCAGGTGGAGCCGTAACCCGCGATTTCGCCGTAGATCTTCGCGCCGCGGGCCCGTGCGCGCTCCAGTTCCTCGAGCACGAAGAACCAGGAGCCCTCGGCCAGGACGAAACCGTCGCGGTCCCGCGAGAAGGGGCGGGAGGCGCGCTCGGGTTCCTCGTTCCAGCGGGTGCTCATGATGCGCATGAGCTGGAAGCCGCGCAGGATCAGGGGAGCGATGGGGGCGTCCACGCCGCCGGTAACCATCACGTCCAGCACGCCGGAACGGATGTTGCGGTAGGCGTAGCCGATGGCGTCGGTCGAGGAAGTGCAGCCGGTCGAGATGACGTGGCTGAGCCCGCGCAATCCGAAGTGCATGGAGACCTCGCCGGCCAGCGTTCCGATGGTGCTGGTGGGGACCACGTAGACGCTGCACTGGCGCACGTTGCCGCCGTAGTAGAGCCGGTACTGTTCCTCGGTGAACTCCTGGCTGCCTCCGCCGGAGCCCAGAATCAAGCCGATCTCTCTGAGTTGCTCCCGGCTCATGCGGCCGGTCTCGACGCCTGCGTCGGCCAGGGCCTCCTGCACCGCGGCGATGGCCAGAGGGGCCACGCGGGAGACGTGGGGGCGGTCCTTGGGTGAAACGTAATCCTCTTCGCGGAATCCGACCACTTCTCCGGCCACCTGGACGGCATATCGGGAGGCGTCAAACCGGGTAATGCGGCGTACGCCGCTGCGTCCATTGCGGGTGGCTTCCCAGAACGCTTCTCTGCCAATGCCGTTCGGGCTCACCGCGCCAATGCCTGTAACCACAACACGACGATTCATCGATTGTTCACAACCTCAACTCGCGCCTGTTCACGACAGCGCATGTGTTAGTATAGGCTGTTTTAAATGGGTCCGGGGAAACAGGGCCGGGTATCTCCCCTGCTTGTGCGCGCACTGGCCGGCATCCAGACGGGTGTGCTGGGGGGGCTGGCGATGATCGGCTGGCTCTCTGTGAGCTCGGCTGTGGACCGGCAATCGATCTGTATCGTCCCCAACCTGCTGGCCTCCGTTTTCTACGGCCGTGACGTGCTGCGTCTGCGTTTCAGCTCCATCACGGTGGCGGGACTGGCGCTGCACCTGTTCGTGGCCGGAGTGGTCGGGCTGGTCTTCGGGATGGTGGTCGGCGAATCGCGGAACCGGCTGCGGGTGGCCTTGCTGGGCATCCTATCGGCGTTGGTGTGGTATCAGTTTTCGGAAGCGCTTTTCTGGAGGAAGCTGGGAGCGATGGCGCTGATTTATAGCCCTCCGCGTTCGATGCTTCTGGCGCACCTGGCATACGGATTTGTTCTGGCTTGGTATCCCAGCGGACTGCGCTCGGCGCGCAAGCGCTTTCTGGGGGAGCCTGCGCCGGGTGAAGGAACGGGAGCGGCCACACTGCCGGCGGATTGCGGGAGCCCAACCGAACCGCCGGCAATCGGTTAGAATTGGTAGTTTGAGTTCTGCGCCGAATCTGGCCTAAGGGGTGAAACCGCGCCAGGCGGTTCGACGTCACAAGAAGAGCGCAGAGTGGAGAGGAACTAGGTTTGCATGAAGTTTGACAGGCCCGGGTGCCTGTGGCTACTGGCCGTTTGCGTCTGCAGCCTGAGCGCGGGCGCGCAGACGCAGCAACCATCGCCACCCCAGCAGAAGAAACAGCAGAGTCCCTTCGAATCGGTTCCGCCGGCGGTCGATGTGCCGAAACCGGCGGAGCAGCCCCCTGCTCCCCCTCAGGCAAAACCGCGGATGGAAGGCCTGAAGGCCGTCGAAGCTCCCAAGCCAGTAGCCGGCCGGCCGGACGTCGTCGAAGCGGTGGAGTTTCGCGGGGCGCGTCGCGTGCCGCAGGACACGCTACGGGCTATGATCTTCACCAAGAAGGGCGATCGATTCGATGCCGAGACGCTGCGCCGGGACTTCATGGCGCTGTGGAATACCGGGCGGTTCGACGATATCACCTTGGAACAGGAACAGGGACCCGCCGGGATCATCGTGCGGTTCGTGCTGGTGGAGCGGCCGGTGGTGCGTTCGATCAAGTACGAGGGGGTCAAGTCGGTGACCGTCTCGGAAATCCTGGACCGGTTCAAGGAGCGGCACGTCGGGTTGTCGGTGGAGTCGCAGTACGATCAGAACAAAGTGCAGCGGGCCGCGGTAGTGCTCCAGGAGTACCTGGCGGAGCGCGGCCGCCAATACGCTACCGTCACCCCGGAGTTGCGGCAGATCCCGCCGTCGTCGCTGGAAGTGACGTTTCGGGTGAACGAGGGGCCCAAAGTCAAGGTTGGGCGGATCGAGTTCGTGGGCAATGAAGTCTTCAGCGACCGGGCGATCATCCGCGCGATGAAAAGCCTGCGGCCCATCGGGGTTCCACACTCCATCCTGCTCGAGAACATGTTCGCGAAGACCTACGACCTGTCCAAACTGGAGCAGGACAAAGAAGCCATCCGCAACTTCTACCAGGAGCGCGGCTACTTCTCGGCGCGGGCGCTCGAGCAGACCGTAACGCTGCGCAAGGTGGGGGGAGGGAAGTTCCGGGTGCCACTGTTCTATATGAACGGGCCGGGCATCCGCGCCGACATCTCGATTCCAGTGGAGGAAGGGCGGCAGTACCGGATCCGCAACTGGAACTACGTTGGGGTGAAGCTGTTCCGCGTGCCGGAAGCGCTGACCCCCAAGTTGTTCCTGATGTCGCCGGGCGACGTGTTCTCTACGGGCAAGTTCCGCAAGGGCATCGAGAAGATGCGCGACCTGTACGGGATGTACGGCTACATCGATTTCGTGCCGGACCCGCTGCCCGAGGCGGTGACGGGCACCGACCAGATCGACATCACCTTCAACGTGGACGAGGGTAAGCAGTTCTACATCCGGCGCATCGATTTCACGGGCAACACCACCACCCGCGACAAGGTGATCCGCCGCGAGCTGCTGGTGGATGAAGGCGACTTGTTCAACAGCAGGATGTGGGAGATGAGCATTCTGCGGCTGAACCAGCTCGGCTACTTCGAGGCCTTGAAGAAGGAAGACGCCGCGCAGATCACGCGGGACCCACGCGTCAACACCGTGGACATCCTGCTGAAAGTGAAGGAACGGGGGAAGAACTCGATCGGACTGACGGGCGGCGTATCGGGCATTGCCGGGACCTTTGTCGGGTTCAATTACTCGACCAACAACTTCCTCGGGCTGGGCGAGACGCTATCGCTCGACGCGCAGTTGGGCAGCCGCCTGCGCAACGTCACGCTGGGGTTCACCGAGCCATACTTCCTGGACCGGCCGATCCAGTTGGGCTTCACGGTGTTCACACAGCGCTTCAACTACGACCAGGGGCGCGAGGCGTCCATCCTGACGGGGCAGAACCTGATCGGTTACTACCAGGCGCTGGGCGCGCAGAACCTGATGAACTACGTCCAGAACGGGAAAGGGTTCACGGTTTTCACGAGCTATCCGCTGCGGCGCAGTTTCGCGCGGGTCGGGATCACATACGGCTACAGCGCATCGAATTACACGGCCCTGACGGATGCCTCCAAGAGCACGTTCGAGTACCTCAACTATCAGAATCTGAGCGGGCCAAGCGCGTTGCGCGGAATCAAGACCAGCCAGATCACTCCGAACTACACCTACAACTCGGTCAACCACCCCCTCAACCCGACCGGGGGCCGGAGCCTTTCCGTCGCCATGGCGTTCGCCAGCAGCAAGATGGGCGGCAACGTGAACCTGGTGCAGCCCACCATCAGCGCGACGTATTTTCATCCCGCGCCGCTCCACAAGAGCCACATCCTCGGGTTCCGTCTGATGAGCTCGTTCGTGAGCGGCTACGGCGGCAAGTCTGCGCCCCCCTTCAACCGCTTCTACATCGGCGGCGAGCAGGACGTGCGCGGGTTCGACATCTGGGCGGTCAGCCCCATGGCCTTCATGCCCAGCTCGGCTACCGTGCCGGTGCTGAACTCGGACGGTTCGCCGCGCATGCAGAAGGTGGTCACCAACGGGGTCCCATCGTTCCAGGCGGTGACCATGAGCATGCCGGTCTACCAGACCATCTTCCCGGGCGGCGACTTGCAGGCGATCGGCAACTTCGAATACCGGATTCCCCTCGCCGGACCGGTGACCCTGGCGGTGTTCTTCGACGCGGGCATGGACAAGATCCTCCGGCCCGATCAGCTTACGGTGACCCAGGACCGGCTGACCCTGTTGAATGGGCAGTTTCCGTCGGCGGGCTTTGGCGACAGGGTCAAGATCGCTTCAGGGACGCAGAAGATACGGACTTCGACCGGCCTGGAGCTTCAGGTGCTCCTGCCGGTGGTCAATGCGCCCTTCCGGGTCTACTGGGCTTTCAATCCCACCATCGTGCATCAGTATATTCAACCGCCAATCGTGGCCGATCGTTCGCTTTTCCCGAACCAGGCCACCTTCGTCAACTCGGTGGTGCAGTTCGGGCAAGCCTATCCGCTGTTCGAAAAGAGAAACACGTTCCGGTTCACGATCGGCAGGACGTTCTGATTGTGGAAACGGGAATTCTGCTATGATCGAGACTTCAAAGGAGTCTGACACGTGAGAAAGAGTGTGTTTAGGGCCCCGCTGCTGGCGGCGGGCTTTGGGATTCTGGCGTTTGCGCAGGCTGGGTCTTCGCCCGCCCGGGTGGGCATCATCCATATCCAGAACGCCATCATTCAGACCAAGGACGGCCAGAAAGCGGCCGCCGACCTGGATGCGAGATTCGCTCCGAGGCGCAGGGAAGTGGATCAGAAGCAGTCCGAGATTCAGGCGCTCGAGGCGCAGTATCGCAGCGGCGTCAATACGATGAGCGAGGAAGCCAAGCAGAAGCTGGCGCGCG
>PLEM01000323.1 GCA_003137035.1 Bryobacterales bacterium | reverse complement strand
GTACACGTCGGCGTCGAGCAGCCCGACCTTGTGACCGAGCCGGACCAGCGCCAGGGCGAGGTTGACGGAGACCGTGGTTTTACCCACGCCTCCCTTGCCGGAACCAACCGCAATCAGATTGCGGACACCTGGTATCGGAAGCTTGGGCGGTTCGCCCGCTTGTGAGGGACCCATTACTTGTATGGTAGCGCGAAGGCTGGCAGGGACAAGGCTGGAGCGCGTGCACACAGAATTGGGGGGCGGGTTTCAACTCGCGTGGGGCTTCAGCCCCGCCNNCCTTGCGGTCGCGGCTCGGAAACGGAGCGCTGATTCTCAATGGGTTACCGAGCCGCGCGCGCCAGCAAGCGGACCTTTTACGAATTTTGCAAGTCCCTCTGAAGCCCCACGCGGACTCGAAGTCCGCCCTCCAAGCGGCGACCGAGCCGGGAATCTCCACTTCTGTGTCGCGCCTGACCGGCGGGAGTCTTATCCTGTTAGACATGCAGGCAAACGAAACGCAGGTGTGCGTCCGCTACGCCGAGACCGATCAGATGGGCGTTGTCTACTACGCCAACTACCTGGTCTGGATGGAAGTGGGGCGGGTCGAGTGGTGCAAGGCGGCCGGCTTCAACTACCGCGACATGGAACAGGAGGACGGCGTGCTGCTGGCGGTGGTGGAAGCGCAATGCCGCTACCTGCACCCGGCGCGCTTCGACGACCAGGTGATCGTGAAGACCTCAGTGAAGAAAGCCAGCTCGCGCATGGTGCACTTCGGGTACGAAATGCGTCGCGCCGGGGACGGCCGCCTGCTCTCGACCGGCGAAACCAAGCACCTGTTCTGCGGCCGCGACCTCAAGCCGGTCCGGCTGCCCGCGAGGTATTACGCGCAGTTCGGGCTGTGAAGCGCGGGCCACGATATAGTGGAGCCAAGGGGGGGATGTTATGACCGTGAAACCTATTCCCGACGGCTTCCACAGCGTCACACCGTACCTGGTGGTTCCAGGACTGGCCAGAGTGATCGACTTTCTCAAGCAGGCCTTTGGCGCCGTGGAAACACAACCGCGCATGGAGTTGCCGGACGGAAGGATCATGCATGCCGAAGTCCGGATCGTCGACTCGCACATCATGATGGGCGAGCCGGTGGGCGAGTTCCAACCGATGCCGAGCATGTTCTATCTGTACGTGACCGACACGGACGCGGTGTACCAGCGGGCCCTGGCGGCCGGCGGGGTTTCGGAGATGGCGCCGGCGGACCAGTTCTACGGGAACCGCAATGCGGGCGTCAAAGACTCAGCGGGCAATCGCTGGTGGATGGGCACGCACATAGAAGACGTCACGCCCGAAGAAATCGCGCGGCGCGCGGCTTCCAGAGCCGGCGCGCAAGGCTAGCACGCACGAGCGACTGGGATCCAAGAGTGCCGTGATGTATACTCTCTGGAACCGGACCGCGGCATCCTGTTAGCGGCGGGCGGCGAGGGAGAGTATGCAGGCGGATGCTCAGCTTCCGAAGCCCGAGAAGACGTCCTGGCGGAGTTCCATGCTGGCGCCCACGCTCGCGCTGGCGGTGCTCCTGGCCGTCATGCTGTTGGGGCCGAAGTGGCTGCCAATCTTTCCCACTGCATCGAAGAACGTCATACTGCACCAGACCGGCGAGGGGTGGCAGCGGCTGCCGGCACTGGCGGGATATCCCGAGAAGCTCCAGGTCTCCCGCGGTGGCGTGGTCTGGGTGCAGTCGTGGGACGTGGCCGCATTGAGCCGCCTCGAGGGCGGCGCGTGGCGCAGCTTTAAGGGCGCGGATTTCGGCACCCAAACAGGCTACATATCCGGGGGCTTCGTCCTGGACGGAGAAGAGGTCTGGGCCGTGGCCAAGGAGGGCGTGCTGCACTGGGACGGGCTGCGCTGGCATTGTTACCGGGAGGCGGTCGCGACCAATAGGGCGCAATCGATCGTGGCCGGCGGCGGTCAGGTTTGGGTGATCGATCCCCAAGGCAACCTGTCTCATTTTGAAGCAGGCCGGTGGACCATTCAGAAGCTTGAACTGGAGGGAGAGAAGTGGGGCGATCGGCCCGAGATGGCCCGGCCCAGACTGTCAAGCACCGCGGACGGGGCGCTGTGGTTGGTGCGAAGCCGGGTGTGGCGACTCGATGGCGGCCGATGGGCGGTGGTCGCGCCAGGCGGGCGGAAGCTCGACGGGGCGACGCTGATCGGCAGAACCGCGGACCGCATCTGGCTGGAGGAGGGAGGCGGCCTGCGATCCGTCTCGATGGATGGAAGCACCGAAGCTGCGTACACGTGGGCGCAGATCGGCCTGGCTGAAGACGGATGGATCAACGACGCGGTGTCGGCGGGTGGCCGAACGTGGTTTGCGACCAGCGATGGCGTCCTCGAATTCGATGGCGCGTCCTGGCGGCATCTGGCGCCGCTCAGTAACGGAGTGAAGGCCATCGAGAGCATCGGGCTGGGACCGGATGGCGCGCNNGCGCGCTGTGGGTGATCGGGGAGCCTCCGGACACCTCGATGCGGAGCCGTTGGTGGATCTTCCCGGTGTTCATGTCGGCGCTGGTGGTTGCCTTCGCCGGAGTCGCGCTGTGGATGTTCAAGCGTTTCAGCCGGCGCAGGCTCGAGGAGCACCGGCGCGTGCGGCAGGCGGTCGAGCACGCGACGGGCGAGGTTTCCCAGGAATTGGAGCGCGCCGAGCAGCGGCTGGCGCGGGACTCCTCGTGGTGGGGAGGCCTGGCATTCGCAGGCGTGATACTGGGAGCCGTGGCTGGGTATTCCATTCTGAGGCGGGTGTGGCCGGCGGCGCCGCCGTGGACTTTCTTCGCGATCGCGCTGGGCGTGCACCTGGCGGTCACTTTCGCGCGCTCGCTGACCAAGAGGACGCCCAAACCGTCGGATCCGATCGGGCCGGGCGGACCTCCCCGCTATGACTGGGGCAAGACCTGGAAAGCCTTGGCGGGGGCGGTGTGGTNNCGTCCTGCTGGCCAATCCCCACTGGCTTCCGCAGGCCGTGAAGAACCCTCTGGCGTGGTTCTTCTGCGCTTATCTCGTGGTGGCGCTGTACAACTGGCTTTCGCTGCGCTTGATGGTGAATGCGATGCAGCGATGCGACTACGATGGCGCGCTGAAGGTTATCCGCGTGTTCCACTTCTACTACCCTGAAGGCGCCGCGGCACTAAAGAAGCGCGGGCACGTGCTGCTGCTGGCGGGGCGGTACCACGAGGCCGAGGAAGCCCTGCGACGCGCGACCGCCGGATTGCGTACGGGCATCGAGCAGGCGTTCGCGCTCG
>PLEM01000262.1 GCA_003137035.1 Bryobacterales bacterium | reverse complement strand
TCCTTCGATGAGAATATGCTGGCGCCCCCACGCGACCCTTACCACCGAACCGCGATCGTGAGGGGGCGGGTCTGAAGCCCCACGCGGGCTGAAGCCCGCCCTACATCCAGCTATGATGGTAATAGTTCGCATGGCGTTGGGCGCTCGGAAAATCAAGATTCCCCCGTGGTCTGTAGCCGCTCTGTTCTACGGCATCTCAATCCTCAGCTTGGTGTGGGTGTTTCATGGCGTCGACCTGAGCGAGATGTGGGAGAAGTTACGGCCGGCACACTGGGGCTGGTTGGTCCTGGCGGTATTCACCGACATCGCGGTCTATGTCTATCAGGGCTGGCGTTGGAGTCTATTGCTGCGGCCGGTCGGGCGTGTCCCAGTGTGGCGCTCGATTCAGGCCATTTACGTGGGCTTGTTCGCCAACGAGGTTCTGCCCCTTCGTCCGGGGGAAGTGATCCGCCCTTACCTCCAGGCGCGCTGGAGCGATATCCCCTTTTCGGTGGCGTTGTCTTCGGTGATCGTCGAGCGGGTATTCGATGGCATCTGGCTGATCGCCGTGTTTGCGGTCACCTGCTCCCAGGTGTCTTTGCCGAGGAGAGTAACCGGGATGGCCATCGGACTCGGCGCCGTCACCGCGGTCGCGGCGGTCTTTCTGGCCCTGGTGATGTTCAGCAAGCGCCATGCTCACGCTGCTGTGGGCGCCACCCGCTGGGGGGCCAGACTCAGCGTACTGGTGGAGGACCTGCACCTGATGGGCAGGTCGGTTTCCTTCTACGCCGCGGCGGCGGCGAGTCTCCCCTACCTGTTGATTCAAGCCATTCCGCTTTACGCCATGATTCAAGGCTACGACCTCGACCTCACCGTCTGGCAGGTCATCGTGGTTCTGGTGGTGTACCGTTTGGGCACCGCGATCCCGCAACTGCCCGGCAACGTGGGCTTGTCCCAAGCCGCGCTGGTGATCGGTCTGGCTTTGTTCGGGGTGGACAAGAGCACCGCCACCACCCTGTCGTTTGTGACCTGGGGCGTGATTACCGCTCCCCTGGTGGTGGCCGGGTTCATCGCGCTGCTGCTGACGGGCGGCAATATCGCCGACCTGCATCGGCGCGCCAAAGCACACGCCAGCCAGCCGATGATGGCAACGGACCGCGAGGCGCGATGAGCGATCCCGACCAGTTTCGGTTACTTCCCTCGGTGGACGAGCTGCTGGGGCGCCTGGCCCACTTGGCGGAGCGCTTTCCGCGACTGGTGATCGTCGGCGAGATTCGTCGCGCGCTCGAGGAGGCCCGCGCCGCCATCCGCGCCCGAGGGATTCCCGCCTCCATGACGCTGGAACAGACCGTGGAGCGCAGGCTGACGGGGCTTGCCTCAGCCTCGCTGCGGCGCGTGATCAACGCCACCGGCGTGGTGCTGCACACCAACCTGGGCCGCGCGCCGCTGCCCGCTTTCGAGCCCGTATTCGGGTACTCGAACCTGGAGTACGATCTGGCCGCCGGCGCGCGCGGCAAACGCGACGCTCACATTTCCGGGCTGCTCGAGCGGCTGCTCGGCAAACCGGCGATCGCGGTCAACAACAACGCCGCGGCGGTCTTCCTGGCGCTGCGGGAACTGGCTGGCGGCGGCGAGGCGATCGCCTCCCGCGGCGAGTTGATCGAGATCGGCGACGGATTCCGCATCCCGGAAATCATGGCGCACTCGGGCGCCGAGCTGCGCGAGGTCGGGGCCACCAACCGCACCCGCATCGAAGACTACCGCGCGGCCATCGGGGAGCGCACGCGACTCCTGCTCCGCGTGCACCCCAGCAATTTCCGGATGGTCGGATTCACCGCGCGGCCGGCGCTGGAGGAACTGGTGGCGCTTGGCAAGGAAACGGGAATCCCGGTATACGAGGACCTGGGCAGCGGGTGCATCGCGAACCTGGAGGCCTGGGGGTTGGATGAGCCGGCGCCCGCCGCGAGCCTGAGAGCCGGCGTGAACCTGGTGTCGTTCAGCGGCGACAAACTGCTGGGCGGCCCGCAGGCCGGTCTGCTGGCGGGCGATCCGGCGCTAGTCGCCCGGCTGCGCGCAAATCCCGTATACCGGGCGCTGCGCCTGGACAAGCTGATCCTTCAGGCGCTGGAGACTACGTTGCGCAGCCTGCTGCTGGAACGCTGGGACGAGGTGCCGGCGCTGCGCATGATCCGCCAGACCGCCGCGGAGATCCGGGCCCGCGCGGAACGCCTGGCCGGGCAGCTCCAAGGCCTTCGCGCCGAGATCGTCGCGGGCGAGTCGGTCATCGGCGGGGGAGCGATGCCGGGCCAGAACCTGCCCACCTGGCTGATTGCCATTTCTTGCGGGGACGTCGTCGCGCTCGAGCGCGGGTTGCGGTCCGCCAACCCGCCCGTGATCGCCCGCATCGAGCAGGACCGGCTGGTGCTCGACTTGCGCACCGTGTTTCCCGAAGAGGAATCCGAGCTGATTGCGGCGCTTCTGGCGGCCGGCGCGTGAGGCTCCAAGCCTCCCCTACGCGCGCTCCAGGTAGGTGCCCTCGGCGGTGTTGACCCGGACCTTCTCGCCCTCGTTGATGAACGGCGGGACCTGCACCACCAGGCCCGGTTCCAGCGTGGCTGCCTTTGTCACGTTGGACACCG
>PLEM01000170.1 GCA_003137035.1 Bryobacterales bacterium | reverse complement strand
CCGCGAGCGTCAGGGCCCGTAGGTGATGGTCGACTCTCCCGTGTAGTGATGGTAGTTCCGGAAGTCGATCGCGTTTCGCGAACAGCGGCTGGCGCCGCGCTCACAGCTCAGAATCTCGGCATGCACCGGCAGCAGGTACTCGCCCGGGCCGCCCAGGCGGATGTACTGGTAGTCCACGGCGGATTCGATGGTGTCGAAGGGAAACTCCTCCGGGATTCGGCGCGCCTGCACCTCGATGCGCAAGACCCGCCCGGACCTCGGGTCGATCCACACCGCGCCGCGGTATGCGGGCATGACCATTTGCGAGGGCGCGTGAATCGCCCAGTGGGAACGCTCCCGCTCGACCGAGAAGTCGTAGACCACCGTGGCTACACCGGCGATGGTGTCGGTTTTGCGCCGCCGGAACTCGGCCCCTGTCGAGAGTGAAAACAGGTCCGCCAGGACGCTGCCGAACTCGCCCGTGGACCAGGCGCCGCCCGACTCCTCCATGTTCTTGACCGTCTGCTTGCCGTTGATCTTGACGTTGCGGTAGCGTTCGCGATTGTTCTCGTAGATCACCTCGGCGGAGACGATGTCAATGGGTCTCCAATCGGCCGGGCGAGTTGCGCTCTGGTAGCGCGTCGTGAATTGCTCGCAGATGTAATTCGGCAGCTTCTCGTCGAACACATGGGCCGCCGAGCGCGCCTTCTCGACGACCGCATCGGCCTTGGGGGGCTCGGGCACTGGCGCGGCAGGCGCCGGGCCAGCGGCCGCGATTTCTACGGGCGTCATTCCCGTCGGCGGCTCGATGGTGGTGGGCAGCTCAATGGTCGCGCGCCGGGCGGGGGCGCCGTGGCGTAGCGTGGGGGGACCTGGATCGTCCGCCCCGAGTCGCACCGGGGGCTGCGCGTCGCGGACCTCCGTGCGCTCCGGCTCAGGCTCGGGCTGGGGCGTTGCCGCCGGCGCGACCTCGTCTTTGGGAGTCTCCGGAGCAGGCGAATCCGCTCTCCGTATGACCGGGGGACCGTCCTCGTCCGCGGACGGCTTCCGGATCGAAGGATGCACCGGCTTGGCGGCGCCCGCCCGCTCCGCGGAAGTCCCCTCTTTCTGCAAAGTCACCGTGGCTGCGTAGAGGAACCCCTGATCGTCCTTTGTGGCATCGACGAACACGTGATCGCCGGGCTTGAAATCCCCGGGCTGCGCCTCGGCCGAGTTCTTGTAAAACTTGGTGCCCTCGGTCCGCTTCAGCGTGAGGATGCGCGAGTCCGATGCTTCCAGGACCAACTGCGTGGCATCCAGGCTGCGGAGCACCCCGGAGACGTTGACCGTAGGCTGGGCCGTCTTTGCCTGCGGTTTCTTCTTTCCGAGGCGCGGCATGGGAATCCCCGGCACGCCCGGAGCCTGGATCTGGGCGGGAAGCGGGCACTGGGCGAGCAGGAACACTACAAGAGCGACCCAACGAGGCACAATCGTGAGATGCTCGCCCAATGCTTCAGGTTACCGGAGCGGGCTACTGCGCGCGGGGCGGGGCGTTTCTCCTGCGTTCGGGACCGGCCGGCCCGTTCCCCTCGAAAGCCGCCGGCTTGCCCTCGACGACGGTGTAGCCGGCAGGGAGTTCAAATAGCGAGTGGTCGGGTTCGCCCAGGGTGACCTTGGTGAGCTTGTAAGAGTTCTGGCCCATGCGTGGATCGTTGTGCGTCATCAGCATCAGTACCTGCAACTGGGGCGAGAACCACCGCTCCGTGACCGTAACGATGGGGCGCTCGTTGCCGATCTGGCCCGCCAGGATAGTGGTGGTGACGCGCCAGCCCTCGGCCTGAACACCCTCGATCTGCTTGGCGGCCAGCGTTTCGGTCTTCAGATCGTTGCTCGCGAAGGGGCCGGAGTGCATCATCCATTCCCCGCCGCCGGGACCCATTCCCTGTCCCATCCCGCCGCCCGGACCCATACCCTGGCCCATCCCGCCGTGGCCCATGCCCGGCCCCATCCGGCCGCCCATCATCCGGCCCGCGCCGCGCAGGGGCACCTTTGTGGCGGTCTTTTGAGCGGGGTCGAGCACATAGGTGAATCCGGCTACCGGATCGGTGATGGTGGTCAACTGGGCTTGATCGCCCGCGGGCGCCAAGGGGCCCATGCCGCCGGGTACGGCTTCAATTCTCGTGCGTCCCTGGCCATCGCGGTAGACGGCGCCAGTGGTTACGCGGTGGACCTTGTTCCCGTCGCTGAGCGTCTGGCTTACCTCGGTGACCGCTTGGGCCGAGTATGGCGCGCCCCTCACGATCCGGCCCGGGGGTGTCATTTCCATACCGATCCAGGGAGCCATGCCGCCCTGGCGGCGTCCCGCTTGCGGACCTCCCGGCCCCATGGGGGGTTGGGCGAATGCGCATGTGACAAGCACGCTGGCGGCCAGCGCCGATTTGATGCAAATGCTCTTCATATCTTCCTCCTATTTCGAATCAGTTCACAAACCGGACGGCGCGCGCAATCCCGTCCGGGCCCAGCACGACATCGGCATTGATGGGCTCCTCGGCACGCTCCGGATTCATGGGCAGCCCGAACGCAACCAGCACCGTGCGCGGCAGTTGCATCCGCACCACGGGCGCCCCATCGAGAGCCGTCAAATCGGTGCCGGGTTGCAAGGCAAAATACTCCGTCGCGAACTCGCCGGCGTCGGCGGCCTCGACGGGTTCCGAAACCGCCGGACTGGAACTCACCGCCGGCCCCGGCGCCCGTGGCTGCAAAGCCGTGGCAGCGGCCAAAAGAACCACCGCTGCCGCGACTCCCCAGATTGGCCACAGGGCGCCGGGTCTGCCAGCCGGTCGCGCAGACGCACCCCGGCGAAACGAAGCGATCAACGCACGTTCCACGCGGGCGGGGGCTTCGCAGCTCTGCGAATGGGTGGCCAGCGCGCGCAGTGCCGCGGCCACTTCGCGTTCATTCCCCAGGCGCGCCGCGCAACGCGGGCAAGCTTCGGCATGGGCCAGCGCCGCGACATCCGCTCCCCACTCGCGCGCCACCTCAAACACCGCATCCTCGAATTCCCGGCAGTTCATATGGAGCACCTCGCCGGCTTGATCTGGCCGGCCACCAGGCTGTCCCGCGACGTGTCGCGAAGCCTCTCGGCCAGCAGACCGCGCGCCCGGTGCAGCCGCGACCGCACCGTCCCAACCGCGCATCCCAGGGCCGCGGCGGCTTGCGCGTAGTCCATCTCGTGCAACTCGCAAAGCACCACCACTTCGCGATAGTGAACGGGCAGCGCCAGGACCGCGGATCGCACCGACTGGATGGTCTCGTTGCGGGTCAAACGCCCCAGCGGATCCGCATCCGGCGAGGCCGGTTCAGACTGAGGCGTGGAATCCCGAAACCCTTGCCGATCCAGCGACCGCAGCACGTGGTTCCTCGCAATCCCGTAGAGGAACGCCGCCAGCGAGCCCCGGCGCGCATCGAATTTCGCGGCCTCGCGCATCAGGGCCAGAAAAACCTCCTGGGTGACGTCCTCGGCCATGGTCTCGGATCCGCTCATGTGCAGCGCAAAACGATACACTCCGGCTTGCCGGCGGCGGTAGAGGGTAACGAACCCCTCCTCGTCGCCCGACAGCATCCGCTGGAGCAGGTCTTCGTCGCTGGGGAGTTGCTCGCCCATCATGCCGTCACTATTGGTTCGGCCGGAGAGCTATGGAAGTTCCAGGAAATTATCGAGGCTCCGGAGGCGGGGCAGAGAGCGCCCCGCCTGGCACGAGGTTACCACGAGCTTCAGGGGCCGGCAGCGGCGCGCGCGCTTAAGGCGTCGATGAGGAATCCGGCGCTACCGCCGCTTGCACCGGCGGGGCTTCCTCTTTCACCGGGGTTGGGACGGCCGCCGCGGGCTCGGGTGGAGGAGTCGCGGTACTGACCTCCTGCACGGGGGCCGGTCCCGGGGCTGGCAGCGCCAAAGCGCCTAGCGGCGAAGGACGCCCCAAAACGCTGTTGATGCTCTCGCTGACCATGCGGCCATCCGGGAGATTCGCGAGCTCGATTCGAAACGCCACGCTGCTGGTGGCGGGGGTGTACACGAAAGCTCCGGTGCGCAACTCGTCCACGCTCAGGGGCACGACCTGCGTTTGTTCCCCGTCCGTGATGAACAACGAGGCCTTCTGCGCGGCATGAACCGGGGGAGCATTGCGATCCCAGTTGAGGTACAGTTGGCCGCCGCTGCGTTCCACGCGCAGGAACAGCGAAGGAGTGGCGGAAGCGCTGGGCCGCGGACCCGCGGACCGGGTTTCCAGGCGGTACTGGACATAAGCGCCCACGATGAACAAGAAGAGTCCGGCGGCCAGAAACTGGAGCCAAAGAAGCATCCGGGATCCGGAGCGGGATTCGTGGGGCGCCGCTGCCGGCTCCTCGACAGGGTTCTCGCTCTGGACGGTTTCCGCAACAGCCGGGGGAGCGGAATCCGGAAGCATGGCGGGCGCCAGGACCGCGCGCAGGGATGCCCGCAGATCCTCCATCGATTCCGGAGCGGGTTTAGCACACACAGGGCTCGGCGGCTCCACAACCGGCGTGGGATCGGGCTCGACGATGGCCAAGGGTTCGACAGGGGCGGCGTCTTCAATCTGCGTTGGCGATTCTTCCGGCTCGATGACCGGGATTTCTGCCGTCCCGGACTCGGCGGGCGGTTGGATCTCGGCGACAATGGCCGCAGCCGAAGGAACTGGCGGCGCTTCCACCACGGGCTCCGTCAAGGGAGCGGTGGCGACCGGCGAAGGTTCGGAAACGAATACTTCCGGCGTCACGACCGGGGGAATTGGCCAGATCTCCTCCCGCGCCGGCTCCGGCGCCGGAATCGGCGGCGCCGCGCGGCGAACCGCCAGAACTGGCCCTCGCTTCACCGGCAACTGGGACCGTTTGAAAGGGAACTCAACGTCGGAGGGGGTTCCGTCGCCCGGCCCGCTCTCCCACGCGAAGAAACGGGCGAGGCAGGGCTTCATCGAGAACGGCTTGATCAGCAGAACCACGCTGTCCGGGGCGGAGAAGTAGCTGTCGATGACAGAAACATCCTCGTCCTCCAGAGCCAGACTGGTCCGAGTACTACTGCGAAAGAAGCCGACGGGAATCACGCGCTCCGCACGATTCTTTCGAGCCCGGATCGACGCCTCCATGCGCCGCTTTTCGACGTCGGAAAGTAGGAACAACGGGCCTCGGGAATAGCTGCACGGTACCAGCTCGAAATCCTCCACGAAGACCGTGGGCGGATCTGTTGCGAACTGTCCCAGCAGGATCCCGCCCACTTCGGAACCGCGCTTGGTAAGCGACTTGAAACTGTCGATGACCTCACGCTCGAGGCGGTCGACCAGTTCGGGATTCAGGCGGATGGACAGCGACGCGCCAGAGAGCTCCAAGGCGAACCAATTGGCGGTTACCGACTCGTCGCGGGCGAGGTCGGCCGACGACGGGGCCGCCTTGACCAGCACATTTCCCCAGGCGGTGTTGCGCGAAGCGAGGGCTTGTCCCATAACGTTCGCTCATGCCCCTTTCTTCAACGCGCCGGGTGGCAGCTTGCCTGCCACTCGATGAGCTCCGCGGTTGCTCCCTGCGCTCCGCGCGGACAGCTTCGCTCTCCACCAGGGCCGGAGAGAGCGCGCACGCACAGTACATGTAACATAAACTAACCCCAATTACAAGAATTTAGGGGCGGAAATACCTAAGAAAAACTGGGATCAGCTTGCAGCTTACCCCAGCATGTTGGTCCTCGATACCCGCGCCTGAGGGCGGAGTAACCAAGTTGTGGTGGGGAACCCAACCCCCGCAATCGCACCACGGCGCGGGGTACGGTACGGGGCCGAAAACTGGGGGATACAGGAAGGCTGGTACGCCCGGGCAGATTCGAACTGCCGACCTCTTGCTCCGGAGGCAAGCGCTCTATCCAGCTGAGCTACGGGCGCACAGAATACTATTCTACGGCTTTCGGAGAGGGAAGGGAAGTCGATCTTGCGGGCGCCTTCTTCTTTGCGGCTTTCGGTCCGGAGGCGGGCTCCTTCAGCAGCGCTTCGATCTGCGCCCGCATGTTGGCTTCCTCGTTGTTCTTGAAGAAGTCGTCGGTGCCTCTGTACTGCGCGCGGACGATCCCCTTGCGATCGATGAAGACCAGTTGCGGAACGTAGAGCAGCTCCATCGGTGGGTGCTGCAGAAAACCGACCGCTTCGTCGCGCAGGCCCACGCCCACCGGGAAGGTCAACTGAAGCTGGCTGATGTAGTCGGGCACCAGCAGAGTGGCCATGTCGTTGAAGGCCACGCCGAGCACTTGAAATCCGCGGGGCTGGTACTCCTTGAACATCCGGTTCAAAACGGCGGAGCAGTTCTGGCAGTGCGGGCAGGTGGTATACAAGAACTCGAGAGCCACCACCTTGCCGCGATACTGGCTCAGCAGAAGCTGCTGACCGTTGACCTGCCGGACGACCAATTCCGGTGCCGGGCGCGGTATCTCCGCGGCGTTCAGGGACGCCACCAGAAGAGCCAGACCGATTCCAATGCCAGACCAGTTGCGTTTCACCGCTCCTCCTCGAAGCTTCAGTGTATCCTGTTCGAGGGCGCAGGCGCGGCGGGCGGCGAGCTCATGCCCTCCAGGCTGGCGACGCGGGAGCCCTCGCACCGCAACAGGAAGTAGCCATCGTCGCCGCGTCCGGCGACGGCGCTCCCGCTCTCCGAATCGACCCGGAAGTTCTTCCATTTGCCCTTGAGGACCCGCAGGTACAGACCGAAGTATTTCCGGGCAACCGCAGCATTGGTCCACTCCGAAGCGTAGGCCAGGACCAGGCGTCCGTCGGCCTTGTTCTCGAGGATCTGGTAGACGCCGCCCGTCAAGTTCGGAGAAATCTCCGCGGCCTCCTTTTCGCCGGCGTACTGGCGCAGCAGGATGGAGTGATCGAACTCACCGACCGCTCCCTCGCCGAGAACGCGCCAGGCGCGCCGGTTGTCGAGTTGCGGCAAGGGCGGCACGACGGGGCGCGTGCCAGCGAAATACTTCTCGGGATGCAGGATCTGCTGCGTGCTGACCGGGGGATTGCGGAAAACCTCCGCGAAGGCGGCCTGGTCCAGTTTCGCGACGACGGCCTGCTGGAACAGGAACCCCTGGGTGTAAGGGAACAGCAGGCTCTCGCGGATGTAGAGTGGCGCGTGTCCGAATACCGGGTACTGACCAGCGGCAAGTTCGGCGGTCTGGCTCATGAGCGCCGCCAGCCCGTTTGAATTACGGAGCGACTGGCCGCCGCTCCGACTGAATTGCTCGAACATCAGCCAGGTTGCCTGTCCCTCCATCACCGCCGTCCGGGCGAGCGCGCTGTCGTCCTTCGGGTTGCTCTTCTCGATGAATTTCCCGAGGTGGAAGTGCTGGTCCGCCAGGGCGTGAGCCAGTTCGTGCACCAGCGCCTGGCGCTGCACCAGATCGGGCGTCGATTCGATAACGAAGAGCTTGTGCTTGCGGGGATCGTAGAACGCCGCCGCCTGTTCGGTGAGCAGCTCGATCATGGTCTTCTTCAGATCGAAGTCCGCGGGCACGAAACCGAACTTCTTCAGAGCGAGTTCCTCGGCGCGCAGTTCCTCCGGCTTCAGTTCCTCCTTTGCCTGCTCTTCCAGGAACTGTTTCACCTGCCCCTTGGCGATGCGGTCGTATTCGATCTTGTGAAGCCTGGCCAGGCCGCTGATCTTGGTAAGTTCGGCGACGATTCCGTCGATTTGGGTGGACAGGGGGTCCGGCTGGGCGTAGGCCGCGCAAGCAGCCAGGCAGAGTGACATGAGCAGGGCGAAGGTTCGTTTCATGCGGGTTGGGAAGTGGGCCAAGGAGAGCTTCAAACTACAGGATAAGCCACATGCGGTAGAATCGAGAGAAGCGATCGGCGAAACGGCGATCGACAAGGAGAGTCTGTTTTGGCGGAAGACAAGCTTTACTCAGCCACCTACGTTGGCAGCGGCACGTTCCTCATCAGCAAACCCAAGCGCCGGCGCATGAAACTGCGCCAGTCCCGCGTAAAGAGCCCCCAGCGGGGCGCTCGCAAGTAGTCCTGCCACAAATCGTTGCGGAAGCAGTCCGGCGATATAGAGGGCACTACGCTCCTGTCCTGGAGCGCTATGAGGGGGAAAGGCAAGATGTTGAGGGCTTCCGGCGGCACAACAGACTGGACCGGACTGGCTCCCGCATTCCCACAATAGCCCCAGGGAGCAAGCGAATCAGGGGCCTGCCCGCGGAACTCACACAACTTAATCGAAAAAGATTTTTGGCGCCCCGGTGAACGCAAAAGATTGCCCCGGCAGACGAGCTAGAAAATGAAGCTGAGGCCGCCCCGGAGGCTGCGCGGATTGGGCGCCAGAAACATACGGCCGCCGGCGGCGGACACGGGCAGGTATCCTTGCGCCAGCAGGTTGCGCAAGTCCGCCGTAGCTTCCAGGCGCCCGGGCAGGCCGCCGAAGTAGGGGATGGGCTGCCGGACTTGCAGGTTAAGACCCGTGGCCTCCTGCATCGACTGGGTCAGGTATAGGTGGGCAGGCGCCAGCGAAGCCAGATCGGCCCATTGATAGCTCGCCACGTATTGCGTCCCGGTCCGCGGAGCGAGCCCGGAAACCCGAGCGGTGATGGAGTGGCGGCGGCCAGTGCGAATGAGCGCCCGAAGTGCGTCCGTGCTTCCCACCGCGCTGGCCTTGTCCTGGATGGTGAGCGCGCCGCTGCCCGCGAAGGCAACCGCGGCGTCCATGTGGTCGCCGAGTTTCTGGGCCAGCGAGGCCATATAGCCCAGAGTGTGGTACTGGCCCGCGTTGAAGATCCAGCTTTCCGAGAACACATCGGGGAGCAAATCCTCGCTGGCTCCGAGACCCTGGCCGCCGGTCATGGTCACGGCGGCGTTGGAAACGGCTTCGCTGTAAACCGCGGCGCTGACGGTGTGAGTCCCCATTACCCGGCGGTATCCGGCTTCCCAGGATTGGCTGCGCTGCAGACGGATGTGGCCGGAACGCAAAGAAACCCGCGGGATGGGCGCCAGCGTCGTTAAGTCCCCCTGGGTCTGGCCCCCGCCCTCCCGGTCGCGTGCGAACAACTCGGCCGGCGGCACGCCCGAAGCGTAGCTGAACAGGAGAGCCTGGTTCTTGCCGAGCTCGTAGGTCAGCCTGCCGTACGGGCTGGCGTAGTTCAGCCGGTCGAAGAAGGTGACCGAATCCAGCGAGAAACCGTACTCGAACCGGAGACTGTCGGTCAGGCGCGTATCGTCCTTGAGAGTTGCCGAGAGCGTGCGGAGGACCGGCGCGGATTCCTGCATGCCGCCAAAAACGGCTGCTCCCGCGCGCAGAGGTAGGTAGACCTGGCGCATGGTGAGCCGGACTTCAGGGCCTTCCCGGCCGGCCAGTTCGCGGCGGAAGCTGGTTCGAAAAGCCGTACTCGGAGTTCTGGAATACGAGGAATACCCGAAGTTCCCACTCACTTGCAGGTGGTTGGCGCCCAAGAAACACGTGGCTAGGGCGAACGCCGTTCCCAGGTCGGGCTCAGTGCTCAGAACCGAACCCTGATCGCCCCCCGAGACTCTGACCACTCCCCGGGTCGAGGAGAACCAGGAGGACCCGGTGGCCGGGCGCGCGGTAACCCCACTCGCGTTCAGATCGGGGAGGAAGCGGAGCACGGGCCGGGTGACGCTGGCGCTGCGCAAGACCCACTTCCATTCTTCGCTCATCAGGGAACTGTCCCCAGGCGTAACCGCCACCAGTTGGATGGAGCTGAAGACGGTGGCCAGGTTCACATTCAGCAAGCTCTGCATGCCCGGTTGCACCACGATGTTGCGCTTCAGGGCAGGCAGGAAACTGGCCAGGGAAACCCGAATGGTGTAAACCTCCGGAGCCAGAGCGGCGAATGAGAAGGCGCCCTTCTCGGTGGTGAGTACCCGCTGGAGCAAGCGGTCGTAGCGGTTGTAGAGCAGCACGGCCGCGCCCATCTGAGGGATGCCCGAGGCGTTGCTCACCATCCCCAGAATTCCGCCCGAATAGGTTGGCGGGGCGGGGGCGGCATCGCCCAAAGACACCAAAAGCATTGTGCCGGCAAGCACGCCCACCGTCTTGACAGACATCCTGGCGTTCATGCGCGGCCGGGCGGGTGCCCGGCAGACTCCTTACCTTAGTTTACAGTAAAAGTGGCGCTCGGAGTCAGAGTTTGGTTCCGCAGCCGATCCGTCACCGTCATCTTCAGAGTATACTGCCCCGGCTCAAGGCTTTGCAGGGTCAGCAGCTTCTCCACCGTCACCTGCTGGGCGGCCGCGCCCGGCAGGCTGTTAACTTCCTCGTTCAAATCGAGAACCTTCTTGTTGCTTCCGTTCCGGACGATCTCGTAACCGATCGACCCTTCCGGCTTGCCGGTCTTGTCGTTGGCCTGGAAATTGTAAAACTGGACGTAGATGCCCATCTTCTCGTCCTGGCGAAAGGTGTCGTTGAGGCGCGGCCGCACCTTGGAGTCCCCGATGACGAACTGGCCGGTGCCGATGTTCCGGGTGGGGACCTTCTCGATCAGGTCGGCCAGGATCAGGGTGCTGGAGGCCAACTTGTCCTCTTCAAATCGAGGCACGTGCAGCGGCATCTCGAAGTTGTTCATGGTGCCGCCGGTGACATCCTTTACCACCACGTTGAGGCGGTAGGCGCCGGGCGCCAGGAAGACCGCGTGGCTGTAGATCGAATTGCGCTTCAAGGTCTGCTCGGTCATCTCCGCCGGAACCTCGATCACCACGGGTTCCTCCCAAACATTCACCGGGCGCCGCGACATCGAGGTGATACGGGCATACATGTTCACCAGGGCCTTGCTCACACCGTCCTTCTGCTGGAACTGGAGGTCTTTATTCTCCAATTGCACGGTCACCCGGGTAAGCACCGTGGATTCGGTCATGCGGATGTAGTCGGCGTGCACCTTCACAGGCAGCAGGTTGTAGGTGATCCGGGTGTTCACCACGGCTTCCAGGTCCCGGAACTTGATCGCCGGGGGCTTTTGCAGATTGGCGTACTGTTCCAGACGGTTGAACTCGCCCATATTCTGGGTAGTGGGCTCGTTGCCAATGCCCAGGTGGGTGCCGTCACTGCGGTTGAACCGGTCGTTCTTCGAGGTCAGGCCCATCTGCTCGTACATGGTAAGGCCGGCGTTGGGAACGTAGAGCAGGGCATCCTTCTCCGAGGGATCCATGGTCATGCGGTATTCGCCACTCATGGAGGGATCGACGAACTCGATATTTACGTCGGTGCCAACGCCTTCGATGTAGCGATAGCGCCACTTTTCGAAGGGGTATGTGGACGTGGTGCCGCCGCCTTCTTCCATGGGCCGCTCGTAGCTGCCACCCGAGGGATGGGACTCGTTCTCATCCGGCGGGCCGTAGGTGATGTAGATGCGGCCGCGGTCGGTNNCGCCGCAGCCAGAACTGTTCGATGAACTGCTCGCGCTCCTCGTCCGTGCTGAGCCGCTTGAAGGTGGCCCGCTCCTCGTCGGTGATGATGTAGGAAACGTCTTCCTGCAGCCACTTGCGAAACGGGGTTTCCAGCTCTTTCTTGAGCTTCTGGTCCCGCCTGCGCCGCTCCTTCTCGCTCATGGGCTTGGCGATGGTTTCCCGCTGCGCCGGAACGGCATCGATGGTCTTGGCGTCCTTCTTGTCGTCGGCCTGAGCGCTCGGAAACACCACCACCACACCGAGCACCCCGATGCAGACACAAAACTGCTTTACCGTCATACACCTCTCCGGTTTCGGGACTCTCTCGAAACTACCCTAATTCTAGTCTCCCGCGCGGGGAGCGTCAACCGGCCGGCCAATGCCGCCGCACCCCCCCGTCTGTGTCTGACGGACAGCGACAGCTAGGGGTTTCACGATGTTTGCGCCGATAGAGCGGGCAGGGGATTCCACGACGGTCGTGGCGGGTTCGCCCGGCCCCTATTTCGCTTCCAGAGAGGGTTTCGCCGGAATCGTCCAGAGGTAGATGGTGTGCCCGTCCAGTTGAAGCTCCTGCTCGGGTTTCCAGTCGTCCATGTCGAAGTCGTGGGAGACGATGCGGGTACCCGGCTTGAGCTCGCGCCACAGCTTGGGGCGAGGCTTCAGGTTCAGCCGCGGCAGCAGGTACAGCGTAACCACCGTCGCATCCTTGATGTCCGCCTCGAACAGATCTTCTTCGCAAAAAGCGGCGCGATCCATTACCCCGGCCTAGCGAGCGTTTTCGACGGATTCCTTGATCCTCTCCGGGGTGATGTCGATGCCCACGCCGCGGACGCCGGGCAGCTTCGCGGCCGCGATCACCGTGCGCCCGTCGCCACAGCCGAGATCGTAGACCACGTCGCCCTGATGAACGCCGGCCAGCTTGATCATCTGCTGCACCACCTCCGCGGGAGTGGGAACGAAGATCACATCCGGCTCGCGGGTTTTCTTCGCCTGTTTCTCTTGCCCAAAACCGGGGAATCCCTGGCTAGGTCCGCTGCCGGGACTGTGAAGAATTCGCCTTATGGCGCCGAAGAGGACAAGCT
>PLEM01000075.1 GCA_003137035.1 Bryobacterales bacterium | reverse complement strand
CGATCTTCTCCAGGTCCTCCGGGGTGAACGGAGTGTCCCGGTAGAAGTCGTAGAAAAACCCGGTCTCGGTGGGCGGGCCGATTCCGAGCTTGGTGTCCGGATACAGTTCGAGCACGGCCGCGGCCANNCTCAGGATCTCCAGTGTCGCGTCGTGTTCCAGGGGCCGGGTCAAATCCACCAGGTCGCCGTTTACGCGGGCGGCTATAGCCTCGTCGGCCAGCCGGCGGCCGATGGATCGGGCGACTTCCAGCGGCGTGGTTCCGGCCATCGCCTGTCGCTGGCTGCCGTCGGGGAGAGTAAGGGTGATCTCGCTCATAAACGCTTGACTTTTCAGGGTAACATGAACCTGAAGGCATTGACGATTGCACGCCCGCTTGGCGCTGTCGCAGCATTCGTCAATGAATCAATCGTCAATCGTCGATTCCGTGCTCGCAAGGGCCGCCGTTGTCGCTGTGGTAAAGTTATGAATCCGGGAGCGCGTTCCCATGATCCAAGGGGTAGGGCAGACCAGCGAGTTCGATGAAGCGGCTTTGGTCGCCCAGGCTCAACAGGGAGGCGTCGAAGCGTTTACCGAGTTGGTGAACCGCTACGAGAGAAACATTTTCCGGCTGGCACGGCACATCACCCAGAATCCCGAAGACGCCGAGGACGTGCTCCAGGAAACCTTCATGAAGGCTTACGAGCACCTGGTGGACTTCCAAGGCAATTCGAAGTTCTACACCTGGCTGGTTCGTATCGCCGTCAACCAGTCCTTGATGAAGCTCCGGAAGCGGAAGACGGACGCCTCGGTTTCCCTGGACGAGCCTTTTGACACCGGAGAGGAGAGTCTCACTCGCGAGATCGCCGTATGGGACCCGAATCCAGAGCTGACTTGCTCGCGCGAGGAGATGCGCGAGATTCTGGAAAAGGCCGTGGAGAGCCTTCCCCCGGTGTTTCGCTCGGTATTCGTCCTGCGCGACATCGAGGAACTTTCCACCGAGGAGACCGCCGAGTTGCTGAATCTCTCGATCCCCGCGGTCAAGAGCCGCCTGCTGCGGGCCCGCCTGCGGCTGCGGGAGAAGCTGACCCGCTATTTCAAGCGGAAAGGGGAGGATCTCTTTGGTTACATGTAAGGATTTCCTGAGCGAGCTCAACGAATACCTCGACGACGAGTGCCGCGAGGAGGTTCGCAAAGAGCTTGAGAACCACTTGAGCGAGTGCCCCAACTGCTGGGTCATCTGCGACACCACCAAGAAGACCGTCGAGATTTACCGCGGCATGGAAGCCTACCCCGTCCCGCCCGCCGTCCACGACCGCCTCGTCAACGCGCTCCGCAAGAAGTGCGAGCAGCCCCGCTCGTAGTTCGGGCGGCCGGCGGAACCCGGTTTTCCTTGTCCCCGCCTGCTCACCTGCTATGCTGGGAACACGATGTTGCGGAGCACGCGCCTGTTGCTGCTCCTGGCCATTGTCCTGATACTTGGCGCGGTCGGAGCTACCTATTACCGGCAGAGAGCCATCCTCTCCAGACAGGCCCCAGCGCCCCCCAAGTCGCTGCCACTCGATACCGCCGCCACCGCCTCCAGTTGGACCTACACCAAGTACGACGGCAAGCGCCTCGTCGCCGTGGTCCAGGCCAAGAGCTTCCGGCAGTTGAATGAACCATCCCGGCTCGAGCTCGAAGAGGTGGAGCTGCGGCTAATCAAACCCGATGGCAAGCGCTACGATTGGATCCGCTGCGCCACGGCGCAACTCGACCAGGCCCACGACACGCTGTACTCCGACGGCGAGGTCGACATCACCATGGGGGTCCCGCTCGATGGCCCCGCACGCGGACGCCTGCTTGGCATTCGCGGCTCCGGAGTCAGCTTCGACGTCAAAACCGGCCGGGCCACTACCAGCCGTCAGGCCCACTTCACTTTCGAGCTTGGCGACGGCCAGGCCGTTGGCGCCATTTACGATCCCAACCTACGCGAGCTGATCATGCAGAGCCAGGTCGAGCTCCATTGGCGCGGCTCGGGCTCCGGGGCCAAGCCCATGAAGCTCGAGGCCGGCGAACTGATTTACCGGGAGCGCGACTCGGTCGTGCTTCTGAATCAGTGGGCCCGGCTCACCCGCGAGAATACCGAGCTGAACGCCTCCGGCGCCGTGGTCACCCTGAAGGACGGGATGATCCAGAAAGCGGACGCCCAACAGGCCCGCGGCGCCAGCCGTTATCCCAATCGCCAGCTCGAGTACGCGGCCGACAGCCTGATCATGGACTTCAATGAGGAGGGTGAGGTGCAGAAGGTCGCCGGTGACCGCCACGCCCGCCTGGTCTCGACCTCCGACGCCACGCGCACCACCGTTACCGCCGACCGCGTCGAGCTGGATTTCGCCATCGTCGACGGCGAGAGCACGCTCTCGAAGGCGCTCACCACGGGCCACGGCGTGTTGGAATCGGCCCCCGTACCGCGCTCGGGCGTGACGCCGCCCGAGACCCGCTTGTTGCGCAGCGAAGTGATCCTGTTGACCATGCGGCCCGGGGGGCGGGAGATCGCCGGAGTGGAGACGCACGCTCCCGGCCACCTCGAGTTTCTGCCCAACAGCCCCGGCCAGCGTCACCGCACCCTGGACGCCGAGCGCATTCAGGTCGCCTACGGCCCGGCCAACCAGATCCGGACTTTCGGAGCCTACAAGGCCATCACGCACACCGATCCCGAGCCCCGCCCGCCCGGCGACAAGCGCCCGCCCGCCGCGCCCGTCCAAACCTGGAGCGACGACCTGGCCGCCTCCTTCGACCCCAAGACCGGCCAGCTTGCGCGTCTGGAACAGTGGAGCAACTTTCGCTACCAGGAGGGCGACCGCAAAGCCAGCGCCCACCGCGCCGTCCTGGAAGAGGCCCGGAACGTGATGACCCTCGAACAAGCCGCCCGCGTCTGGGATTCCTCCGGTTCCACCGCCGCCGACCACATCCTGCTCGACCAGAAGTCGGGCGACGTTCTGGCCGAGGGCCACGTGGTTTCCAGCCGCCTCCCGGATCAGAACGGGAAATCCTCCTCCATGCTTTCCCATGACGAGCCGCTCAACGCCACCGCCGGCCGCATGCAGACCTCCGAGCGGAACCGCAAGATCCATTACGAGGGGCAGACCGTCGCCTGGCAGGGCGCCAACCGCATCTGGGCCGACGTCCTGGACATCGACCGCATCGCGCGCAGCCTCTCGGCCCGCGGCCACGTCCGCACGCAGTTCCTGGACCAGCGCAAGAACTCCGCCGGCAAGAGCGCGGCCTCCCCCGCGTTCGTCAACGTCGAATCCGCCGCCCTGGTCTACACCGAGGCCGACCGCCTGGCCCACTACACCGGTGGCGCCCATCTCACCCGCGCCGGCACGGACGTGAAAGCCTCCGAAATCCGTGCCTATCTCAACGAATCCAGCGCCGACTCCTCGCTTGATCGCGCCTACGCCGATGGCCACGTCCTGATCCTGCAGCCCGCCCGCAACCTCACCGGAACCAGCGAGCACGCCGAGTACTACGCCGCGGATCAGAAGATCGTTCTCTCGGGCGGCGACCCCACGCTGGCCGACAGCGTTCGCGGCTCCACCAAGGGCCGTGTGTTGACCTACTGGGCCAATGACGATAAGCTGCTCGTGAATGGCACCGAAAAGGAGCCGGTTAAGACTCTAGTCAAGCGGCGTTAGTGCTCCATGCGAAAACTCCAGACCAGTGAAATCAGCAAGGCCTACCACGGCCGCCGCGTGGTCGACGACCTGTCGATCTACGTCGAGCAGGGCGAGGTGGTCGGGCTGCTCGGCCCCAACGGCGCCGGCAAAACNNAAGAGAACCTGATGGCCATTCTCGAGACCCTGCCGCTGTCGGGCGGCGAGCGTCGCACCCGCATGATTCAGCTCATCGAGGAACTCGGCCTCGAGAAAGTGCGCCAGAACAAGGGCTATGCTCTGTCGGGCGGCGAGCGCCGCC
>PLEM01000142.1 GCA_003137035.1 Bryobacterales bacterium | reverse complement strand
GAGACGTCGCCGGGCTTAACGATGTCCCCCACGCGCACGAAGGGTGGCGCGCCTGGTGAGGGCGCCTCGTAAAACGTGCCCACGATCGGGGATTTTACGGTGACCAGGGTCGGATCGCTGAGCGGGTCCAGCGCCGGTGCCGCTCCGGCGGCCTGAGCGGTCCCGGTAGCAGCCACATGCGGGGTGTGGTGCGTCGCGGTTTCGCCCGGAATCACACACTCCTGAAGGTGACCGCGCGTGGTGCGCCGGATGCGGACCCGGTTGTCGCCGCGCTGTACCTCCAGCTCGGCGATGCCGGTATCTGTGACAACTCGAATCAGTTCGCGGATTTCGTCCAAGGTCATGGTAGTTAGAAACTTCGTGGGCGGTTTTCAAACCCGCCCTTATAGTATCAACAGGTCCTTTGAAGTGGGCGTCAGGACGCTCGAACCGGACTGGGTCACAACCACTGTGTCCTCGATGCGAATGCCTCCGAACCCTTCCAGGTAAATGCCGGGCTCGACCGTAATGACCATTCCCTCGGCCAGCGGAGTCTTCTGACCCTTGCCGAGGCGCGGCGCTTCGTGAATCTCCAACCCCAAGCCGTGGCCGGTTGCGTGGACAAAAGCCTTATCCAGTTTACCGGCGCGCAACACCCGCCGCGCGGCGCCATCGATTTGCTCGGAGCGAGCGCCCGGCCGCACCGCCGCGATGGCGGCCAACTGGGCTTCCAGCACGGCCCGGTACAGACGCCTGACTTTCAGGCCCGGCCGTCCCAGGAAGGCCATCCGCGACATATCGCTCGCGTAGCCCTCCTGGCTCGCGCCCATGTCTATCAATAGTAGCTGATTGTGCCGCAAAGTGGTGGCGTTGGGGTGCGCGTGGGGCAGGGCGGAGCGGGGGCCGGCGGCGACGATGGTGTCGAAGGCCGGGCCGTCGGCGCCCAGCAGCCGCATCTGGTAGTCGAGTTCCGCGGCCAGGTCCCGCTCGGAGACGCCGGGGCGCGCGCGCCGCATGGCTCTCTCGAAGGCCGCGGAGTTGGTTTCCACCGAGCGCCGGATCAGCTCGATTTCCCCCCGGGACTTCACCATGCGCTGCGCCTCGATCGCGCCCGCCAGGGGTACCAGCGAGGCTCCCAACGTCAGCCCGGTCTGGAGCTGCTCGTAATCCTCGTAGGCCAGACGGCCCTTCTCGAAACCCAGGCGTCGGAACTTCCGGCCCGCGGCGGCCTTCATCACCGCGGGGTACAGCGTTCCGCGCGCGATCTTGACCCGGCAATCGGTTTCCTGGGCCGCCTGGATCTCGTAGCGTGGATCCGTGAACAGCAGCGCGCCGGAGGGCCACAGCAGAACACGCCCGTTGCTGCCGGTGAACCCGGTCAGGTAGCGCACGTTGGGCGCGGCCGAGACAATCAGGGCATCCACGTTCCTGTCGGCCAGGGTGGCGGCAATGCGGCTGCGTCGGGCGGAGAATTCTTTGGCGTGCACCGGATTAGTCGGGGATCAGCAGTATCTTTCCGCTGGTCTTGCGGCCCTCCAGATCGCGGTGGGCCTGAGCAGCCTCGGAAAGGGGGTAGGTCCGGTCGATCCAGACCTTGAGCTTGCCGGCGGCGATCCAGCCGAGCACGTCGTCGGCGCGCCACAGGAGTTCCAGGCGCGTGGCGCAGTAGTCCCCCAGCTTGGGGCGGGTCAGGAACAACGAGCCCAGTTGGTTGAGCAGCAGCGGATCGATGGAGCCGATGGGGCCGCTGGACTGGCCGAAAGAGACCATCATTCCGCGGGGCCGAAGCGAGTTCAAGCTCTTCATGAAGGTCGAGGCCCCAACTGAATCATAAACCACGTCTACGCCGCGACCGCTAGTCAGGCGCTTGACCTCGGGCTCGAAGTCCTGGCGGGTGTAGAAGATGATGCCGTCGGCGCCCGCTTCCAGAGCCATCTCGGCCTTGGCCTGGGTGGAGACCGTGCCCAGCACCCGCGCGCCGCGCATCTTGGCAATCTGCACCAGCAGCAGGCCGACGCCGCCGGCGGCAGCGTGCACCAGCGCGGTGTCGCCTTCCTTGAGCGCGTAGGTGGAGACCGCGAGGTAGTGGGCGGTCAGGCCCTGGAGCATGGCGGCGGCTGCGGTTGGAAAGTCGATCTGATCGGGCAGCTTGACCAGCCCCGAGGAAGGCACGACGGCGTATTCGGCGTAGGCGCCGAGGGTGAGCGCGTAGGCCACGCGATCCCCAATGGCGACCTCGGGCGCGTCGGGCCCCAACTCCTCGACGGTGCCGGCGGCCTCCATCCCGATCGCCATGGGCAGGGGAGCCTTGTACAGGCCGTTGCGGTAGTATACGTCAATGTAGTTAACGCCCGCGGCGGCGATCTTGACGAGGGCTTGCCCGGGGCCGGGCGCCGGCCGGGGAACCTCGTGGACCTGCATCTGGTCCGGTCCGCCGCACGTCTCCACAAGGATGGCTTTCATGGGTGTGCACTATTGGTGTACCACAGAAGAGAGGAGGACGGCGAGACCTTTGTGAGAATTGTCAGCATCGGAGAGATTCTGTGGGACGTCTTCGGGGAGACGGAGCTGCTCGGTGGAGCGCCTTTCAACTTCGCGGCGCACGCGAGGAGGCTGGGGCACGAGGTGCTCTTCCTGAGCGCTGTGGGCGACGACCCGCGCGGGCGGCGCGCGCTGGCGGCTGCCGGGGAACTGGGGCTTTCGACGAAGTTCGTGCGCGCGGTGGCGGACCAGCCTACCGGCTTCGTCTCGGTGCGGCTCGATCCCGCGGGCCAGCCGGAGTTCACAATTCACCGGCCGGCGGCCTACGACTGTCTCGAAGTCGGTGAGGACGACCTCCGCCAGCTCGCGGAGTTCCAGCCCGGCTTCGTTTACTTTGGCACCCTGCACCAGATGGACCCGCGGGTCCGCTCGGCCACTCAACGGGTGCTCGCCGCCGTGCCAGGGGCCCGGCGCTTCTACGACATCAATCTCAGGGCCAACTCGTATACCCCCGCCCTGGTTCGCGAGTTGTTGCGGCAGGCGAACGTGGTGAAACTGAACGCGAGCGAGGTTGCGAGCGTCGAGGGGTTTCTCGGGTGGCCCCAGGCCGGGTTCGAGGCGTTCTGCCGCGGCGCGTCGAAGCAGTTCGGATGGGACGCGGTGTGCGTGACGCGCGGCGAGCAAGGCTGCGCCATTTTGCTCGACGGCGTCTACGCGGAGGTGGAAGGCTATCCGGTGCAGGTGGCCGATACGGTCGGCTCCGGCGATGCCTTTGCCGCCGCCTTCCTGCACGGCCTGGGGCAGGGCTGGCCCGCCGCCGGCATCGGAGACTTCGCCAACCGCCTCGGCGCGCTGGTCGCCAGCCGCTCCGGCGCCATTCCGGAATGGACGCTGGAGGAGTGCGCGGGGATGAAGCGGAGGTGATCGGCGGAGCCAGCTAAGAGCCGGGAATAAGCTTCGACGGCCTTGGTGACGGCGCGTCCGATCAACTCAGTGCGAAGACAATAGAATTGCACAAGCGATGCACACTGTGCGATCGAAGAACAGGGCGCCGATCCGCTCGCGGAGGCGCATTCGGAGTTGGCGGGCCAGCTCTACGACGTTCTCGAGACTATCGCGGACCCTCCACGAGCACTGGGACCTGGACGTCGTTGTCAAGGCCCCCAAGCAAGAGCTGCTCGCCGACGCGATGGCGAACCACCGCGAATTCAATGAGATCCGGTATCCGGACCATAGGGGAGATCGAGCCCTCGGATAGGGAACTCAGGGACAACCCACCACCACCCAATGACTTGCCCATGGCTGAGAATCCCCCAATAGACACGAGGAAACTCTAGGTTATCGAAAATAAAAGACTGGCGGAGAGGGGGGGATTCGAACCCCCGGTAGAGGTTTAAGCCCCTACGACGGTTTAGCAAA
>PLEM01000078.1 GCA_003137035.1 Bryobacterales bacterium | reverse complement strand
TCATGTACGCCGTGCTGGCCCTTCTCTCTCTGCTTGCGTTCGACCGCGTCCCGACGGGGCTGATGTGGGCCCTTGGAGCGGTCCCCCTCGGCGTGGCCCTCGAGTTCGCCCAGCGCCTCGTCCCCGGCCGCAGCTATGAAGTCGCCGACATGATTGCCGACGCGCTAGGCGTCTGCGCCGGCCTCGCCATCGCCGCCGCACTCCGGGTAGGAAAACTCCGTGCTGCCTGACGATTCCAGGTTCGTCGTCTCCCCCGACCAGGTCTCCTGCGACCTCGGCGGCGAAGCCGCCATCCTCCACCTCAAGACCGCCATCTACTACGGCCTCGACCCCGTGGGAGCCCGCGTCTGGGACCTCCTCCGCACCCCCAAAACCCTCGCCGAGCTCCGCGACGCCATCCTTGAGGAATATGATGTCGAGCCCGCCCGCTGCGAAAGCGACCTCCGAGACCTCCTCAAAAAACTAGCCGCCGCCGGCCTGATCTCCTCCGTGCCCTCCGTGTCTCCGTGGTGAGATTCTTTCTCCTCCTCGAAGCAGTAATGCTGCAGGCCACCACCCGCCTGGGGTTGTGGTTCTTTCCCGCCCGCATGTTAAGCCAGCCGCCAGCCTGTGTGTCCACTCCAGCCACCGTTTCGCCCTCTTTACTGGCCTGGGCCGTGAACGCCACCACCCGCCTGATCCCCAGGTCCACCTGCCTGGTCCGAGCCCTAGCCGCCCAGCGCCTCCTGGCCCGCCACGGCTACCCCTCCACCCTCCACCTCGGCGTCGCCCGCTCCCCCGACGGCCTCGACGCCCACGCCTGGCTGGAATGCCAAGGCGCCACCCTCATCGGCGCCGCCCCCCCAGGCCGCTACACCCCCCTCCCCACCCCGGCCAACCCGGGTACCGGTATGCCCAGCGCATAAAGAAACTCAGTATGATTCTGGTATTTCAGGCCCGCATAGCGTATAATCATCACTCTGACGGAGGACTCGATCCGATGAACCAACCCGCTCAGTCACCCGGGGTTCCCCCTAGCCCCCTCAAGCCCTACACCACCCCCATCCTCACCACCTTCGGCGAGCTCGCCCTGCTCACAAAAGGCTCAGGAGGAGCCCATTGCGATAGCAACGGCTCATCCTCACCGATACCGGGGTCCGACAAATGCCACGATTGAGGGATTCAATGAGAACTGCATACTTGTCGCACACACTCTTTCTGGCGCTGCTCTTGCTCACTTCCCCCCATGCCTTCGCTCAGCCCACGCCGCTGCCCGTGGATGTCGGGTGGAAAGGTTTCAATTGGACAAGCGCTCCGGTGGGGACTCAGGTCGCTCAGTTCAGTCTCGGCACCACCACGCTGACTGAACTAAGAGTGGTCGATGCCTACCAGAACGGGGACATGTTCAAGATCCAAGTGAATGGATCTTCCTCATGTTCCGGGAGCGTGATCTTCACTGTCAGCACGTCTCCCGTGTCCAATCCCAGGGACTGGGATCAGTTGTGGAACGACAAGGACTCGGCGTGGAAGCTCGACGGCATTTACAGCGGGCTGTCGCTGACCCTCGAACCCGGCAGCTACACCATTACAATCAGCATCGTGCAGTCCGCGCTTGATGGGACCACTGGACAGCCGATCAACGCGGGAAAAGCCTACGTCAGGGCCTCTACCAATAGCACCAGCCTGTCGTGCTGGCCGTCGCCTCCTGCCAAGGTTCCCGGGAGTGCCCTCAAGCCCCTCCAGCAGACTCCCGCATTGAGCAGCCCGTCCTCGAAGCGTGCTGTCCGCCATCCGAACGGAGCCGACGACGACGAGCCCGACAAGTAGCGGGGTAGAGGGTTCGGCCCTCCCCGCCGACCAGAGTTCGCGCTTTGACCACGAGGTGTTGGCCGACCGCCGGGCGCTCTGTGGGGCGCTGCGGTTGCGCTGAGTCCCCCGTTCTATTGACCATGTCCGCCCATGAGCGGCCTCGCTGGCATCTACAACCTCGACGGCCGCCCGGCTGACCTCGCTCCTCTTGAGCGCATGATCGAGGCAGCCGCTCATCGCGGCCCCGATGGCATCGGTCACCACCTTGATGGTCCTATAAGTCTCGGTTCTGCCGTCCTTTGCACCACCCCTGGGTCTCTGCGCCAAACCCAGCCGTTTTATGATGATCTCGGCGGGCTGGCGATTACCATGGACGGTCGCATCGACAATCGCGACGAGTTGCAAGCCGCGCTCGGCGCGACTCTCCGCACCGGCACCGACGTCGAACTGGTCCTCCGCGCCTACCAGCGCTGGGGCGAAGACTCCCCCCGCCGCATCCTGGGCGACTTCGCCTACGCCATCTGGGACTCCCGCGCCCGCCGCCTCTTCTGCGCCCGCGACCATCTCGGACTCCGCCCCTTCTACTACTTCACCGACGGCCGCGTCTTCCTCTGGGCCTCCGAACCCCAGCAACTCCTCCGCCATCCCTCTGTCCCCCGCCAGCCCAACCAGGGGATGATCGCCGAGTACCTCGCCAACCAGATCACCAGCCTCGAAGAAACCCTCTACCAGGGCATCCTTCGCCTGCCTCCGGCTCACTTCCTCGTTGTCGAACCCACCGGCCTCCGCAAGCAGCGCTACTGGGACATCGACCCCTCTCACCAAATCCGCTACAAGACCGACCGCGAGTATGCGGACCACTTCCGCCACGTTTTCAACGAGGCCGTCCGCTGCCGCCTGCGTAGCCAGGGTCCCGTCGCCGCCGAGCTGAGCGGTGGAATCGATTCCTCCTGCATCGTGGGCATGTGCCAGCATCTGTTCCGCGGCGGCGCTTCCCCTGACCTCGGCTTTGAGACCCTCTCCCTGGTGTTCCCCGGCCAATCCTGCGACGAAACTTCCTACCTCCGCCAGGTGGTCGCGTTCTGGGGCCTGCGCTCCAACGAGTTGCCCGTTTCGCCCGATCCCGAGTGGTATCCCGAGTGCGCCGCCCGTTATCTCGACTTCCCGGACCACTCCAATTGCCACATGTCGGATTTCCCCGCCGCCCTCGCCGAGAGCAAGGGTTTTCGCGTGATCCTCACCGGTCTCGGCGGTGACGATTGGTTCACTGGATCACCCGCGCTGTCCCG
>PLEM01000540.1:665-4592 GCA_003137035.1 Bryobacterales bacterium | reverse complement strand
CGGGCTTGATGGTGGTGACGCCGGCGACGGCATACGACGCCAAGGGGCTGATCAAGTCGGCCATCCGGGACAACGATCCGGTGATCTTCTTCGAGCACAAAGGGCTCTACCGCCGGATTAAGGAGGAAATCCCCGAGGGCGAATACACGGTCCCAATTGGCAAGGCCCGCATCTTCCGCGAGGGCAAGGACCTCTCGATCGTCACCTACGGCGCGATGGTCTACGTCGCGCAGGAGGCCGCCGAAACCCTGGAGCGCGAGGGAGTCTCCACCGAGATCGTGGACCTGCGAACGGTGCTGCCCATCGACGAGGAGACGGTGCTGGCGAGCGTGCGGAAGACTTCCCGGGCGATCCTGCTGCACGAGGACACCCTCACCGGCGGAGTTGGGGCGGAACTGGCCGCGCGCATCGCCGAGCGGGCTTTCGAGTACCTGGATGCGCCGGTGGTGCGCATTGCCGCCGCGGATACGCCCGTCCCCTTCAGCCCGCCACTGGAAGAGGCGTTCCTGCCCAACGCGGAGAAGGTGCTGGAAAAGGCGCGCTGGCTGTGCGCCTACTGAGGCTGGGCGGGAGGCTCTTGCCGATCCTCGCGCTTCTTTGCCGCCCGCTTGACGCTTAGCGCCACCAGACGGCGCGGATCCAGCAGGTGCTTCGGGCGGAAGCACCGCCGGGTCCAGCGGAAACCAGGCTCGAACTGCACGCCCAGGAAGTAGCCGGTCTCGCGGAACACACAGTAGCGCACCCGGCCCGCAAACTCGGTCTTGGGATGAGCCATGCGCAGCACGGTCTCGTGGGGCACGGGCATGTCCATTTGCAGGCAGGCCCCCGAGATCGAAATGTCCTCGAGATTGGCCAGGGCAGTGTGGCTTCGACCGGACTTATCCGTCCAGTGGACGTCGATCAGGTCCGCGCAGAGCAACCGCGCTTCCAAGCGCCTCTCTTCCATAACAATTTCATCGGCCGGGGCCGTCGAAAGTTTAGCGGCACCGGCCGGGGATAATCTTCTTACACATCCGCTTACGGTATTCGCCCGTAGTTGCTATTAGACAGAAGTGTAGCAGCTTGTAGCTTGTGGCTTGTGGATTCCGCGACGATTCACTGGCTGGCGCTCCCACGGTGGTCCCAGGTGCGCCGCCGGTGCGAAGCGGGTGCGCCATCGTGGGATCAACAGGCCACGAGCCACAAGCTACGAGCCAGCGGCGCGGCAACGCCGCTGATATAGTGGACATTCGCTATGCAGATCGCTTCCCAAGCGCCTTGCCGGGTAGACCTGGCGGGCGGAACCCTCGACATCTGGCCCCTGTACCTGTACCATGCCAACGCGGTGACGGTGAACTTCGCCGTCGACCGCTACACGCGCTGCGTACTCGAGACCCGTTCCGATCGCCGAATCCTTTTGAGCTCGAAGGTGCTGGGGATCGCGGAGTCGTTCGAGTCCCTGGAGGCGCTCGAGGCGGCCAACAAGTATAAGCTGCCGTTGCCGGCGCAGGTGGTGCGTTTCTTCGCGCCGCGGACCGGGTTCGAGCTGCGCACCGACTCGGAGGCTCCGCCAGGCGCGGGGATATCCGGGTCGTCGGCGCTGATCATTGCGATCGCCAGCGCCTTGGACCGGCTGACCGGCGCGGGATACAAGCTCGAGAAGCTCCGCGAGATCTCGCAGAACATCGAGGCGCGAATCATCCGGGTGCCGACCGGCTCGCAGGATTACTACCCGGCAATGTACGGCGGCGTCAGTGCGATCGAGTTGGGAGTGGCGGGAATCGTGCGCCAGAAGATCCCGGTGGACGTGCGGGATTTCAACGAGCGCATTGTTCTGGCCTACACCGGCGTGCCACGGAACTCGGGCATCAACAACTGGGAGGTCATGAAGGCGCACATCGACGGCGACCGCCGCGTCCACCGGAACTTCGACGAAATCGCGGCGATCGCGCAGGCCATGCGCGGCGCGCTCGAGCGCAGCGATTGGAGCGAGGTGGGGCGGCTGTTGCGGGAGGAATGGTCGCACCGGCGCAAGAACGCGCCCGGCATCTCGACCCCGCTGATCGACCGGCTGGTGGCGGTGACCCGCAAGGCGGGAGCGACCGGAGCGAAGGCCTGCGGGGCGGGCGGCGGCGGCTGCGTGTTCTTCCTGGCCGAGCGCGGCTCCCGGCAGCGGGTGTCGGAGGCCATCGAGCGCGAGGGAGCCACGCTGCTTCCCGCGCGCGTTGCGCCCAGAGGGGTCAAGGTCACTGTGAAATGAACTTCCGGCTGCCGGAGAAAGCGCTGCAAACGATCCTCCGCCTGGGGGTTTATGTCTTTCTGGCGCTCGCCTGCTACCTGCTGTTCGGTTTCGTTCTCCAGAACCTGCCGATGGCTATCGCGGCCCCCCTGCTGGTGTTCTGCGCCGCCGGCGTGTCGAACGAGCTGGCCATGCGCATTTACGAGCGCCGGTCGCTGGTCGATCTGGGGCTGGTGTGGAATCCCAGTTCGATTCGCAACGTGCTGCTGGGGATGGCCGGCGGCGTGGTCGCGGCTCTCTTCGTCACGCTTGGGCCGGTGCTGGAGGGCGCGGCCGAGATCACTCGGGTAGCCGGACAACCGGTGGATTGGGGCGCCGTCGTGGTGCTACTCGTCATTCTGCTGTTCGGGGCGATGGGCGAAGAGCTGTTGTTGCGCGGGTACGGGTTTCAGGTTCTGATGGCAACGCTGGGGCCGTTTGGCACCATCCTCCCGGTGAGCGTTTTGTTTGCCTTCCTGCATGCCGGGAACCCGCACGTCACCCTCCTGGCATTGGTGAACACCGGGCTGTGGGGCGTGCTGCTGGGCTACGCGTTCTACCGAAGCGGGGACCTGTGGCTGCCCATCGGTCTGCACGTGGGCTGGAACTGGGTGCTCCCGCTGCTCGGGGCCAATCTGAGCGGGCTTACAATGAATGTGACGGGCTACACGATGCAGTGGAAAGTGGCCTCGGTGTGGAGCGGGGGCGAGTACGGGCCGGAGGGTGGCCTGGCGACCAGCCTGGTGGTGGTGCTGCTGTTCGCGTGGCTGGCGCTGAAGGCCCCGGTCCGGCGGCAGAAGCCCTTCCTGCTGCGCGAGCAGTGGGAAGACCAGTAAGTGAGAGGAGCAATCGCCATGCGTAGATGCGTGCCGCTCTCGTTGGCTCTCCTTTCCTTCCCGCTGCTGCCTGCCGAGAAGCTCACCGATCAGCAACGGATCGAACTGATTCGTGGGCTGACGGCCGAGTACGCCACCGTGAAAGCGCCGCTGCCGCGCTCGAAGAAGGCACTGGAGTTCCCGAGCGAGGGCGCCTACGACAAGAAGGCCTGGGAGGCGGCGGGGCGCTTACTCGGCCCGGCGGCGCGAGTCGGCGACCTGGTGCAGGTGACCAAAGTCGATATCGACAGCGACAAGCTGGTCCTGGCCATCAACGGCGGGTTCAACGACGGTAAGCCGAAATGGCGCGATCGGATTCAGATTGGGATGAACGGCCAGACGGCGCCGATCTCGAAGGGGCAGTCGAACGCTCCCGGGGGCACTTCGATCGCGCTGCTGTTTCACGGGCCGGTGCCCGCGGTAAAGGCCGCCGAGATCAAGAAGATGCTCGCGCCGGTGCTGGACTTCGAGAAGCGCACGGTAACCGAGACGTTCATGGAGAGCCTGCCGCCGGAAATCCAGCAGGCGGTGAAGGAAAAGCGCGCGGTGGAGGGGATGGATCGCGACCAGGTGCTGTTGGCGCTGGGCCGGCCGGTGCGCAAGGTGCGCGAGGTCAAAGACGGGCTTGAACTCGAGGACTGGATTTACGGCACGCCGCCGGGCAAGATCGTCTTCGTCACCTTCAACGGCAACAAAGTCATCAAGGTGAAGGAAACCTACGCCGGGCTGGGGACGCAGGCGGCGCCGATCGATCCGCCGAGATAGATCCGCTCCCTCGGAGGGCGGGTTTCAACC
>PLEM01000540.1:0-631 GCA_003137035.1 Bryobacterales bacterium | reverse complement strand
AAGTCCGCCCTCCATACGGTCGCGGAACAGCGTTCTTTGTTATCATTGAAGGTTATTCCATCAGACCTCAGGAGAACCTCAACATGGCAGTCAAAGTAGGGATTAATGGTTTCGGCAGGATCGGCCGCAACGTGGTGCGCGCGGGATTCAACGATCCGGAGATTGAGTTCGTTGCCTGCAACGACCTCACCGACACAAAGACGCTGGCGCACTTGCTGAAGTACGACTCGGTGCTGGGACGCCTGGACGCCGAAGTCAAAGCGGATGGCGACACGATCTCGATCAATGGCAAGAAGCTGAAGGTGTTCGCGATCAAGGATCCGGCGGAGCTGGACTGGAATGCGCTGGGCGCCCAGATCGTCATCGAATCCACCGGGAAGTTTACCGATGCGACGCTGGCGTCGAAGCATCTGCGCGGAACCGTAAAGAAGGTCATCATCTCGGCTCCGGCGAAGAACGAGGATGTCACGCTGGTGTTGGGCGTCAACGACGGCGCCTACGACCCGGCCAGGCACAACATCATCTCCAACGCGTCCTGCACCACCAACTGCCTGGCGCCGGTGGTGAAAGTCCTGCACGAGAACTTCACCATCCTCAAGGGATCGATGACCACGATCCACAGCTACACCAA
>PLEM01000401.1 GCA_003137035.1 Bryobacterales bacterium | reverse complement strand
CTCGGAGAAGGGGACTGAAACGCGCTGGCAGTCTTAAGCCTGCCTCGCGGGGTCAGTGTGCGCGGGCTGGTGGGTGGATGGGGAGGAAGAGGAAGCCGAGCGCGAGGACCGCGCAGAGCCACGGGAACCAGTCGCCGTGGCGGGAGTAGAAGGTGACGGAGGTGAGGTACGAAAAACTGGTCTGGGTGGCGGCGGCGGTGTAAGAGGGCAGGTTCTGGTGGAGGCGGCCGGCGGGGTCGATGGTTGAGGTGATGCCGTCGTTGGTGGCGCGCAGGAGCCAGCGGCGGTTCTCGGCGGCTCTCATGCGGACGATCTTGAGGTGCTGGTAGCGGGCGGCGGAGTTGCCGTACCAGCCGTCGTTGGAGATGTTGATCAATAGGTCCGCGCCGCCGGCGGCGAACTTGCGCACGAAATTCGGGAACACAGATTCGTAGCAGATGAAGACGCCGAGGCGGTGCTGGCCGGCGGGCAGCAGAACCTGCTCGCGGCCGGGGGCGAAATCGCCGGTTTCGGTGGAAACCTTGTCGACCAGCGTCTTGAACGGGGCGGGGACGAACTCGCCGAAGGGCACCAGGTTCATTTTGTCGTAGCGGCCGACGGGCTGGCCGCCGGGAGAAACCAGCAGCGCGGAGTTGAAGGGCATGCTCTCAGTGTCGTGGGGGACGACGTTCAGCAGCAGGTAAGCGCCAGTCTGGCGCGCCAGGTTGTCGATGGCGTCTCGGTAACGCGCGCTTTCGTAGTAGTAAATGGGCGCGGGGATTTCGGGCCAGACGATGAGGCTCGCGCCGTGGGCGAGGCCGAGCGAGAGCGAGGCGAGCCGGCGGTGGATGTCGTCGATGAATTGGGGCGTNNGAGCAGATAGAGGAGCGGCAGGAGCAGAATCCCGGCGAGTTGGCGGCGGGGGCGGCGCAAGATGGTCAGAGCCAGCGCGGTGGCGGTCGCGGCGAAGAGGAAGGAGAGGCCCCAAACGCCCGTGATGGGGGCCAGGCGCATGGGGGCGTCCATGTCGATGCCAGCGTTGCCGAGAGCGTGCCAGGCGAACCCGAGCGAACCGTGCGTGCTCTCGATGGCCACCCAGAGCGCGGGAACGGCCGCCAGCGCCCAGGCGCGTTGAATCAGAAAGCCCGCGAGGAGCGTGAAGAGGGCCAGGTGCAGCGCCTTGGCGGCCGCAAATAGCGCGAAGGCGGCCCAACTGGTGGCGAGAGACATGGCTCCGTGGACCGTGAGCACGCTCTGTATCCAGTAGCAGGCTCCGGCCCAGTAGACGGTTCCAGCCGCCCATCCCAACAGGAAGCGCCGGCCGGGGCGCCGTTCGCGGGCCGCCGCCAGCAGGAGCGGGGCAAGCGCCAGTGGAGCGAGCAACGGGAGATCGAAGCGCGGGAACGCCAGGATCATCAGGAGGGCGGAAAGGATCGTCAGTGCGAGGTTGAGGAAGATATCAGTCCCTTTCGACGGGCTTCACGCCAAATGAACCGGCGGGACTAAAGTCCCGNNGCGGACTGAAGTCCGCCCCCCTTCAATACTTTCGAACAATTACGTCTTTGAAGCCGGCGGCCAGTAGATCCGAGCGGGCCTTGGCGAGGGAGGCGGAATCGGGGAGCGGCCCAACTAGCGCCCTCCAGCGGGTGTCGTTGGGCACCGGAGCGACCAGCGCGGAGAAGCCGCGTTTCTTTAATACATCCATGACCAGCTCGGCCTCCGGCTTTCCCACGGCCGCAACTTGCAGGTAGGTCTGTCCGGGCAGAGGGACCGCAGGATCGGCGGGGGCGGGCTTGGGCTTTTCGGGCGCGGGGATGGAGGCAACGGGGGCGGGGGTCTCGGGCTTCGCCCGGTCGGCCGGAACAGCCGGGGGCGGGGTGACCTTGGCCTGGCCGGGCGCCAGCAGAGGGTCGGCCAAAGCGGCGGAGGGAACCTGCGTCTCAGCCGGCGGCGGGGAGAGGGCCGATCGGGGCTGTGCGGAGTTTTCGGCGGAGGCCATCTTGGCCTCGGCTCCTGGGGAGGCCGGCTCGGGCGCCGTACTTCGCCCCACGAAGTAGCCCATCGAGAACACCGCCCCGAACAGGACGAACATGACGAACAACACGCTCAGCAACTGCCGGTTGCCTACCACCAACTCGAGTTCCCCTTCCTCGTTTCTTCGCATGAGAGTAAGCTAAGCGCTCCGCGGCGGCCCTCCGGCGGCCTTTTCCAGCGCCCGGCCCAGGGAAGAGAAGATGTCGAGCGGGAGCGGGAAGACGATGGTGGTGTTCTTCTCGGTGCCGATCTCGACCAGCGTCTGGAGATAGCGGAGCTGAATGGCGGCGGGCTGTTTCTGGATGAGTTCCGCGGCCATGGCCAGCTTCTCGGCGGCCATGTACTCGCCTTCGGCGTGGATGATCTTGGCGCGGCGCTCGCGCTCGGCTTCGGCCTGGCGGGCCAGCACGCGGATCATTTGATCGGCCAGATCCACCTGCTTGACCTCCACCATGGCGACCTTAACGCCCCAGGGACCGGTGTGCTGGTCGAGCACCTCTTGCAGGCGCAGGTTCAGCTTCTCGCGCTGGCTGAGCAGATGATCGAGCTCGACCTCGCCGAGCACGCTGCGCAGGGTGGTCTGCGCCAGTTGCGAAGTGGCGTAGAGGTAATTGGAGACCTCGATGACGGCTTTGATCGGGTCGATGACGCGGAAGTAAATGACGGCGTTCACCTTGACGGTGACGTTATCGCGGGTGACCACGTCCTGGCCGGGCACTTCGAGGGTTTCCAGCCGCAGGGAGGTGCGCACCATGCGGTCGATGGGCGCGAACACCAGGAAAATGCCCGGCCCTTTGGGGGACTTCAATACGCGGCCGAGGCGGAAAATGACGCCCCGCTCGTATTCGGCAAGGATCTTGATCGACGCCAGAAGGTACAGCGCGATGACGATGAGCACGATGTATTCAACAGGCATAATGACCTCCGGTCAACTTTCTTTGACGTCGGGCGCCGGCTCGACCTTGAGCGAGAGCCCCCGAACTTCCGTGACCCGCACCCGCGCGCCCGCCTCCACCGGTGTGGAGGAGACCGCGCTCCAGAATTCCCCGTGAACGAACACCTTCCCCGCCGGGGTGAGCGGGGCGTGAGCGATTCCGATTTCGCCGATCATCCCGGCCTCGCCGGTGATGACTTTGTTGGCCCGCGCGCGCACCACTAGCGCGACCAGGAACGTGGTGATGATGGCGAACGGGAGGGTGATGCCAATGGCGGTCGAGAGGTGGATGCGCAACTCGGGCAGCGGGCTCTCGATCAGCAGCAGCGCGCCCAGGAGCATGGACACCGCTCCGCCCACCGCCAGAACGCCGTGGGTGGCGAACTTGGCTTCCAGGATGAACATCGCAACGGCCAGCAGCAGCAGGGCGACTCCCACCCAATTGATCGGCAGCACGGAAAGCGCGGACAGGCCTAGCAGCACCATGATGGCTCCGATCACGCCGGGGGCGACCAATCCCGGCGAGTTGAACTCGATGTAGATTCCAAGCGCCCCGATCACCAGCAGGATCAGCGCGAGGTTGGGGTCGGCGATGGCGCTAATGATGCGCTCGCGAGTGGTCTTCTGGTATTCCACGATCTCGGGATTTACGAGGTGGAGAGTCTGTTTGCGGCCGTCGAAGCGGGTAATCTCGCGGCCGTTCAGCTTGCGGAACAGTTCCCACTGATCGGGCGCCACCAGCTCGACGAGGTTGCCATCGAGCGCTTCTTTGTCGGTGAAGGACTTGGCATCGACCACCGCCTTCTCGGCCAGCTCGCTGTTGCGGCCGCGCTTGGCGCTCACACCGCGGATGAGCGCGGCGACGTCGTTGAGAACCTTGTGCATCATGACCTGGTCGGCCTGGCCGCCGAAGAGAGTAACCGGGGTGGCCGCGCCGGTGTGCGTACCGGGGGCCATGGCGGCGACATCGCCGGACTCGAGGAGGAAGAAGCCCGCGGAGGCCGCACGCCCGCCGCTGGGGACGACGAACATCACCACGGGGACGGGCGAGGCGACGACTTTCTCGATGATTTCCTGCGTGGCATCCAGCAGGCCGCCGGGCGTGTTCAGGCGGACCAGAACGATCTCGGCGCCTTCCTGGCGGGCCTGGTCGAGGGCGCGGGACATGATCTCGACGGTGATGGGGTGGATCATGCCGTCGACATTGACCGCCTCGACCTTAGTGGCCGCGAAGGCGCACTGGAGAGCGGCCAGCGCCAGAATGGCAAGCGGGGCTTTTTGTCTCAAAGCACTAACAATATAGCACCAGCGGGAATCCAACAGTTCTTGGGTCGCACCCGGTTAGGTTGCGGTGGGGGCGCCGAACCGCGACCGTGAGGGACTGTGAAAGGATCGCCTTGTAGCGCCTAGGAGGACAAGCTGAAGCATGTCCTACGTGGGGCATGCTTCAGCTTGCCCGGCGGTTTTTTCACAGTCCGGTGAGGGAGCGGCCCAAGCCGAAGCGCCTTTTGGACGGAATATCGCACCGGGACAAGGCTGGAGCCTTATCCTGCTCGGAGTTTGGTACGCTGGACAGTTCGCATGAACCGGCGACTGCTTTTTCTTTCGGATCGGTATCCGCCCGATTTGGGCGGGGTGGCGACGAGTGCGGGCCGGATCACGCGGGCGCTGGCGGCGATGGGCCACGAGGTGGATGTCGTTACCTGGACGCGGATGCTGGAGCCGGGGCGGGTGGTGCAGGAGGAGGGGGCTCCATCGGTACGCCGGATGGGACGCTTCCGCTCGTGGGACATGACCATGCCCCATACTCAGATCCTGCTGGAGTGGCTGGCGAGCAGGGAGCGCTACGACGCGGTTTGGGGCCACTACCTGTTTCCGGGGGGATTCCTGGCGGTTTGGTTCGCGCGGCTGACCGGGATGCCGAGCGTGGTGAGCGTTCGCGGAAACGATCTGGATCGCGAGATGTTCCCGCCCGGCGATTTCGCGCGGCTGCAGTGGACTCTGCGGGAGGCCCGCCTGGTGATGGCGGTGACGCGAGACCTGGCGCGGAAAGCGTGCGCGCTCACCGGCAGAGACGACGTGGGATGCCTGCGCAACACGGTGGATACCGAGGTGTTCGCGCCGGGGCCGTGCGCGGATTGGGCGAAGCTGGGGATTCGTCCGGATGAGGCGGTGCTGGGATTCGCGGGGGAACTGCGCGAGAAGAAGGGGCTGAAGCACCTGCTGTAAGCGCTCCGCGACGTGCAGAAAGTCCGGCCGGCGTGTCTGCTGATCATCGGGGACGTGCGTCCCTCGGAACTGCCGCCGGGGAACCTGGAGGAGCAGCGCATCCTGATCACGGGGCAACTTACGGCGCCGGCCGAGGTGAACGCGCACCTGCAACTCTGCGACGTATATCTGCAACCGTCGCTGTGGGACGGCATGCCGAACGCGCTGCTGGAAGCCATGTCGGCCGGCTGCGGCTGCATCGGGAGCGATGCGGGCGGAATCCCGGAGATCATCGAGCCCGGGGTCAACGGCATCCTGCTGCCGCGGTGGCAACTGCACCGGCTGGGCGAGGCGGTCCTGGAATGGCTGGATGCCGCGCCCGAGCACCGGGAAGGAATCCAGCGGGCCGCGCGGGCGCACATGCTGGAGGAATTCAGCCTGGAGTGCGAGCGGCGCCAGCTTCAGGCGTTGCTGGAGCGTCTGATCCCGAGCTGGCCGTAGGCGGCCGTGGTGAGAGTCCCAGAGAGGCGCACAGGCTGAATGCCTGTGCCACGAATTTCCCGGCACCGCACTCGCCATTTGAAGGCGACGTCCCAGAGAGGTGCACAGGCTGAATGCCTGTGCCACNNGGCTGAAGGCCTGTGCCACTATGCCAAGAGCCCGTGGCACGGACTTCAGTCTGTGCAGGACTTTCACCACGGTCTGATAGGCGGCAACCAGCGTGGCGCCGGCCTGTTCCCAGGTGTAGGTGGCTTCGACGTGCGCGCGGGCCTGATGCGCAAGGCTCGAGGAGAGCTGGGGGGCGGAGCGCAGGCGCAGGGCGGCTTCGGCCAACTGGTCCACCGATCCGGGCTTCACCAGCAGGAAATGTTCGCCGTCGCGGCCGAGCTCGCGAACCACGGGCAGGTCGCTCGCAATCACGGGCGTTCCGGCGGCCATGCTCTCGAGGATCTTGAGCGGGCAGCAGCCTTGGACCACGTTGCGGTCGCACAGCCCCAGCGGGGCCAGCACGGCGTCGGAACGGTGCAGATGTTCGAGAAGCTCGGCCTGGGTCACGGGCGGGAGCACCTGGAGGTGACCGCCGACGCCGAGCTTGGCTCCCAGATCGAGCAGCGCGCCGACCCTGCGCCGACTGCCCGCTCCGATGATGGTGAGAGCGGCGGGGGCCTGCTGGCAGAGCTGGGCCAGCGCGCGGATGGTGAGGTCCACTCCTTGCCAGGGAGCGAGCGTGCCGAAGTACAGCAGACGGAAGCAGTCGTTCGGGCGCGGCGGCGGGCGAAACGGGAAGACGCGCAGGTCGACGCCGTTGGGGATGAGGGCGATCTTCTCGGGCGGCACGCCGCGCCGGGAAGCCAGGTACTGCGCGGTGACACCGCTGGGGGTCACGATGAGGCTGGCCGCGTCGAGGCAGGCCTGCTCCTGGGAGAGGAGCTTGAGGTTGAGCACGCGATCGTCGGCGGCGCGCGGGTAGTGGTACTTCAATTCGATGGAGGGCAGGCCGTTCACCTCGAAGATCAGGAGCGGCGCGGGCGCGAGCCCGAGAAGCGGCAGCCCCTCGAAGATGGAGCGGAATTGAATTGCCTGGAAGCGGCGGGGCTGGAGCCAGCGCTCGAGAGCGCGGCGGAAGCAGAGCACGCGGTCGATGAGGCTCGGACCAACGGCGGGCAGCGCGGTGTGGAGTACGCCGGGCCAGCGCTCGACCGGTGGGATCGCGTCCGGGCCGGGCGCGGCGGTCACCAGATCGAGGCCGCCAAAAGACTCGGCGAGCAGGCGGGAGAAGGCCTCGATATGGGTGGCGGCGCCCTTCGGGGCGGGCACCACATCGAAGGAAAGGTAGGCGATCCGAGAATCCGCTTGCATCATGGGTGTCGTTAGCCTAAGATAGCCGGGAACAGGTGGCTATGGCTATTGACGCGGAGAAGTTGCGTACGGGCGGCGTCTATGAAACCCAGGCCCCGCTCGAGTCGGTGCTGGGGGATGTCGCGGAAATCGACAAGCTGGCGCAGCAGTTCGCTCGGGAGCGCAAGAGGAAGCTCTTGCATGGGTTCCTGAGCCTGGCGGCCGGGGTGGTGGGATTGGTGGTGACGGTGGCTGTCGGGGTACCGGGCTTCATAGGCGCGCTCCTGCTTCTGGCGGGTATCGCCCTTGCGGTGATTCTGTGGGTTGCCGCGTACCGATACGGGCGGAACCTCAAGACCTACCGGTGGCGCTTCGAACTGCTGGGGAAACTGGCGTCGAGCCTGCAACAAGACAGCGACCCGAAGGTTCCGGTCTCGGTTTCGTTGGGGTTGAAGGACCGTGGGCGGTTCCTCAAGGAAGAGGTTTGGCCGGAGCGAAAACGCGGCAAGCAGCGGTTTTCCGAGGACGACTGGCTGAGCATCGAGGGCCGGTTCCTGGACGGCACGCAGTTTACGGAAACGATGCAGGAGCTGATTCGAAGGCGGACGTACGTGAATCCGCGGGGCAAGAGCAAGGTAAAAAGCCGGTCGCGGCATTTCGTGAGTCTCCGGCTCACCTGCCCCAAAGACCAGTACGGGGAGCTGCGGCCCCTGGAAGAGGGACTGAAGAAGAACTTGCGGCTGCCGGCTTCGGCGACGGTTCGCGGATTGAAGGTGGGAGGGAAGTCGGTGTTCCTGCGAGTCCGGGTGGATGAGGCTGCCGAGATTCCCCAGGCGAATGCAATGATGTACCTGGGCCTCTATCGGGCGCTGAATCTGGCGCGCCAACTGCAAGGGAGGCAAAAATGACCCCAGCGGATTGGACCTGCCCGCGGCGAATCGGCTTCCTGTTCCCGCACCCCTGCGGGCGAATATCTCCCGTCGGCTGCCCGGACTGCCAGAACGGGCAGGTCCAGGATCCCTACGCGCAGAGGACCGACCGGGAGGGCTACGACAACTACGGCGATTACGACTCGGCCGACTGGCCCGGCGCCACCGGCGCATCCGGCGAGCCGCTGAATTTCACCGAGGCCGATGGGGAAAGACTGGTGAAGCCGGAAGAGGAGTTCGAGGGCGATCTGACGGCGAGTTGACCGTGGGCGGGCGCTCCTCGGGTCTCTGGCTCATTTATGCGCTGGGCGGCGGGTGGGGCCACCTGACGCGGGCCGCGGCGCTGGCGCGAGTTGCTCGCGGGCCGGTTCGAATTCTTACCAACAGTCCCTATGCCGGCGAGGTGTGTGCCCGGTTGCCGGATCTCGATATCGTGGCGCTGAACCCCGAGCTGCCCGTGGCGCGGGCGCGGGAAGAAGCTGTGGAGCAGATTCGAGAGTCCGGCGCGGCTTGCCTGATTGTAGACACGTTTCCTCGCGGTCTGGGCGGGGAGTTGGCTTCGCTGCTGCCGGGGCTAGGGGCCGTGAGGGCGCTGATCCACCGCGACCTGAATCCCGTGTACGTGCGCGGGAAAGCGATCGAGGAGTTTGTGCGCTCCAATTACGATGTGGTGATCCGGCCCGGGCCGGCGGAAGCTGCACCGCTCGCCGGGTTGCCGCAGGTGAGGACCACGGCGCCGTGGTTGATTCGCTCGGCGCGGGAACTGCCGTCGCGAGAAGCGGCCCGCCGGCTGATGGGCGTGGAGGAACGGCAGTGCGTGCTGGTCTTGGCGGCGGGGAAGATCGAGGAGCAGGCGTGGTATGGGAGCGTGGCACGGGCGCTCAGTGGCGCGTTGGAGGGCGTGGGGGTTCGGTGTGTGGCGCCTTCTTGTCCGGCGGGGTGCCCGGAGGCGGGTTGGGTGCGGTATTGGCCGGCGATGGACCTGCTTCCCGGGGTTGATGTGGTGGTTGGCGGTGGGGGCTATAACACGGTCTACGAATGCCTGGCTTGCGGCGTGCAGCTAGTTGCGCGGGCGTGGGCTCGCAAGTACGATCGGCAGGCTTTGCGAGCGGCGGGACAAGCTGAAGCTTGTCCTACGGTTGATGAGGTGGTGGCGGCGGTTAGAACGTGCCTCGCGAGGACGAGGGCGCGGACCGAGTTTCCGAATGGCGTGTTCGAGGCGGTGGAGATTCTGGAGCGCGTTTCGGGGTGAACGGTTGGTTCGGGAACTGCGTAGTTAGTGTTTATGTCGCTCCTGCAAGATGCACGTTTCGCACTGCGCGGTTTTTCCAAGACTCCCGGCTTCACGATTGCCATCATCGTCTCGGTAGCCTTGGGCATTGCGGCGAACGCCACCGTGTTCAGCGTGGCGAACGGCCTGTTGTGGGGCGTGCTGCCGGTGAAGGATCCCGGGCGGCTGGTGATTTTCTCCGAAGGCCGGTCCTTCTCCCATCCCGACTACCTGGACTATCGCGACCAGACCTCGCAGGTCTTCGAGGGTGTGGCGGCGCACTTCCCGTTCATCCCCGCCAACATCGGCGGCGCCGGGCAGCCCGAGCGCGTTTGGGGCCAGGTGGTCAGCGGCAACTACTTCCGCCTGGTGGGCGTGAATCCGGTGGTTGGCCGCGCCATCCTGCCTGAAGACGATCGAGTTGTGGGGAGCGGCGCGGTGGTGGTGCTCAGCCACGCTCTCTGGCAGCGCCGCTTCGGCGCGGACCCGAACGTTTCCGGCCGCACAGTGGCGCTGAACGGACAGCGCTTCACGGTGGTGGGCGTGGCCCCGGCCGGCTTCTGGGGCACGGATCGCGGTATCCAGTCGGACTTCTGGGCTCCATTGTCCATGACCGAGCAGCTCATGCCCGACCTCAATAGAGACGGGGCGCGAGGCAAGCGGGATATGCAATGGCTGTCGCTGAACGCGCGTCTCAAGCCCGGGGTCAGCCGCGCGCAGGCGGTGGCCGTGGTCAACGTGGTCAAGAAGCGGCTGGACGACGCCTGGCGCAAGGATGAGAAACAGCACCATCCGAGCGTGACCCTCGATCCGGCGGGCGGTCTGATCGGCGGCGCGGCCACCCCGGCGATGGGGCTGATGGCCGTTCTGATGGTGGTGGTGGGTCTGGTGCTGCTGGTGGCCTGCGCCAACGTGGCCAACCTGCTTCTAGCCCGGGCCACGGGACGGCAGCGGGAGATCGCCATCCGCCTGGCGATAGGGGCCACGCGGCGCCAGGTGATTCGACAATTGCTGGTGGAGAGCGTCCTGCTGGCGCTGGCGGGCGCGGCGGCTGGCTTCCTGCTGGCCGCGATCGCGGCTGCCGCCATCTCACGCTTCCAGTTGCCGTTGCCTTTCCCGATAGTGTTCGACTTCAACGTGGACCTCCGGGTTCTCGGATTCACGGCGGGCCTATCCATCCTGACTGGGATCCTGTTTGGACTGGCGCCGGCATTGCGCGCAACGCGCCCGGACCTGGTCGGGGCGCTGAAGAACGATACGCCGGTGTTCGGCCGGCTGCGCCGCTTCAGCTTGCGCAACGCCCTGGTGGTGGTTCAGGTGGCGCTGTCGCTGGTGCTGCTGGTGGGCGCGGGCCTGTTTCTGCGCAGCTTGGGCAACGCATCCTCGATCGAGATCGGGCTGAAACCGGACAACATTCTGTTGATGGCGGTGGATCCGAAGCTGCACCAGTACTCGAACGAGAAGACCCGGCAGTTTTTGCAGCAGATTCGGGAGCGCGTGTCGGCGCTGCCGGGCGTCCGCTCGGTGAGTTTCGTCGATACGCTCCCGCTTAGCATCGGCGGGGTTACCAACGGTTACAGCATCGAAGGCGGCAAGGGCCGTGCCGAGCAACACGTCGATGCGGATGCCTACAGCGTGGGCAGCGGCTTCTGGGAGACCATGGGAATTCCGCTCCTGCGCGGGCGCGACTTCAGTATCAAGGCAGGCGACGAGAGCGCCGCGATCATCAACGAAACGATGGCCCGGCGCGCCTTCGGGAACGAGGACCCTCTGGGACGGCAGATACGGAGCAACGAGCCCGGCCAGCAGAGGTTGTACACCGTCATTGGCGTGGCCGGAAACGCTAAATCGCGCACCCTCGGCGAGACGCCGCAGAACTGCGTCTACTTGTTTATCGACGGGAACCCGGAGCGGGTCTTCTCGTTCTTCGGAATCTCGATCGCGGTGAAGACGGCGGCGAACCCGGCGGGACTGGCGAAACCGGTGCGCGATCGGATTGCGGCACTGGACCCCGACATGGCCATCCTCAGCACCGGAACCATGCGGGAACACGTGGACAAGTCGCTGCTGCTGCCGCGGATCTCGGCGATCCTGCTGGGCGCCTTCGGGGCCGTCGGTTTGACCCTTGCGGCGATCGGCCTGTATGGCGTGATGAGCTTCTCGGTGCGCCGCCGCACGAGGGAAATCGGTATCCGGATAGTCCTGGGCGCCGAGCCCGGCGGCGTGTTGGCGATGGTCCTGCGCCAGGGCTTGGCGCTCACGGGAGTGGGCTTGGCCATCGGCCTGGCGATCGCCCTGGCTGTGGGCCGCCTGGCGGAGAGCCTGCTCTACGGCATCCGGGGGCTGGATCCGATCACCTTCCTGGCGGTCCCGGCCGTGCTGCTGGCGGCGGCTCTGGTGGCGATTGTGATCCCGGCCCGCCGGGCGGCGCGGGTCGGCCCTACGACAGCCCTGCGAATGGAGTAGCGGTTTCTTCAGACCCGCGGCGCGGCGGGGCTGAAGCCCCCCGCGGGTTGAAACCCGCCCTCC
>PLEM01000332.1:401-17511 GCA_003137035.1 Bryobacterales bacterium | reverse complement strand
ACGGCGTCAGCGACATCTTCCGCATTCCGAAACCCGCCGCCGGTCTCTACAAGTCCCAGTGCGACCCCCAGGAAGAGATCGTGCTCGAGCCGGGATTCGCCTGGTCCTGGGGCGATAAACCCGCCGGCGGGGGACCGGGGGTGGTTCCCGTCTGCTCGAATTGCGATCACCTGAAGGTCTACATTGGCGGCGAGCTGAAGACCGAAGCCGATCCGGCCCGCGATCAGTATGGCAGTCTGCCGCACCCGCCGTTCCTCGTCGACCTGACCGGCTGCCCCTTCGATCGCTGGGACGATCTGAAGATCGAGGGCTACCTCGGCGGCAAGCTGGTTATTACGAAGACTCTCTCCGGAAAGGGCGCGGACGCTCAACTGCTTGTCGAGCCGGACGATGCCGAACTGATTGGCGACGGCAGCGACGCTACGCGCGTGGTGCTGCGCGTGACCGACGAATACGGCAGCCCGCGCCAGTTCGCAACCGGCTCGGTCTCGCTCAGCATCGAGGGCCCGGGCGAAATCGTCGGCGAAAACCCGTTCGCGCTGATGGGAGGAGTCGGCGCGGTGTGGGTGAAATCGAAGGAGGCCGCCGGCGCCGTCCGTCTCTCGGCCCACCACCCCTACCTGGGCGCGAAGACCGCCGAGATCCAGGTAAAGGCGGCGCCGCCCGAAGGCGTGTGAGAACGCCTTTGCCCGCTGGCCTGGCATTCGTTATAAGATTGATGCTCGATGGACACGCGAGCACTGCCGTTCCGCATGTTGCGGATCGCCGTCGTCGGCTTCGTCCTTGCGCCGCTGTGCGCAGCGGAGTCCGCGGCCCAGACTAAGGCCGCCACCAAAGCCTTGACCGTGAGCCAGGTGGAGGCTCTCATCCGGCAGGGATCGCCGGACAGCTCCATCGGCCAGCAACTGCGGAACCGCGGCCTGGCCAGCCCCGTCGACCGGCCGCTGATCGATCGGCTCACCAAGCTGGGCGCCGGCCCCGAGACCCGCGCCGCGCTCGAACACCTGCTGCCGAAAGTCCGGCTCGCGATCCGGACCGCGCCCGGCGCCGACGTGGCGCTGGACGGCATTCCCGTCGCCACGGTAGGAGCTGGCGGCGAGATCGTGCTTGCCGTCGAGCCGGGCAACTATCAACTGCTCGTCACCCAGAAGGATCGCACCTCCTTCGCGAAAACGATCCGTCTGGTCCTCAACCAGCCCCAGACTGTGGAGGCGCCAATCGCATGGTCGGTCGGGTACCTGACGCTCGATGCGGGATTTCCGGACGCGCAGATCGCCATCGCCGGGGCTGGCCGGTATGCAAGTCGCGTGGAGCGGCTGCCCTTGTCGGTTGGCCCCCACGAGATCCGGGTGACCGCCCCTATGCGAGTCGCATTCTCCACCGTCGTGGTCATCGAGGGCGGAAAAATCCACGAAGTCCCCGTGACCCTCGAGGTCGATCGCGCCGCGCTCAAGCCGCTGGGCGACGAGGTTCTCCGGGACTATTCGAAGTCCGATTACAGGATGGCGACCCTGCGGGGCCAGGTCTACGTCCAGCGCGGTGGCGCGGACCCGGAGGTCCTCAGGGTCCTGGCGCTCAGCCTTTACCAGAGCAAGCTCTTCGCCAAGTTCCCGGAGATCGCGGGCAAGGCCTTGGCAGCCGGAGTGGAACTCACCTTTCACGTCACTCATTTCCACAACGCATTCACCCTCCGGGGAGGCCACGCCGCGGAGCTCGGCATCAGCGCGATCATGATCCGCTACACGCCGCTTGCCAAGTGCAACCTGGGCTCGCTCGCGGTTCCTGCCGCGCAGGTGCAATGTACGCTGCGAAGCACCGGGGATTCCACTACGCTCACCTTGATCCTTCCGAATACCAAGAACCCCGCCAAGGGCCTTAACCTCGACCTCGTCGGCGAGGCGCCGGGCGAGTTGGAAGCCATCATGCACCTGATCGAATCGTCCCGCGGAGCCGCACACGCGGCGCCGGCCCGGCCTGCGCCTTGAAGAGGAAATTCCCGACTCCACAGCCGCAAGGAGGACGGACCTTTTAGCGCGGGGCTCAAGCCCCNNCCCCCGCCTCCCCGCCTTGGCTCTCGCGCGGGCGTCGCTTGCAGTATACTGTTTCGAGCCAAGATGCTATCGCCCGCCGACGACCGAATGGACGCCTTGAGCGGAGCCATCCTCCGCATGCTGCGACGCCTGGACTCGGTCGAACAGCGTTTGTCCCACATCGAGTCGGCCCTTGGAATGGCCCGAATTCCCGAAGCGCCTCCCGTTCCGGAGCCTGCGCCCCCACCGGCTTCTCCGCCACCGGTTTCCGAGCCGGCACCGATCCCCGAGGAATCCGAAACGCCGCGCGAGCTTGAAACGCGTCTGGGGCTCACCTGGATCAACCGCGTCGGCGTGCTGACGCTGGTGTTCGGCGTCGGGTTCTTCTTCAAGTACGCCGTGGACAACCAATGGATCGGCGAAACCGGCCGCGTGGTGTTGGGTGTTCTGGCCGGCTTTGCGACGCTGGGCCTGGCCGAGTACATGTGGCGTCTGGGCCACAAAATCTACGCGCAAGGGATCACGGCTGCCGGCAGCGCCATCCTGTACCTCTCCTTCTACGCGGCCTTCGGCTTCTATGCTCTGGTGGGGCAGGGCCCCGCCTTCCTGCTGATGGCGCTCACCACGGCCATGGCGGGCGCTTTGGCCCTGCGCTACAATGCCATCGCCGTCTCCGTTCTCTGCCTGCTGGGTGGGTACCTCACGCCGATCCTGTTGAGCACCGGCGAGGATCGGCCCTGGGTCTTTTTCGGCTGGGTGCTGCTGCTTGACGTGGGCGCTCTCGCGGTGGCGCGCGCGCGTAAGTGGCGGGTGCTCGAGATCCTGGCCTTCGCGGGCACTCTCATCCTGTACCTCACCTGGTTCACGGATCGATTCACCACGGAGAAGCAAGTGGTGGCCACGGTTTACGCACTGGCCTTCTACGCGCTCTTCGCGCTGGTGGATTCCCAGCCGCTGTTCATCGCTTCCGAGGCGCTGGCCAGCCTGGCGATCCTGGCCATATGGCAGCCTCCCGCGGTCACGTTCCTGTGTTTGTCGCTGGCGCTGGCGCTGGCGGGTCTGACCATTTCCGGGCGCCGCGGCTGGTCCAGCGCTTCCGTTGTGGCCTTTGGCGCTTTCTGGATCTGCTGCGCCTTCTGGCAGGCGGACCTGTGGCAGCCCTCCCGGTTGCTGCAAATCGTCCTGGCGTTCACCGCGGGGTTCCTGCTCTTTTTGGGCTGGGCCGCATGGCGCATCCTGGTCCAGCGGGCGCCGGCACGCCAGCAGGATCTCCTGATCGTCGCGCTCAACGGTGCCATTTACTTCGGCCTCTGCTACCACCTGCTCGAGCCCGGCTACCACGCCTACCTCGGCTTGTTCGCCGCGGCGCTGGCGGGAGTTCATCTGGTCCTAGGTCTTCGGATTTGGAATGCGCAGCCCGCCGAGGCACGGGATGCGCGCCCGGTCCTGCTGTGCATCGGCGTGGCGCTGGGGTTCCTGACGCTAGCCGCCCCAATTCAGTTCTCCGGCTATCGCATCACCATGGCCTGGGCGCTGGAGGCCGCCGCGCTCACCTGGATCGGCGTCCGAACCGGGGCCCGGCGCCTGGTCTGGGCCGCCCTGCTGGTCTTCTTCCTGGCGCTGGCCCGGCTGTATTCCATCGACGCCTGGATTTACACCGACGCCGCGAGCTACCACACATTCTGGAACGTCCGCTTTCTGACCTTCCTCACCACCGCGATCTCTCTGTGGCTCGGCGCGCGCTTCATCGGAGCCGGCGCCGAAGGACTGGCGCCTTACATCGCGGGCCACTTCGTCATGTTGTGGGCGCTGGCGCTGGAGGTGGTGGGATGGGCCGCGCGATCGACGCCCGCGGCGAATGTCTTCAATGTCCAGAGTGTCTCGGTCTCGGCCCTGATGGCTGCTTATGGCGTGTTCCTGGTGGGGATGGGAGTCTTCACGCGCCTGGGCATCAACCGCATCCTGGGCCTGGGACTGCTGGCGCTGGTGGTCGCCAAGCTGTACCTCAACGACGTGTGGCAGCTTGGGCGGCTCTACCGTATCGTGGCCTTTGGGTTTCTGGGTCTGCTTCTGCTGGTCACTTCTTTCCTGTACTCGCGTTACCGCACAACCATCGAGGACTGGTGGAAAAATGAGAAGGACCGTTCTTAGCCTGCTCGCCTTCACGGCGCTGCTGCGGGCGGACTTCAACCCGGCGCGGTGGCAGTTTCGCCGTTCGCTGGCGGCCGGGGAGGCGCAGCAGGTCTCGGCGGTGACGCTCGACCGCGCCGTCTACGCAGGCGCGCAAATGGGCCTCGCCGATCTCCGTCTGGTCCGGGAGGGCGTGGAAGTCCCGTATGTCCTCGAGACCTTGAGCGGCTCGGCGGAAGAGCGCGAACTGCGGCCCGAGATTCTGGACCGGTCCGTGGTCCCGGGCGCGGGCCTCCAACTGACGCTGGACACGGGCGGGACGGCGAAACACAACCGCCTGCGCATCTCCACCAACGAGTTGAATTTCCGCACCAGGGTCGCCATCGAGATCTCCGAGGATGGCCGGCGCTGGGCGGTCGCGCGCGCGGACGGCTACGTGTTCGATTTCTCGCAGGGCGATCGCCGTGTTTCGGTTCTCACGGTGGACTATCCCGTTTCCACGCGCCGCTACGTCCGCGCCACCTTCTACGGTTGGCTGCGGACGGACGCAGTTTCCGCAGCCTGGCTAACGCTCTGGCAGGAGCGCCCCTCCCGCTGGCAGACCATCGCTACCGTCCAACCGGCGCGCACCGAGGATGAACGCACCAGCCTTCTGGTCCTCGACTTGGGCGCGGACCGGTTGCCGCATTCCCGCATGCGCCTCGAAACCGGCGCCGCCCCGTTCTATCGCGCTTGCGACATCGAATCCAGTCCCGATCGCAAGGACTGGCGGTACGTCGCGGGAGCGGTGCTCTACCGTTTTGCCGATGAGGAATCCCCGCCCCTGGAGTTCCCCGAGCAGCACGACCGGTATCTCCGCCTGCGCATCTTCAACGGCGACGACCGCCCGGCGCCGGTGCGATCCGTGACTTTTGAAACCGTCGAGCGGCGCGTGAAGTTTCTCCCTGCCGCCGCGGGGGAGTATTGGCTCTACTACGGCAACCCCGAAGTCACGGCGCCGACCTACGACCTGGGAACGATCCTGGCCCGAAAAAGCCCCTCGCCGGAAGTGGTGCTGGCCGCCGCCGCCGAGCAGCCGAATCCGGCCTACCGCCCGCCGATCCCTCCGCTCAAGCCCTGGAGCGAACGCCACCCCGAGGTGCTCTATGGAACGCTGGCCGCGGCCATCCTGGGCATGGGCTACGTTACCGTGCGCCTGCTGAAAGTGGTAAAACGCCCAAGCTGAGTCGCGTCAGCCGATCTGCCTCGGGATCACCGGCAGCGCTGGCGCGGGAACTTGGCAAGGGACTGTGGAAAAAACGATTTGTGGCGCCGAAGAGGACAAGCTGAAGCATGTCCTACGTGCAAAGGAGCGGTCCGCCAGTGACAAAAAAAGCCGCCCGCGCACCGTAGCGCGCGAGCGGCTCGAGTTCCTCTACCAACGCGCGCCGGTCCGCCGGAGGCGGCATGCCGCGCGGTTAGCGCTTAGTAATCCATGTCCGGGCCGCCGTGGCCGCCGGGCATCGGAGAAGCCGACTTCTTCTCGGGAATCTCCGCGATCAGCGCCTCGGTGGTCAGCATCAGCGCCGCGATCGACGACGCGTTCTGCAGCGCCGTGCGCGTCACCTTGGTCGGGTCGATTACGCCCGCCAGCACCAGGTCTTCGTACTCGCCGGTTTCGGCGTTGAAGCCAAAGTTCGGGTTCTCGTTGATGCGCACCTTCTCGGCCACGATGGCGCCCTCGAACCCGGCGTTGCCCACGATCTGCCGCAGCGGCTCTTCGCAGGCCCGCTTTACGACGTCCACGCCGATCTGCTCGTCGCCGGTCAGCTTCAGCCCGGCCAGCGCCCGGCCGCCCCGCAGCAGCGCCACGCCGCCACCGGGCACGATGCCTTCCTCAACCGCCGCCCGCGTCGCGTGCAGCGCGTCTTCCACCCGGGCCTTCTTCTCCTTCATCTCGGTCTCGGTAGCCGCGCCCACCCGGACCACCGCCACGCCGCCGGCCAGCTTCGCCAGCCGCTCCTGCAGCTTCTCGCGATCGTAGTCCGAAGTCGTTTCCTCGATCTGCGCGCGCAACTGCTTGATCCGGCCCTGGATGCCCTTCTCGCTCCCGCCGCCGTCCACGATGGTGGTGTTGTCCTTGTCCACCGTGACCCGCTTGGCCTTCCCCAGGTCTTCCAGCCGCACGCCTTCCAGCTTGATGCCGGTCTCTTCCATGATGGCCTTGCCGCCAGTCAGGATGGCGATGTCGTCGAGCATCGCCTTGCGCCGGTCGCCGAACCCGGGAGCCTTCACCGCGCACGCGTTCAGCGTTCCGCGCAGCTTGTTCACCACCAACGTCGCCAGCGCTTCGCCTTCCACTTCCTCGGCGATCACCAGCAGCGGCTTGCCGCTCCGCGCGATCTGCTCCAGTACCGGCAGCAGGTCCTTCATGTTGCTGATCTTCTTCTCGTGGATCAGGATGTAGGGCTCCTCGAGCACCACTTCCATCCGCTCCGGATCGGTGATGAAGTAGGGCGACAGATAGCCGCGATCGAACTGCATGCCCTCGACCGTGTCCAACTCGGTCGACATGGTCTTGGACTCTTCCACCGTGATGACGCCGTCATTGCCCACCTTGTCGATGGCCTTGGCGATGATGTCGCCGACGGTAGTGTCGCCGTTGGCCGATATGGTGGCCACCTGGGCGACCTTCTGCCGGTCGTCCTTAACCGACTGAGAGAGCTTCTTCACTTCCTCGATCACCGCGTCGACGGCCTTCTCGATGCCGCGCTTCAGCGCCATCGGATTCGCGCCCGCCGCTACGCTCTTCACGCCCTCGCGGAAGATCGACTGCGCCAGGATGGTCGCCGTGGTGGTACCGTCACCGGCCACGTCCGAGGTCTTGGATGCCACTTCGCGCACCATCTGTGCGCCCATGTTCTCGAGCGGATCCTTCAGCTCGATTTCCTTGGCCACCGTCACGCCGTCCTTGGTGATCGTGGGGCCGCCGAACTTTTTCTCCAACACCACGTTGCGCCCCTTGGGACCCAGCGTGACCTTCACCGCTTCGGCGAGTTGGTTGACGCCGCGCAGGATCGCCTGCCGGGCATTCTCGCTATAAACGATTTGCTTTGCTGCCATGATTGTTCCTTTCTCCTCTTACGCGTCGGCTGCCTTGGACGCGCCTTCCAGAATCCCGAGGACCTCGTCCTCCCGCATGATCACGTACTCCTCGCCGTCTATCTTGATCTCGTTGCCGGAGTACTTTCCAAACAGGATCCTGTCGCCGGCCTTCACGTCCAGCGCCACGACCTTGCCGCTATCCAGGCGTTTGCCCTGGCCCACAGCCACTACTTCGCCCTCCTGGGGCTTCTCTTTGGCCGTGTCCGGGATGATGATTCCGCCCTGGACTTGCTCCTTTTCCTCGATGCGCTTCACGACAATGCGATCGTAGAGCGGTCGAATATTCATACGCATGCCTCCAATTGGTTCGCTTCTGGTAGTTTGAATCTCGGAAACTGGACCCGGCAGGATACGCCGCGCCCAGTCATCATTATTAGCACTCTAGCACGACGAGTGTCAAGCTGCCGCGCTAAGCCATTGTAAACACTGGATGTCTCAGCGGATCAGATCGTGGAACTTCATCTCGAGGAATACCGCGCCGCGCGGCTCGCCCGCCCCGCGGTTGGCGTTGACGGCATATCCGGCGGTGAACGATACGTGGGAGCCTAGAGTGAGGCGCGCCCCACCGCCCAGGCCGTAGCGGACCAGGCGCGGAGCCGGCCCGGGACCAATGTACGCGGTGTCGAAGATGAACACCGGATCGACCGAAACCAAGTTGATCTCGTGTACCAGGGCCGTCAGCGCCCGGTCCACAATCCGGAAGTCCTCCGCCGCCTGGCTCTCCGCCCGAGCCAGAGCCACCGGATCGTTGACCGCCTTCTCGATCTCCGCGCGCCGGTCGCCGGCCTCGCGCGCCGCGGCGTGGAGCTCCGCGTTGTCGAGACTGCCGTTGAGATCCTTCTCGCAGTCCCCGATCAAGCGGGGGAGGCTGCGGGAGAGGTTCGGATTCAGCAGCGGGCTGAACATCCTCTGCTGGCGGGAGCTCTCCAACTGGTCCAGGACCAGTCCGAGCGTGTCCCGGCAAGTTTCCAGCGCATCCTCCTGGCCGCTCGGAACCACCAGGGATTCGAGCTTCGTTTGCAGGCTCGCGAGCACGGGCTGCAGTTTGTCGGCGGCTGCGACGGCGGCGTCCATGGCCGAGTCTTTCGAGGCATGGTAGGCGGTCAGCGTCGCGCGCGCGGTGCCTTTCTCGCCTTCGATCCGGGTCAGGAATTCAGCGTTGGTGTAGAGTTCCCGGGGCAGCAGGGGCAGGCGCCAGGCAGTCAGCGCCGCTGTGAAGTTCATCGAGGCGAATCGTTCGCGCCCGGATGGGTCGCCGGCCAACAGCGCATAGAAACGGTTGTTCGGGAAGCTTCGGATCGAGGGCGAGGCACGCATCTCCCAGTCCGGAATGTCGGTGAAAGGACGGGGATTCACGCCGCCGAAGAACCGCTCGTTCTGCGGAGCCTGGCCGTTGCCCACGGGCGAAAGCCATCCCGCGGTCAGCCGCCAATCCAGGTCCAGGGCGCGGTGGTCGGAGACGGCCACGCGCACGCCGTAGGCGCCATCGAGCAGCAGTTTGCGGTACGCCGGGTTGACGCCGGCAGCGCCACCGAGCTGGAAGCCCGCGTTGAGCGAATAGTCGTGCGGGCCGCTGCCGCCGGAAACCCCCGCCAGCAGCTTGACTGCGGAATACCGGGCGTCGCCCTGAAACGCCGTGGAAGAGAGCGCGGAGGCCTGGTAGCCCTTCTCGATCTGGACCGCGTACCGGATCGGGCTGCCGATCTGGGCCAGCGGTCGCGAGGCCGCGGAGAACCAACCGAAAGCGTAGCCCTGGCGCAGGCGTTCCTCTGCCAGCGGCTGTCTCTCGAAGCGGTAGCCCGCGCCCCAGGAGGCCTGCCAGAGGGCCGCTTGTTCCAGAACCCGGCTGCCGGTAAGCCGCAACGCCGCGTTGGTGTAACGATCCGACGCCGAGGCCTCAGCGGCGAGTTGGAGCCCGGAGGAAGGGACGAGGAAGCTGGTTTGGCCGCCCGCGACCAGCAGGTTCGAGCGATCGAAGGCGACTTTGGGTTCGACCGTCAAACGTGGCTTGGGGGAAACGATGCCAGAGCCAGCGCCCGGGTCCTCTCGAAGCGCCTGCCCGAATTCCCAGGTCCAGGAAGAGGGAGCCGCCAGGCGCGACGTGAAGAGGTAGAAGATCAGGTCGAGCTCCCGCTTCTGGTCGTCGCAATGGTCGATGAAGGCGGCGGCTGCGGTGACCGAGGCGGGGGGATCGGCCAGCGCCGTCGAGGCGCGAACCGAGGTCTCCAGCGCCTCAAGTGCGGCCGGGATCGCAGCCGGATCGAGAACGCTGCCCGCGGCGGGCAGTTTGGCGCGCGCGGGCGCCAGCGCCTGGTCGAGAACGCGCAAGAAAGAGAAGGGGCTTCTCAGTTCGACGCTGCGCAGCCGGTAGCCCTGGTAAGCCGACAGCCTGTGCCCGCACTGCGCTCCGGCGACGGAAACGCCGAGAAGCAGCAGCGCCGGCGGGCCGAACCAGCGCAGCAGGTCAGCCATTCCGGGCGGCGAAAAGATCGCCGACGGTCTTCTTCAGCCGGCTTTCTTTGATCTTCCCTTGGCTGAGTTTGTCGGCATCCGAGGCGACCGCGGTCAAGGTGTACTCCACTTGCGCCTTGTTCAGGCCTTTGTCGGCGGTCGCCTGGACGGCTTCCACGGGGACCTTCTTGAGGTCCAGCTCTACGTCCAGGAAGACCACGCGGGCGAACTGGGCGTCAACCGTAGCACGGTCCAGCAGTTCGAAACTGACGGTCCACTTATCGACGTCGTTTTCCTGAGTCTTCTTCAGGCCGAAGATGAATTTGCGCAGCTTGCCCTTGGCGAGCACCTCAAGCTGAACGGAAAGACCAACCAACACCTTCTTGGTCTGGGCGGCATCAGGCATGGGATTTCCTCCTAGCTCTTGCAACTCAGCATACACGGCCAATTCGGCAAAAAACAAGAGGAACCTGCGCAAGGCTTCAGAGGCGCTTGCGGAATCCCTGGCAACCGCTCCCTTGGAAAGGCATATTCAGCCGCTGATAAGCATTCTACTTTCATGTCTTGTTTTGCATTCGCGTGAATTCGCGTTCATTCGCGGCTAGAGAGTTCTTACCAGCTTCTCCCGCGCGCCCCAGCAGGCGGACCTTCTCCGAGTTTTGCAGGTAGCCCCGCACTCTCTGCTATACTCCGTGGAAACCGAAAGGTCAAAATGGGAAGCCTGGATCCGCCTCCATCGCCTGTCGCCGATACGCTGTCGGGAATCGGGGAGCGGTTTCATCGCCTGCTGCTGGCGGCCGACATCGGTTGCGTGGAGTTGGACGGGGAGGGTCGCGTTGTCGAGGCCAACCAGGAGTTCCTCCGGCTGGTTGGCTGGACCAGCCTGGAAGAGATTCAGGGACGGTCCGTGTTGGAGGTGACCGCGCCGGCTGATCGGGAGCGCGCCTCCGCCGCAATCCGCGGGTGCCTGGATACCGGTTCCGCCAACAACATCGAGATCGACTGCCTCCGACCGGATGGCGCTCGCCAGACCGTCGAGGTCAACGCCGCGACCGTGGAAATCGGCTCGGAAGTCCGCATCCTCACCTTGTGCAGGGACGTCACCACTCGCCGGCGAACCGTCGAACGCGCAGCCCAAGTGAACCGCTTAAACGAGGCGCTTTTGTCCCCGGGCCCGATCCAGGAAAAACTCAAGCGCATCGTCGAGACGGCGGTGGAGTCGGTGGATGGCGATTTCGCCCGCATATGGGTCGTCCGGCCGGCCGATCTGTGCGACTCGGGGTGTTTTCACGCGCAGGCGACAACCGGACCGCACGCGTGTCTGCAGCGGGACCGCTGCCTCCACTTGATGGCCAGCGCCGGCCGCTACACCCATCTGGACGGCCCCAGACACCACCGCGTGCCCTTCGGTGCTTACAAGATCGGACGAGTGGCTTCGGGAGACGAAGTCTCCTTCGTCACCAACGATGTGACCCACGATCCGCGCGTGCACGATCCCGCCTGGGCGATAGAATTGGGGCTGGTGGCTTTCGCCGGCTACCGCCTTCTCTCTCCAGCGGGCAAGCCCACCGGAGTGCTCGCACTGTTCAGCCGCCATGCCGTCGGCGCGGAAGAACACGAGCTTTTGCAGAACCTGGCGAGCACCACCGCCCAGGTACTCCATGCGGCCATGGCGGAGGAGGCGCTGCTGCTCGGCGAGGAACGATTGCGCCTGGCGCTGGAAGCAGCCGATCTTGGACTCTGGGATTGGGACCAGAACAAGGATTCGGGCTATTGCAGCCCGCGTTACTGCTCCATCCTGGGTTACGAAACGGGGGAGCTCGCACTGCAGCGGCAGCTAATGAAGGAGTTGGTGCATCCCGAAGACCTGCCCGCGCTGGTGGAGGGCGTGGAGAAGTGCCTCCGGGGTGACCGCGACACCTGGCGTCTGGAGCATCGCATGCGCCAGAAGTCCGGGCGCTACATCTGGGTGGTCACGCGCGGCCGGGTGGTGGCCCGGGACGCGGAGGGGCGCGCCCTCCGAATAACCGGAACCCTGAGCGACATCACCGAACAGAAGAGTATGCAGGAGCAGTTGCTGCAAGCTCAGAAGATGGAGTCGGTAGGCCGGCTGGCGGGCGGAGTGGCTCACGATTTCAACAACCTCCTGACAGTCATCAACGGCTACAGCAACCTGCTGCTTTCCGGCTTGCCCGAAGGCGATCCCCGCCGGGAGAGTGTCGGCGAGATCCACCGCGCCGGGGAGCGGGCCGCCGCCCTCACCCAGCAACTCCTGGCGTTCAGCCGCCGCCAAACGCTCCAGCCGAAGCTCCTGAACCTCAATACGATCGTCGCGGAGACCGAGCGGATGCTCCAGCGCGTGATCGGCGAGGACGTCCGCCTGGTTACCGTCCTGGGCCCCGGACTCGGTCAGGTCAAGGCAGATGCGGGCCAGATCGGCCAGGTTCTGATGAATCTCGCGGTGAACGCCCGTGACGCCATGCCCAACGGCGGCTGCCTGACCGTGGAGACCGCGAATGAGGACCTCGATGCGAGCGGCGCAGCCAGTCATCCCGACTTCCGCCCCGGCCGCTTCGTGCGCCTCTCCGTCAGCGACACCGGCCTGGGCATGGACGAGGAAACCCGGCGCCACCTGTTCGAACCGTTCTACACTACCAAGCCGCACGGGCGCGGCACGGGCCTGGGGCTCTCCAGCGTCTACGGGATCGTGCAGCAGAGCGGTGGGTGGATCTGGGTACAGAGCAGACCCATGGAGGGCGCTGCCTTCCATATTCACTTCCCGCGGGTCGATGCCGCGCTTCAAGTTGCGTCTGCCGTGCCAGCGGAACACCGCGAGTCCGCCGGCCATGGAACCATCCTGGTCGTCGAGGATCAGGAGAACGTTCGCCGGCTTACCGCCTCCGTGCTGGAGAGCTTTGGATACTGTGTTTTGAAGGCCGCCAATGGTCAGGAAGCTCTGGCCCTTACCGCCTCTTATGCCGGCCCCATCCACCTCCTGCTGACAGACGTGGTGATGCCGGGGCTCTCCGGCACCGAGCTGGCTGGCCAGGTGGCCAACCTGCGGCCGGGAATCCGCGTCCTGTTCATGTCCGGCTACACCGACACCGTAATCGCCCAACACGGCATCGTGCGCCAGGGCAAGGTTTTCTTGCAGAAACCCTTCACCCCGCTGGCGCTGGCCGCAAGAGTCCGCGAGCTCCTGGCCAAGAACCCGTAGTTCAGCGGCCTGCCACCGTTTTCAACCCGCCATCCACTTGCTGTAGGCTGAAAGCTGAGAGTGGGCGGCTTCCGCCATGAGCAAAATCCTGATGGTGACCTCCGAGGCGACCCCATTCGCCAAGACCGGCGGCCTGGCCGACGTAGTCGGATCGTTGTCGCCGGCTCTGCGCGCCCGCGGCGAGGACGTGGCCGTCTTCCTGCCCCGCTACCGCGCCATCAGCCTCGACGGACTCACCCGCGTCTACGACGATCTGCCCATCTGGCTCGGGCCCGTCTGCTACTCCGCCAGCCTGTATCAAGGCGAGGACCGCGGCGTGCCCTACTACTTTCTCGATTGCCCGCCGCTGTTCGACCGCGACGGCCTATACGGAGATGCCGTCGGCGACTACCCCGACAGCCACCTCCGCTTTGCCGCGTTTTCGCGCGCCGCGCTCGACCTGGTGCGGCGCATCTTTCGCCCCCAGATCATCCACTGCCACGACTGGCAGGCCGCGCTCGTACCCATTTACATCCGCACCCTGTTCGCCGGCGACCCCACGTTCTTCGGACTAAAGACGGTCCTGTCCATTCACAACCTCGGCTACCAGGGCCTCTTCGACGGCGCCATCCTGCCGGATATCGGCCTCGACCCCTCCCTGTTCCGGCCCGACAGCCTCGAGTTCTTCGGCCGGGTGAACCTGCTCAAGGGCGGCCTGCTCTACAGCGACGCCCTCACCACCGTCAGCAGGAAGTACGCCCAGGAGATCCGGACTCCCAAGCTGGGCTTCGGCCTCGAGGGCGTACTGAGCGACCGCGCCGACGCGCTCACCGGCATCCTTAACGGCGTGGATTACTCGCAGTGGGACCCGCGCACCGACCCCTTCATCGCCGCCCGCTACTCGCCCGACAACCTCGAGGGGAAGCGGGAATGCAAGGCGGACCTGCTCGACGCCTTCAGCCTCTCGCGGGAGAACCTTGGCCGGCCCCTCCTGGGCATCGTCTCGCGCCTGGTTGGGCAGAAAGGCTTCGATCTCATCGAGCAGGTTGCCGCCTCGCTGCTCGACGAGGATCTCTGCCTGGTGGCGCTGGGGACGGGCGACCCGCGCTATGAGCGGTTCTTCACGGACCTGGCCGCCCTCCATCCCGAAAAGGTGGGTGTACGCATCGCCTACGACGAGCCGCTGGCGCACAAGGTCGAGGCCGGCGCCGACATCTTCCTCATGCCCAGCCAGTACGAACCCAGCGGCTTGAACCAGATGTTCAGCCTGCGCTATGGCACGGTCCCTGTGGTTCGCGCCACTGGCGGCCTGGATGATACCATCGATGCGGAGACTGGTTTCAAGTTCGAAGATTACACGGGCGAGGCGTTGCTCGAAGCCCTGCGAGCCGCTCTGGCGGCCTACGGGGATCCGGAAACCTGGACCGCGATGATGCTGGCCGGAATGCGGAGAGATTTCTCCTGGCAGGCCTCGGCAGCCGAGTACTCGGCGCTGTACCGGCGGCTGACGGCTTGAAACCTTGCGCCGGATTCTGCATCCTGGTAAGTAGGGTGAGCCTCCAGGCTGGCCCGACTTTTGGTGAAGGGAATCGAGCATGGCGGGTCAAAACGTACTGAATTTTAGCGATTCGAGTTTCGACGGAGACGTCCTGAAGTCCGACATCCCCGTCCTGGTGGATTTTTGGGCCACATGGTGCGGACCGTGCCGGGCCATCGCGCCGGTCGTGGATCAGATCGCCACCGAATACGCCGGCCGCCTGAAGGTGGGCAAGGTGGACATCGATGCCCACGGCGACATCGCCACGCGTTACGGCATCAGCAGCATCCCCACCTTGCTGCTATTCAAGGAGGGCCGCGTAGTGGACAGCCGGGTGGGCCCGCGCGGCAAGTCGGACCTGCTCAAGATGCTCGAGCCGCACGTGTCGTCGGATTGACGATTGCCGGATTGACGATTGACGATTGCGGCCCGGGGCGCCCCAGGTGTTCAATCGTCAATGCTGCAATCGTAATTCGTCAATTCTCTTTCCACGTTACCGCCCCGTCGGAGGCCGACGAGACCAGCGCGCAGTATTTCGCGAACACGCCTGTGCGGTAGCGAGGTTGCGGCGCCTTCCAGACCGCCAGCCTTTGGGCCAGCGTTTCCGGCGCAACTTCCAGGTCGATTCTCCGTTCGGTGATGTCGATTGAGACCGACTCGCCCTCGGCGAGGCCCGCCAGCGGCCCTCCGTTGGCCGCCTCGGGAGCCACGTGCCCGACCATGAATCCGCGCGTTGCGCCGCTGAACCGCCCGTCGGTCACCAGGGCCACGCTTTCCGTGAGCCCGGCGCCGACAATCGCCCCGGTCACCCCCAGCATCTCGCGCATGCCCGGCCCTCCGCGCGGCCCCTCGTAGCGAATCACCACCACATCGCCCGCCCGGATGCGCCCCGCGATGACCGCCGCCATGGCCTCCTCCTCGCAATCGAACACCCGCGCCGGTCCGCGGTGCACTTTGCGATCCAGGCCCGTCACCTTGATCACCGCGCCCTCGGGCGCCAGCGTGCCTTTCAGGATCACCAAGCCGCCGCTGGATTTGATCGGGTTCGAAAGGGGCCGGATCACTTCCTGGCCTGGAGTCTCGCGCGCCTCGGCCGCTTCCTCGGCGAAGGTGCGTCCCGTGATGGTGATTGCCGAGCCGTCCACGTAGCCGCCGTCCGCCAGCCGCTTGGCCAGCACCGGAATGCCTCCGGCCTTATGCACGTCGAACGCCACGAACCGCCCCGCCGGTTTCAGGTCGGAAAGCAGCGGCGTGCGGCTGCCGATGGTCTGGAAGTCGTCGATCTCGAGTGGTACGCCGGCCTCCCGCGCCATCGCCAGCAGGTGCAGGACCGCGTTGGTCGAGCCGCCGCTGGCCGCCACCCCGGCAATGGCGTTCTCGATGGACTTCCGGGTCACGATGTCGCGTGGCTTCAGATCCCGCCGCACCGCCGCCATGATCACTTCGCCGCAGCGGAAACACACGTCGTCCTTGGCTGGGTCCACCTGCGGCACCGCGGCCGTGCCCATCGGCGAAAGCCCGATTAGCTCCATCACCGTGGCCATCGTATTCGCCGTGTACTGGCCCCCACAGGCGCCCGCCCCGGGACACGCCGAGTTCTCGATCTCGAGCAGTTCCTGGTCCGTGATGCGTCCCGCCGCGTTCGCCCCCACCGCCTCGAACACGTCCTGGATGGTGATGTCGCGCCCGGCATGCCGCCCGGGCAGGATCGTGCCGCCATATAGAATCAGCCCGGGCACGTTCAGCCGCAGCAGCGCCATGGCGGCCCCCGGAATGGTTTTGTCGCAGGCCACCAGCGCCACGATTCCGTCGAACATGTGCCCGCGCCCCACCAGTTCGATCGAGTCCGCGATCACCTCCCGGCTCACCAGCGAGGCCTTCATCCCCTCCGTCCCCATGGTCACCCCGTCGCTGATCGCGATGGTGTTGAACTCCATGGGAGTGCCGCCCGCCGCCCGGATGCCCTGCTTCACCTTGGCCGCCAGCTCGCGCAGGTTGTAGTTGCACGGCATGGTTTCGATCCAGGTGTTGGCGACGCCGATGATCGGCTTCTTCAGGTCCTCGTCGGTGAAGCCGATGGCCTTGAGCATGGCGCGAGCCGGCGCGCGGTCCCGTCCCTGCGTGATGGTGTAGCTGTGGAGGTCCATGTGGATTACTCCCATCCTACCAAGGTGAGCCACAATGGACTCTATGCACCGCGCGATTCTGGCGCTCGTGCTGGCCGGCGTTTGCCGCGCCGCACAGCCCTCGGGCGATCTCCCCCGCGACTCCCAGCTTGTCTCGCTCGAACGCCAGGTTTTCAATCTTGTGAATGGCGAGCGCGCCTGGCGCGGACTCGCCCGGCTGAAATGGGACCCCCGCCTCGCCGAGGAAGCCCGCCGCCAGGCCTCCAACATGGCCACCCGGGGCTTCTTCTCCCACGTCGACCCGGTTCGCGGCGACGTGCCCGATCGCCTCAAGAAGGCCGGCATCCCCTGGCACGACTTCGCCGAGAACCTCCTCCAGGAGTCCGGCTACGACGAACCCGCCCAATTCGCCGTGCAGAGCTGGATGGAGAGTACCGGCCACCGCAAGAACATTCTGAACCCCAAAGTCACCCTCGCCGGCGTCGGCGCCGCCCGC
>PLEM01000332.1:0-358 GCA_003137035.1 Bryobacterales bacterium | reverse complement strand
CGATCTCGGCAGCGGCGATGGCCGCATCGTGGTCATGGCCGCCCGGAAATTCGGCGCCGACGCGACCGGCGTGGAGTTCGACAAGAGTCTTTGGAAGCAGAGTTCGGACCGGATCAGGAGCCTCGGCCTCGAGAAGAAGGCCCGCATCGTCCTGGGAGACATTATGAACCAGGATTATTCCTCCGCCGACCTGCTCACCGTGTACCTGTTGCCCGACTCTAATGAGAAAGTGCGGCCCTTGCTGGAGAAGCAGCTCCGGAAGGGCGCCCGGATCGTGGCCCACGATTTCGAGTTTTCCGGCTGGAAGCCGGAGAAGACGGAAACCATCGAAGACGACGGCGAAGGCCGATCGCATACA
>PLEM01000446.1 GCA_003137035.1 Bryobacterales bacterium | reverse complement strand
CCGAGGAAGCCGAGCGCCTCAAGCGCGAGCTGAGCTACCAGGGCGTACTGGCCGATTTGGTGGGCCGCTCGGCCGTGATGCGGGGAGTGTTCTCGCTGATCCGCCAGGTGGCTCCGAGCAGGGCCGCCGTGCTGATCACCGGGGAGAGCGGCANNAGTTGTTCGGCCACGAGAAAGGTGCCTTCACGGGAGCGCTCGAGCGGCGCGCCGGCTGCTTCGAGTTGGCGCAGAACGGCACGCTGCTGCTCGACGAAATCGGCGACATGCCCATCGCCACCCAGGCCAAGCTGCTGCGCGTGCTCGAGGATTCCCGGGTGCGGCGCCTGGGCGGTAAGAGCGAGATGCTGGTGGACGTGCGGGTGATCGCTTCGACCAACAAAGTTCTGGAAGAGGCGCTGAGGAAGGGCGAGATCCGCGACGACCTGTACTACCGCCTCAACGTGTTCCAGATTTCGCTTCCGCCGCTACGCGCCCGAATGGACGACCTGCCGCTGCTGGTTGAAGCGCTGCTGCGCGACCTGAACAAGAAGCACAACTGCCGGGTAGTGGACCTCACCCCGGAGGTGCTGGAGCAGTTCCAGCGCCACTCCTGGCCGGGCAACGTGCGCGAGTTGCGCAACGCCCTGGAGCGCGCCGTGATCCTGGCCGGCGAGGGCGCGATCGAGCTGCAGCACCTGCCGGCGAACTTCACCCGCCCGGCCGCCGCGCCCAAGGCCGAAGAGGAGGGCGACCCCACGCAGGTCCGGCTGCGTTTGGGCTCGACCATCGACGAAGCGGAGCGGCTGCTGATCCAGCGCACGCTGCAGCACACCCGGAACAACAAGACCCGGGCCGCGGAGATCCTGGGAATCAGCCTGAAAACGCTGCACAACAAGTTGAAGGAGTATGGAGCGGCGGAAGCCGATCCCGAACCGCGACCGTAACGGAGCGGTGGTGACGCCTGTATGTCCCTGACCACGCGGCTGCGGCTGTTCATCATCCTTCTGATGGTGCCGGTGATCACGGCGCTGTCCCTGCTGCACCTCTACTACCTTGGCGCGGCGGCTTTCGACGATGTGCGCCGGCGCGCGGAGATGCACGCGCAGCAGGCCAAGTGGTTCATGAACCAGCGGATCAGGGAGCGGATGGCCAGCCAACCGGCCCCCGGCAGCCTCGAGGAGCTGGTGGCGAACGATCCCGAGATCGCCTATTTCCTGGAGACCTGGGCCGCCAATTCCCAGGTGATCATCGAGATCCTGGTGGCCGACGATCACGGCCGCATCCTGGCGGATTCGATTCCGTCGCGCAAGGGCAGCCGCGTCTACGCGCTCCCGGACTTCACCCAGTGGGTGCAGAAGAACCCGTGGGGAAGACTGCGGGAGGTGTTCTGGGAGCGCCGGGACTACGAGTTCACGCTTCCGCTGGGGGTGGGCGGCCAACGAGTATTCACCCTCAAAGTGATCCTCTCCTCGGTGTTCCTGCGCGACATGTTGTTCCCGCAGGTGAGGAGCATCGGGCTGATCTTCCTGGGCGCTCTGCTGCTGTCCATGGTGCTGGCGGTGGTGGTATCTAACCTGGCTCTGCGCCCGCTGGCCCGCATCAGCCAGACCCTGGACCGCATCAGCCGGGGAGAGTTCCCGCAGCAGGACCCGGTCTCGGAGAGCACGGCCCGGGAGTTCGCGGCGGTGCAGTCCAAGCTGAACCTGCTGGGCCAGCAGGTCCGCGGAGCGCGCCAGGACGCTTCGCAGTTGCGGAGCAACGTCGAGCAACTGCTCGAGAACCTGGAGGAAGTGGTCCTGCTTTTCGACGCCCAGGATCGCCTGGTGATGGCGGGTCGCGCGGCCGAGAGACTGCTGGGCCGCGGCCGCTGGGAACTGGTGGGCCGCGGCATGAGCGAATTGTTCCCGCCATCGTCGGCGCTGGGCGTCGCCATCGTGCATGCCATCGAGCTGCGCCAGCCGCTCAAGGACCTGGCTCTGACTCTGGAACGCGACGGCGCGAAGCTGCGGCTGCTGGTCAACGTCGAGATGCTGGAAGCGTTTCCCGGCCACCAGCGCATCGGAACGCTGGTCACCCTGCGCGACGCCGAGACCCGGCGCCAGATCCAGTCGCAACTGGACGTCTCGGCGCGCCTGGCGGCCATCAGCCGACTCACCGGCGGCGTGGCCCACGAGATCAAGAACCCGCTTCAGGCGATCACGGTACACCTGGAACTGCTGCGATCCAGGCTGGCCGGCGAGACCGGCGTGGTGGCTCCCGAGATCGAGACCATCGCGCGCGAAATCCAGCGCCTGGATCGCGTGGTAAAGACTTTTCTCGACTTCACCCGCCCGATCGAGCTGAAGATGCGCGACCTGGAAATGGCAGGCCTGGCGCGCGAAGTCGCCGCCCTGGTGGGGCCCTCCGCCGGGCAGCAGGGGGTCAGGATCGAGCTCGACGCCGAGCCGGGCGGGATTCTAGTCCACGGGGACCCCGACCTCCTCAAGCAGGCCATCCTGAACGTGGTGGTCAACGGGGTGGAGTCCATGAAGTCCGGCGGGCGGCTGGGAATCGAGTTGCGCCAGGAGGGCGGGGAATGCCGCCTCAGCATCTCGGACGAAGGCGTTGGAATCCCGCCGGAGATTCGTGAGAAGATCTTCAATCTGTACTACAGTACGAAGGGGAAGGGTTCGGGCATTGGTCTGGCGATGACCTACCGCGTGGTCCAATTGCACAACGGGACGATCGACCTCACCAGCGAAGTGGGCAAAGGTACGACCTTCCTGCTGCGATTCCCCGCCATCGGAAAGGATCCGCTGGGATGAGGCTGGTGAAGACATCGGCGCTCGCGGCAGCGTTGATGCTGGCGATGCTGGGCCCCTCGTGCAGCCCGTTCCATCGGTCGGCCAAGGCCAAGGTCCCGCCGGCGCCAATCCCGGCCCCAGCCGCGCCGGCGTCCCAGCCCGCTCCCCGGCCTGCCAAGACCCCGGAGGCAATCAATCCGGTTCCGCCCGACATCCAGCCGCAGCCGCCGGCTGTCCAGTCGCCGCCCTTCGAGCCGCTCAAGACTCCGCCCCCGCCGCGCCGAAGGCAAAGAGCTCCCGCCCCTGTCGTCGAACCCGCTCCCGCTCCCCAGTCGCCCCCCCCGCCGCAGTTGGAACAGATCCTCACGCCGCAACAGCAGAAGGCGTACAACGACGAGATCGACCGCAACGTCTCCCGCGCCCAGCGCACCCTCGCCGCTCTCGGCGGCCGCAGATTGAACGGCGAGCAGCAGACCTACCTGGAGCGCATCCGCGCCTTCCTCAAGCAGGCGGACGAGGCGCGCAAAACCGACCTGTTCCGCGCCAAGAACCTCGCCGAGCGCGCCAGCCTGCTGGCCGACGACCTGCTCCGCAGTGTTCAGTAGCCCGTCTTTCGCGGTACAAAGGAGGTATGGACGGCAACTACATCTACGTGCGGGAAGCCCGCGAACAGGCGCGTGTGCCCGCCAACGGCATTCTGAGCCAGAGCATTCAGAGCGACGAGAAGACGAAGGTGATTCTGTTCGGCTTCGCGGCCGGGCAGGAACTTTCCGCGCACACCGCGCCCTTTCCCGCCACGCTTACATTCCTGCGGGGAGAGGCTTCGCTGCGGCTGGGGGGCGAGGAGCAGGAGGCCGTCGAGGGCACCTTCGTCTACATGCGGGCGAACCTCGAGCACGGCATCAAGGCCAAAACCGACGTGGTGATGATCCTGACGATGATCAAGGCGTAGGGGCGGGCCTCGCACCCGCCCCTACGGTCTCTGAGGAGATAACGGGCAGGCAGCTAGTGAGAGGCAGCCGTGATAGCCAGCTCGGGGGCGACCCAAACCTTCACGACCACCCGGCGCTGCTCCTTACGCGAAGCCGGCGTGGCTTCTTCCGCAGCCGCCTGGTCGGCGCCGAGGCCGATCATGTGGATGCGGCGCAGCGGCACTTTGTGATCGAGCAGATAGCGCATCACCGCATCGGCCCGGCGCTGGCTCAGCGCCAGGTTGTACCCCGCGGCGCCGGTCTTGTCGGTGAAGCCCTCGATCTCCAGCACGTACCGGCTCAAGGAGCTGGTCTGCTGAACCACCTGGTCCAGCTTGGCTTTCGCATCCTCGGTCAGCACCACGCTATTGAACTTGAACAGCACGCCTTCCGAAGAGGCCAGCTTCAAGTTGTCCAGGTTCATGAAAGCGTTGGTCACGCCGGTGGTCAGGTCGCCGATCTTGGTCTGGTTCGTCTGGCCCAGCACCGTGGCGCCCCGCGCGGTTTCCCCCGCCTGGGTGGCTTTGGTGTCCGCCTGCATCGCCGCGCGCGCGGCGTCGTTGGCTTTGCTTTCTGCCGTGATCGCGCGCTCTTCAACGCGCGAAATGTCCTTCTGTTCCTTACTGTCGAGTGAGGCCAGGGCCTCCGACTGCTTCTTGTCGACCGCCTCCACGCGCTGCTGAATCGGGTTGGTCTTCTCCAAAACGAATTTCTTGGTGGCGCAACCCGAGGTGGAGAGGGCGAGTAGCATTGCTAAACCGCTGAAACCTATTACCGTGTTCGAAGTTCTCATGTTTCCCTCACTGGCCACTCTAGCACGTTGGGGACCACTTGCGAAAAGCTTCTACATCGCTGACAAGAAAGGGTCTCCTGGCGCAAGACGCCGGGGTGCGCTGGTAGAATTGCCCTAACCTATTGGTAACATGGTAAAAAATGCAACAGCGGAGGCCCCACGCCAGCAATGCTAGGTCGCCGCAATGCTGCTGGGCATACACTGGTAGGGTGCCTTGCGCGGAACGCTACACCACTTACGACCAGTTCGCCTGGTGCTACAGCAAGGGCTGGGGGGAAGACTACCACAAGCAGGCGCGGGTGGTGCTTGAGGACCACGTATTCCCGCGTCTGACCGCCGGTGCGCGCGTGCTGGATCTCTGCTGCGGCTCCGGAGACCTGGCCATGGTTCTGCTCGCGAACGGGTTCCAGGTCACTGGAATCGATGGGTCGGAGCGGATGCTGGAGTATGCCCGGGCGCGGGCGCCGGAGGCGGAATTCCTGCTCGAGGACGCGCGCGCGCTCCG
>PLEM01000498.1 GCA_003137035.1 Bryobacterales bacterium | reverse complement strand
GCCGGCTTGAATCGCGCCCCGCAGAGCGGGCGTCAGGCAGTGATGGAGCGGCGGCAACGCCGCCCCCCCGAGCGTCATCTCGATGTCGAAGCCGGGTACGCCCTTTGCGGGCGGCGGGGTTTCATGGCCCTTCCCGCAGGTCACCTCGGCGCCCACCCGGCGGCCAATCACCCGGGCCATTCCGGAACAGGCCTGACTCAGGACCTCCAGGTACGTATTCCTGGCATCACGTGTATCGGCGACCTCGACGCCGGCGCCACGCAGGGCTCGACTGCCGATCTCGAACCAGGCCGCCTGGGGCGCACCGGCCCAGAAGGTCGCGTTCTCGCCGAGACTCAGCGGCTGTTCCCACCACAGCGCCTCCCCGTCGCCGCAGCGAACTCCCTCGACCGCCCGCCAGACGCCGCCCGGCCGCTCGCCGGTCATTCCCTCCAGGCTGTCGGCCAGCCGCGCGATCCAGTTCTCCAGCAGCCAATCGATCAATTCCCCATCCTCGCTCATGTGTTCGCCTCGATCGGGGGCCACAGTCTCTTCACATTCCACCCCGAGTGGGCCAGCGCTTCTCGATGTATCCTCGCAACCGCAAGATGCCTTGCGTCTTGAGTTGCGACACCCGGGACTCGTGCAGATCCACCACCTTGGAGATCTCGCGCAGCGTGAGTTCCTCGTGGTAGTAGAGACTAAGCACCGTACGCTCGACGTAGGGCATCTTCTCGATGGCCTCGGCCAGCAGCCGCTCCAGCTCCGATCGCTCCAGAATGCGCGAGGGCCAGTTCTCCTCGTTGTCGGAGATATAATTCAGCAGATCCCGGCCGCCCTCTTCACCGCCGGAGTATTCGAGACTCCCGACATTGACGCCGCGGATCTCGACCAGCCACTCGTGGTACTGGTCCGTGCTGAGGTTCAGTTCGCGGGCGATCTCCTCCTCGGAGGGCGTGCACCGCAGTCGCTGCTCGGCCTTGAAGATGGCGCTCTCGATCAGCTTGGCCTTCTTGCGCTTCTGCCGCGGAGCCCAGTCCAGGCCCCGCAGGCTGTCCAGGATAGCCCCGCGGATCTTATACTCCGCGTACGTCTTGAGCTTGACGTTGAGAAAGGGGTCGAAGTGGTCGATGGCCGAGATCAGGCCCACCACGCCGGTGGAAATCAGGTCGTCAAGGCAGACGCTGCCGGGCAGCCGTTCGTGAATGCGCCGCGCGATCAGGCGAACCTGCGGCAGGTGCTCCAGGATCAACCTCTCGCGCTCGGCTGCGGGACTCTCCGCAGTCAACTGATAACCGTTTGTCACTTCCCCGTCCTGGCAGGCGAAACCGCCTGCCCCACACTGTTGGCGAACAGTAGCTTCCGCGGCCGGAAGATCTCGACGCGGTCCACCACTCGGGATAGATCGGCGGATTTCATCGAGGCCGATAGGACCAAGTGCGTGTGCATGGCCTCCGGCCCCAGTTCCAGCCGCGCCCGCTCCAGAGCCGCGGTGAGGTTCATTGAACCACCCCCAGCGAGACCACTTTGATCCCCGACGGAATCTCGCTGTGCGACAGGAAGAACAGGTTGCCAAGCGAGGACTCGGCCAACTGACGCAGAAAGTGGCGCGCCCCGGAACTCACTACCGCGGCAATCGGGGATTCGGGGCGCCCCACCACGCGCCGGATGCGTTCCAGGATCTCGCGGATCGCCTGGGGCGAAAGATTCCAGCGACTCGAGTGCTCTCCGTGCTCCACCGAGGATTCAATCGTCTGTTCCAGCGACGGGTCCAGGAAGTACGCCGGCAGGTCTCCGCTGGAGTTCAAGTACGGACTCACCACCACCCGCCGGATCGCCTGGCGCACGTACTCGGTGAGCAGCACCGGATTCCTGGTGAGGTTGGCCGCCTCGCCGAGCGCCTCCAGGATGGAAACCGCGTCCCGGATCGACACGCGCTCGCGTAGCAGGTTTTGAAGCACTCGCTGAACCGTAGCCAGAGGGAGCAGTTTGGGCACCAAATCCTCCACCACGCGCGGATTCTCTTCCGCCACGCGGTCGAGTAGCTTTTTGGTGTCCTGGCGGGAGAGCATCTCGTAGGCGTGTCGCCGGACGATCTCCGTAAAGTGCGTTCCCAGGATGCCGATGGCGTCGACCACGGTGTAGCCCGCCCCGCGCGCGGCGTCGGCCTGCTCGGGCCGAATCCACACCGCCGGGATCCCGAAGGCCGGCTCCGTGGTAGGAACCCCGTCGAGCGGGGTGGCGGGCTGACCCGGATGAATCGCGAGCTCGCAGCCCTGCGGTATGTCGTAGCGGGCCACCTCCAGGCCCTTGAGCAGCACCACGTATTCGCGCGAGCGCAAGGAGAGGTTGTCGGTGACGCGCACGGGAGGGAGCAGGTATCCGAGTTCGGTAGCCAGCCGGCGCCGGATCGCCGCGATCCTCTGGAGCAGGGGCGAGTTCTGGCCGCCTTCGACCAGCTTCACCAGACCCAGGCCCACTTCGACGCACATCGGTTCCACCCGCAGCAGCGCCTCCAGGTTCTCCTTGGGCGCGGCCGGCGCCTGGGCCAGCGACGCTTTCTCGGCGGTGGCGAGCTTTTGCCGCATTCGCCAGGCGGCCACGCCTAAACCAGCGCCCAGCAACAGGAAGGGGAGCTTGGGCAGCCCCGGGAAGAGGGCCAGCGCGAACAGAACGCCGGAGGCCATCAGCAGGGGCTGCGCATTGCCGAACACCTGCTTGCGAACTTGCGCGCCCAGCCGCGAATCCGCGCCCGCCCGCGTCACCACCAGGCCGCCCGAGATCGAGATCATCAGCGCCGGCACCACCGTCACCAGCCCGTCGCCGATGGTCAGCACCGTGTAGGTCTCTAGCGCCCGCTGGAGTCCCATGCCGTGCTGCAGGACGCCGATCAGGAAGCCCGCAACGATGTTGATGCCGGTGATCAGGATGCTGGCCACCGCATCGCGCTGCGTGAATCGCGAAGCGCCGTCCATGGCGCCGTAGAACTCCGCTTCCGCGGACAGTTGCCTGCGCCGCAGCCGCGCCTCGGGCTCGTCGATCAGTCCGGCGTTGAGGTCCAGGTCGATCGACATCTGCTTGCCGGGCAGCGCGTCCAGGGTGAATCGCGCCGTGACTTCCGAGATGCGCACCGCGCCGTGGTTGATGACCACGTACTGGATGGCGATCAGGATCAGGAAGATCACCGCGCCCACCACGTAGTTGCCGCCCACCACGAACGTGCCGAACGTTTCAATCACCCGCCCCGCGGCCGAAGAGCCGGTGTTGCCGTGCAGCAGAATCAGGCGCGTGGAGGAGATGTTCAATCCCAGGCGGAACAGGGTCAACAGCAGCAGCGTCGTCGGAAACACGCTGAACTCCACCGGCCGGAGGATGTACATCGCCACCAGCAGCACCACCACCGAGAGGGTGATGTTGGCGGAGATCAGGACGTCGAGCAGGAAGGCCGGAATGGGCGCCACCATCGCCAGGACAATGGCGAGCACGGCCAGCGGAACCGCAAGCTCCGCCACTTTGGCGGCGGAGGCGAGGGGCGCGGGCCCGGGCTGCCGAGGGGCTTCGGTGAGGTGGTTAGCCATGGATTATTCCGGCAGCGGAAGATTCGCGACGATCGGCGCCGGGGGGGCGCATGCGCCGGCGCAGCCATTCCCGGCGCAACTTGCGGACCCGGGGGTTGCCTTCCATTTCCTTGGATTCCTCGCGCAGTTCCTGCTTGCTCATGCGCAGGTCGGCCAGGTAGCGGCGGTTCTGCCGCCAGTAATCGAAAGCGCCGAGAACCAGGAACAGCATGGCCACCTTCCAAAGAAGGGACTGCACGGAGATGGCCGCTTGCCGCGCGCCCTGTTCCACGCCCTGCAGGGGCATCCTGAGCAGCGCGGACCAGTTGTCACTGACGATGCTGTAGACCGCCGCTCCGAAAAGCGGCAGCAGCAGCATCGCCTGAATCAGCGCCGGGACATTCTGCCGGGGCATCTCGCGGAGCCGGGAAAGGGGGTTCAATCTCTTGAAATTGGGCATCAGGCCCTTCCAGGAGGCTCCCAGGCGCGTGACCCCCAGTTGCGCCGCCAGGCTGACCGCGAGCAGCAGGCCCCCGAAGATTCCGAGCGGCAGGAAGTCGCGCTGCACCACCAGCTTCAGGAGCCGCATGATTTCCGCCGAAGTAAGCTCGGAAGTGAAGGCCGCCCGGAACAAGTAGCGGGTGGTGTTGACGATGTGGGAACAATACCCGGCGCCGAAAGCCGCCGTCAGGGCCGAGAAAGCCAGGAACTGGAGCGCGCCGACAGCTTCGCGACTGACCGCGAACCGCCCTTCGCGACGCGCCTGCGCGATGCGTCGCGGGGTCGGTTTTTCGGTTCTCTGGCTCTTGTCCGTCATGGCGCTAAAGCACCTCGAGCAGGCTCGAAAATGTCCGGTCGGCGGCGGCGCGGAACACCGGCAGGAAGAACGCGATGACGATCGCCAGGAACGCCAGCGTGGCCAGCATCTTCACCGGAAAAGCGAGCGCAATCAACTGCAACTGCGCGTGCATCCGGCCCATGAGCGCCAGGGCGATATCCACGAGCATCAGCAGCACCATCACCGGCAGGGCCAGCCGCAGCCCGGTCGAGAACATCGCCGATCCCAGGCGCAGAATCAGCTCCGCGGCGGAGGGTTTGAGGATGAACGCGCCCGGCGGGTAGGCGGCCAGACTGTGAGCGAACACGCGCAGCATCTCGCGATGCAGGCCGAGCGTGAAGAACAGCAGCCCGGCGGTAAGCTGCGCGAGCACCAGCAAGACGTTGCTGTCGGCCTGCGTGGAGGGGTCGATGGTGGAGGCGTAGGAATAACCCGCCTGCACTCCCAAGGCTTGAGCCGCCACCGACAGCGTCTCGATCAGAAGCGCCACCGCCAGCCCGACGGTCGCGCCGAATGCGACCTCCGCCAGCAGCCAGACCGCCAGCCGCCCGATCCCGAGATCGGTCGCCGCAACCGCGGGCCAGAGCGGAAACAGCGCCAGGGAGAAACCCAGGGTGAGCGCGACCCGGGCCGGTCCGGCCCCGGCGTTCATTCCCGGCAGCGGGACGAACGCGAGGGCCCCGCCAACACGCGCCGCCACCAGCAGGAAACCGAACAACGCTCCGAGCGGCAGCGCCAGTTCACCGGGCATATCGGCTCAGGTCCCCCAGAATCCCGCAGGTGTAGGAGATCATTTGCCGGAGCATCCACGGCAGCGCGACCAGCAGAGCCACCAGAAACGCCGCCAGGCGCGGAACCGTGCTGAAGGCTGAGTCCTGCATCGACGTGACTACCTGAATCAAGCTGAAGATCACGCCTACCACGAAACCCGCCACCAGCAACGGGGCGCCGATCCAGAACGCCATCATCAGCGCCTGCTTCAGGATCTCGATCGCGCTTTCAGGAGTCATGAGGGCCTCCGGCCATTGACGATTGAAGGTTGTTTCATTGACGATTGAACGCCTGCGCGCCTCCGGACTCTGAAATCGTCACCGTGAAAATCGTCATTCGTCAATCTCCTAGTAGAAACTCCTCACCAGCGATCCAACCACCAGGTTCCAGCCATCCGCAAGGACGAACAGCAGCAGCTTGAACGGCGCCGAGATCATCACCGGGGGCAATTGGATCATGCCCGCCGAGAGCGTCACCGAGGCGACTACCAGGTCGATGATGAGGAAGGGCAGAAACAGCACGGCCCCGATCTGGAAGGCGGCCTTCAGCTCGGAGAGGATGTAGGCTGGCGCCAGAACCACGAGATCCAGATCGGCCGGGGAACGCGGGGCGGGCCGGTGTGTGATCTCGATCAGCAACTGAACGTCTTTTTCCCGCGCGAAGCGTCCCAGGAAGGTCTTGAGTGGTTTCGCGCCTTCTTCCAATCCCTGGGCCAGCGTGAGCTGCCCTTTCTCCACAGGCTCCCAACCCTTCGCGTAGACCTCCATGGCGACGGGCTGAACGATCAGAATGGACAGGAACAGCGCCAGTCCGATCAAGACCTGGTTGGAGGGCGTCGACTGGGTGCCCAGAGCCTGCCGCAGGAAGTGAAGCACCACCACGATGCGCAGGAACGGGGTCACCGACATGATGACGGCCGGCAGGAGAGTCATCAGCGTGAGCAGCAGCACGATCTGCATCGGCGCGCTGAGCGAGGAACCGCTTCCGGCTCCCAGCGAAATGTTGGGCGCGGCGGCGAGCGCCGGGTGCGCCAGCAGGGCGCCGGCCAGCAGCAACCGTTTCATCTGGCCTCCGGGGCGTTCGGGCCAGCTATCGCCGCGAGCGGCATGCTCTCCAGCAGGGTGCAACCGCCCGCATGCGCTCCGATCAGCAGCGCCCGGTCGGCTACGCGCACCAGGTGCAGCGTGTGCTGCGGCGACAGTGCCAGCCGCTCGATGGCTTCCAGGCGCCCCGAAACTCTGCGCGCCCGCAGGATTCCCGCGCGCGGCAGCAGCCCTCGCCAGCGCAGCGCCCACAGGGCCCCGGCGAGCAGGCCGAATACCAGCGCGATCGCCGCCAATTGGCGCAACAGCTCCATCGAGTGCCTCCTTTCGCTACGCGGGCCAGTGAAAATCCGTCAGCCGGATACCGAAGTTACTCTCCAAAATCACGATTTCTCCGGACCCCAACGGCGTGCCCCCGGCCAGGACGTTGAGGTTCTTGCCAGCCGAGCGGCTCAGCCAGATTACGCCGCCCACTTCCCAATTCAGGATCTCCTCCAGCGGCCTGAGCTTCCTGTCGAGCTCGATCTCGAGCTTGACCGGCACGTCGGCCAGGTGTGCGATTTCTTCAATTGGCGTCAGCATCGGAGATGGCAAGACCTGGGGGGCCACGCGACTGGGTGGTGCAGGTTCATGGCCGGAACCGGCGCGCCCGGTTTTCAAGCGCTTAGGCCGGGGGCGGGAGTACGAGATCTTGGCGTGAGCGGGGGCATGACCGGAATTTGGCGCGCCGGTCGCGTCCCCGCTGATCTACTCTTCGGCCGACTCCCCTGGAGTTTGAACAAGCGCTAAGCTACGGCCCCGCCGGTTCGATAAGATCTAAGAGAATCCATGCGGATCGGCGATATCAACCCGGCTGCCGTGAACCCTGCCGCCGGCCCGGCGCCCGAGAAACCCCTGGAGGAAGCCGGCCGCCCTCCGGTCGCTGCGCCCGACGACGCCGTGGCGCTCTCGCGCCTGTCTCAAGCGATCGCCGAGCTCGGCCCCACTGAAGCGCGCCTCCAACAGCTCCGCCGCGCAGTCGAAGCCGGCGACTACCGCGTCCCCGCCGAAGAGATCGCCACAAAGATCGTAGACTTCCACCGAGAGTAGCGGCGCGGCTACTCGCGCTGTGCATGCCCCCTCAGGTCTTCGGCGATGCGCAGCACATACTCCGGAGGAATCTGGCGAATCGGCTCGTTGGTAGCGCGGTCCACGATGCGGACCACCGGCCGGTGGGTCTCGCGGTCCAGGACGAAGGTCAACTCGCTGTTCGTCCCGAACATTCCCGAGGCGTTTACGGCTTTCACGGCCTGGATGATTTCGCGATGCTCGGGGCTTCTCTCCGGAGGCGCGGTCGCCGCCGCGGCAGCCAGCGACGGGCCGGCTGCATGCACTGCACCGATGCCGTTCATATACCCTCCCTAGGAGCTTCTATCACTTCGCATATCGGCCACCGGAACGAAGCCTGAGGGACTTTTAGGCGGGAGGGCCGATCAACCGAGGTTGAGCAACTGCCTGGCGGAGCCTGGCTGCTTCTCGATCTTCTTCTGGAGAAGCATGAGGGCGTAGATGAGTTGCTCGGGGCGGGGAGGGCACCCGGGAACGTAAACATCCACCGGGACGACCTGGTTTACCGGGATCAGCGCGTAGTTATTGAACACGCCGGTCGAGGTGGCGCAGGCGCCCATCGAGATGACCCACTTGGGCTCCGGCATCTGCTGGTAGAGGTGACGGATGATCGGCGCCATCTTGTTGGAAACGCGGCCGGCGACGATCATCAGGTCGGATTGCCGCGGGGAACCCCGAAACACCTCGGCGCCGAAGCGGGCGATGTCGAAGCGCGAGGCGCCCATGGACATCATCTCGATGGCGCAGCAGGCCAAGCCGAACGTCATCGGCCAAATGGAGTTCTTGCGCGCCCAGTTGACGGCCCGGTCCAGGACCGTCGTCACCACGGCGTCGCCCAGAAAGCGGTAGTCGTCCTGATCGATGCGGGAAAAGAAATCCGCCTCCCAGCCTTCGGCCTGCGCGTTCTTGTCAGGCTCCATACCTGGTATTTTCCCACGGATCGGGGCGGCGCGCGCTCCCTGACGGTCGCGGTTCAGTCTGGAGCCGAATCCGAGCCGCGGCGAGGGAGCGGTCACGGCCGCATTACGGGCTTCCTGCGGGCCACGGTTGCTAGAATTATAGGAAGGCATGGGGCCTGATGACCACTCAGACATTTCGACCCTCGGAAACCTACGAACAGGCGCTGGATCGAGCCGCCCGGATGTGGGGCATCGAGCCTGGGTACGGCGACACCTGGGGCGGGCAGCACGTCACATCTCCCGAGACGAAGAAAGCCATTTTGGGCGCGCTGGGGGTTCCCGCGGCGACTAGGGAGGAGCTGGATCGGGCCATCGAAGACCGGCTCTGGGACGAGTGGAACCGGTTGTTGCCGCCGGTCGCGGTTCTGGGGGAGAAGGAGCGCACGATCCCTCTGCACGTTCCGCTGGCCCTGGCCGACAGCCAGGCGGACCTGGTGATCCGCTGGGAGAACGGCGAGGTCGAGCGGCGCGCCATCGCGCTCTCCACGCTCCAGAACTCCGGGCGGGCGGAGCTGCGCGGCGCATGGTTCGTGCGGAAAGAGGCGCCGGTCGCCCAGGATGCGCCCCTTGGCTACCACGAAGTCGAGGTCACGCTTCCGGACGCCGGGCCGCGCAGCGCCTCGATGCGGCTGATTCTCTGCCCGGACCGCGCCTATGTGCCTCCCGCCATTCGTGACGGGAAACGCGCGGCGGGCCTGGCGGTCGCGCTTTACGGGTTGCGTTCTCAGCGGAACTGGGGCTGCGGCGACCTCTCCGACCTGGATGCCATGCTCGATTGGCTGGCCGAGGACCTGGGCGTCGGCTTCATCGGCTTGAACCCCCTGCACGCCATTCCCAACCGCCAGCCGTTCAATACCAGCCCGTATCTGCCCAGCTCGGCGTTCTTCAAGAACCCGATCTACCTCGATCTGGAGCGGATCGAGGATTTTCGGAACTCCGCGCGAGCCCAGGCGCTGTTCTCCCGTGCCGAGATCCAATCCGAAATCGAAGCGTTGCGCGGGAGCGAGTTCGTCGAGTACGAACGTGTACACGCGCTCAAGTTGCGGGGACTGAAACTCGCTTTCCTGAACTTCCTGCGGGAGTTCCGCGGGGAGTCGCCGCGCGGCGCGGAATTTCGCGAGTACGTCGAGCGGGAGGGGGAACTGCTCGACCGCTTCGCCACTTGGTGCGCGCTGGACGAATGGATCCACCGGCGCCAGCCGGACTGCTGGGTGTGGCCGGACTGGCCCGACGAGTGGCGCAACCCGGATTCCACCGCCACGCGCTTGTTTCGGGAAAAGCACTGGCGCTCGGTCTTGTTCCACAAGTACGTGCAGTGGCAGCTTGACCTGCAACTGGAAGCGGTCCAGGCGCAAGCGCGGCGCAAGGGGCTCTCCATCGGCCTGTATCACGATCTGGCGCTGGCCACCGACCGATGCGGCGCCGACCTTTGGGCGCATCGCCCCTTCTATGTTTCCGGCTGCCGGGTCGGCGCGCCTCCGGATGGCTTCTCGCCCAAGGGACAGGACTGGAGCTTTCCACCACCCGACTCGGAACACCACCGCGAGACGGGCTACCGGCGGTTCGCGGAGGCGATCCGCGCGAATTGCCGGCATGGCGGCGCACTGCGCATCGACCACGTCATGCGCTTCTCCCGGCTGTATTGGATTCCGGAAGGCATGGACGCCACCCAGGGCGCATACGTGCGTGATCGCTGCGACGACCTGCTGCACATCCTGGCACTGGAAAGCGTGAGGGAGAAGGTCGCGATCGTGGGCGAAGACCTGGGTACCGTCACAACGGAGTTCCGCCAGGCGCTGGATCGGTTCGGGCTGTTCGGTTATCGGGTCTTGTACTTCGAGAAGAACGACCGCGGCGAGTTCCGCCCTCCGCGGGAATACACTCGACAGGCGCTGGTTGCCGCCACCACGCACGACCTGCCCACCCTGGCCGGATTCTGGCTGGCCCGCGATGTCGAAGCCCGTCACGACGCCGGCCTGCTGCACGACGAAGCCGCCTATCGCCGGCAACTGGCCGAGCGCGCCGGCGAGAAACAGAAGCTGCTGGATCTGTTGTTTGCGCTGGGGCTGCTCCCCGATTGGTGCCCTCGAAAGGCCGAACAGATGCCGGAGTTGACCGGCGAGCTCCACAACGCGCTGGTTGGGTTCCTGGCCTCGACGCCCTCGGCGCTGCTGGCGCTGAATCAGGAAGACCTCACCAAGGAAACCGAGCAGCAGAACCTGCCCGGCACCACCGGTGAGTATCCGAACTGGCGGCGGAAGATGCGCCTCAGTGTTGAGCAGTTGCGCTCGGAGCCCGCGGCCCGGGATTTCACGCTCATGCTGCGGCACTGGCTGGAGCGCACCGGCCGGCTGAACGGCTAAAATCCCACGTATTGCACTTCCTCTTCCAGCTCCAGGCCGAAGCGTTCGCGCACCCGGGCCTTCAACTCGGCGACCAGTTCGCGCAGCTCGCCTGCCGTGCCCGCGCCGTCGTTGTAGATCAGGTTGGCGTGGTAATCCGCTACATGGATGCCGCCTCGGGCGAGGCCTTTGGCCCCAGCCTGCTCCAGGAACCAGGCGGCGGGGATCTTGCCCTCCCGGATCACCGCGGGCGGAACGCTCCCGGCCACCGCCAGGGGCAACTCCGCCGCAAGCAGGTTCTTGAACACGCTGCCGGCGCACTTCATGGTGGGCGGGAACTTCGTGTTACGCGCCGCCAGGATCTCGTCGGCCGTGCGGCGCAATTGGGCCGGGTCGCCCGGCGCCAGCGCCAGTCCTACCGAGAAGACGATCCACTCTTTGTATCGCTTGAAAACGCTCTCGCGGTAATGGAACTGGCACTGCTCGTTGTCGAACACCCGAACCCGTTGCCCGTCGAAGAACGTCACCCGGTCGACCGTCTCCGAGATCGAGCGCCCGTAGGCTCCGGTGTTGCCGTAGACGGCCGCGCCCAGCGAGCCCGGGATGCCGGCCAGCGTCTCCAGGCCGCCCAGTCCGCGCTCGATCGCGAAGTCTACCACCTGCTGGAGCCCGGCGCCTGCCTCGGCCGCCACGCGGGCGCCGGCCGCCACGATCCCACTCGCCGTAAACCGCAGCACAATCCCGCGAAACCCCTCGTCGGAGACCACCAGGTTGGTCCCGCCGCCCATCACGGTGTAGGGCAGACCGCTCGAGCGCGCCAACTCCAGAGCTTCGACAAAGCTCGGGACCAGATCGGTCTCGGCATACACGTCCGCCGGCCCGCCCAGCCCGAACCGCGTGTACCGGGCCAGCGGCACGCCCGCGGAAACCTGTACATTGGTAATCTGGTTGAGATTTCGGAGGATCTCGTCGATGGCGGCCATTGAGTTCCACCTCATTATCCCATTCGCGCACGAGGCCCTCTAGAGCATGCGCCCGGGCTTTCCAGGCTTTCCCGCCGAAGCCATGAAGTTCTTCCGCGCGCTTAAGAAGAACAACCGGCGGGAGTGGTTCCAGCCGCGCAAGCAGGTCTACGAGGAGCAGGTGAAGGCGCCCATGCTGGAGCTGGTGGCCGCGATCTGCGCCGCGATGGGCAAGTTCGCCCCGGATTACGTGCGCGAGCCCGAGCGGGCCGTCTACCGCGTCTATCGCGACACCCGCTTCAGCCACGACAAGACGCCCTATAAGACGCACATCGCGGCGGTATTCACCCGGCGCGGTTTCGAGAAGCACGCGGGCGCGGGCTACTACTTCAGCGTCTCGCCGGAGGAGATCGAGGTGGCGGGCGGAGTGTACATGCCGGGGGCGGAGGAGTTGCGCGCCATCCGGCTGCACCTGCTCGAGAACCACGAAGAGTTCGGTCGCATCCTGAGCGCGCGCCGGCTCCGCGAGCTGCTGGGGGAACTCAAAGGCGAGCGGCTTTCCCGCGCTCCCAAAGGCTTCCCGGCGCTGCATCCGGCGACCGGCTTGGTGCGCTACCGGCAGTGGCTGCTGTGGGCCATGCTGGACCCGCCGCTCGCCACCACCCCGAAGCTGTTTGAGGAAATCGTCGCGCGCTTCCGCGCCATGGCCCCGTTCATCGATTTTCTGAACGCTCCGCTCGAGCAGGTGCGGCGGAAGGCCGACCCACGGGCGTTCCTCGTATGAGCGCCGGCGGCGCCATCACCTTCCGCCAGGTGCTCAGGAACCGGAATTTCCTCGCCATCTGGCTGGCGCAGTTGGTGAGCAGTTTCGGCGAGTGGCTGGCGCTCCTGGCGCTGCTGAGCCTGGTCGCATTCCAGCGTCACGGCACTCCCTACCAGGTGAGCTGGGTGCTGATCGCCTACGTGCTGCCGGTGGCCCTGGTGGGGCCGGTTGCCGGGGTGTTCGTGGACCGCTGGAGCCTGAAAACGACGATGATCGGGAGCAACCTCGTGCGAGCGGGACTGGCCCTCCTGCTGGCGCTCCCGGGCAGCCTGTACGTCCTGTATGGCATCGTCTTCGCGCTCAGCGCGGTCACTTGCTTCTTCGTGCCGGCGCAGATGGCGGCGTTGCCGCTGGTGGTACGCAAGGAGGAGCTGCTGGTCGCAAACTCCGCCAACACCCAGACCACTTACTTCAACAAGGTCATCGGGCCGGCGGTGGCGGGCTTGCTGGTGGCCCGGCTCGGCGCGAACGGGTGTTTCTACCTGTACAGCCTGACGCTCCTGCTGGCTGCGGCGCTGTTGGCGGCGGCCGCCATCGGAAGCGCCCCCGGGCGCCGCAGCGAACCTCGCACTGTGTTCAAGGAACTGACCGCAGGGTTCCACTTCATGGCGCATCACCGCACCATCCTGTTCCTCACGGTTTCGGTGATGACGGCGGTCTTCGCGGTGAGCTTCTTCGACGCGCTGGCGGCCGTATTCGTCCGCGACGTTCTCGCCCAGAACTCCAAACTATTCGGGGTGCTGGTATCGCTGGTGGGGGCGGGCACCATCGCCGCCGCCTGGGCGGTGGGACGGTTCGGCCAGCGACGGCCGAAGGCCGAGACGATCGCGCTGGGGATTCTGCTGATGGGCGCGAGCATCCTGCTGCTGGCGTCGCTGAGCCGCGTCGTGCCGGTACTGGGGTGTGCGCTGGTGTTCGGCGCGGGCATCGGCTGCATCGTGGTGTCCGCGCAGACCCTGATGCAGGAAGAAACCCCGCAAGAGATCCTCGGCCGCACCTCGAGCGCCATCAATTCGCTAGTGACGGCAGCCCAGGTGACCGGCTTCCTGATTGCCGGATACGTCACGCACTGGATCGGCATCCGCCGCATCTACGCGTGCGTCGGCCTGGCGATGCTGCTCACCGCCTGTTACGCCTACCTGCGCGGGCGCCGGCAGTGAAGTGCGTCATGCAGATCGGCGGCGATTCAGTGCGGCGCGAGCGCGCTCGAGCTTTCGGAAAATGGCGGAAGCTGTGGCGGGCCAGCCACTTCTTCACCTTGGGATGCGGCCAGCAGCACGTACTCAATCTTGAAGGCTTCATCCTCTCGCCACCGTCCGTCGCGCCAACTCATACGCAGCGTCGCCAGCAAGACCAGGCCCAGGACCGGACCGTAGATGGTGGAATCGATGTCCGCGATGGCGGCCGTCCGAAGCGTCTAAGGGTTCAGCAGGAAGACCGCCCAGAACCACGGCGCCAGATTCGAGCGTACGGCCGGCCCGAACAGGACGTGCAGGATGGCGAGCGCAACCAGACCCTGCAGCAGGGCGCACAGCATTCCGAAGACCCGGACTTGCGTCTCTCCGAACCCGAAGGATTTGCACCAGGCAGCGAGAAGGCGGATGCAGGCGGGAGGATGATACAGTCCGCTGTAGTCGCGACGCTTTTCGCCCCAGTAGTAGATCGGCTCGCCGGTCTTCGCCGTTGCCCTGGCGGCAACCGGAAAATCCAGATTGTCCAGGTGCAAAGGCTGGTGCGCGGCCACTCCCGAAAGGATGCAGAACAGGAGGATGGAAACGGGGGTTGCGAACCAGTCGATCGAACCAGAGCGCATTCTCGGCCCCAATGACACATGCCGCGCCTGAGCCAGCATGGCCACGGAGCGATCAATCTAGCACAGGTTGTCCGCTGGCCGGCTTACGGGCGGCCGTCCGCGGCCTTGCCAGGACGCCGCACTTCCCGGATCAGTGCGATGCAGGATGCTCCCGCATGTCCGCGGCCACGGCGTCGATGATATCTTCAAGGGGCGTGCAGGGGCGGTAGCCAATCAATCGCTGGAGCTTTTCCAGGCAAGGCACGCGGCGGAACATGTCTTCGAATCCAGGCCCGTAAGCCTGGTCGTATGGGAGATATACGATTTCCGAGCTGGAGCCCGTCCGCTGCTTCACCAATTCCGCCAGAGCGCCAATGGAGATCTCCCGGTCGTTGCCGATGTTCAATACCTCCCCTGTTACGTCCGCGCTTTTTGCGATTCGCACCAGCGCCTCCACCGCGTCCCCAACGTATCCAAAGCAACGCGATTGCCGCCCATCGCCGAACACAGTCATGGGTTCGTTCTGCAGCGCTCGCGCGACAAAGTTGGGCAGCACCATGCCGTAGCGTCCGGTTTGCCGCGGGCCGACTGTGTTGAACAGCCGGACTACCGTAACGGGAACGCCCTTCTCGCGGTGGTAGGCAAGTCCGAGGAATTCGTCCAGAGCCTTCGAACAGGCGTAACTCCAACGCCCCTTGGTCGTGGGTCCCATGACCAGATCGTCGTCTTCGTGGAACGGGACTTGGCTGCTCTTCCCGTACACCTCCGAGGTGGAGGCGATGATGATACGCTTCAGCTTCTTGGCGACAGCGCGCAGAACGACCTCCGTCCCATGGACGTTGGTTTCGATGGTGCGCACCGGACTGTCTACAATCAGCTTTACGCCGACCGCCGCGGCCAGGTGGAATACGATGTCGCAACAATCCACCAACTCGGCGATCATGGGGGCATGGAAGATAGTATCTATGGTGTAAGAAAAGTTGGCGTTGCCTTTTAAGTGCTGGATGTTGGTAAAGGAACCCGTTGACAGGTCGTCGACGACGGCAACCGTCCAGCCTTCCTTCAAACAGCGTTCCGCGAGATGCGACCCGATGAATCCGGCGCCTCCGGTAATCAGTACGTTCATTGAACGAAATCTCCTTACTGTCCGCTATATTGAGGAGGCTACCAGATCGGGGCGGGAACTGCCTAGCAGCTCGTCATAGACCCTCAGAGTAGCTTCATTGACGCACTCCCGCTGAAGTCGCCCGCGGCTATCTCCTTCTGCCATCCCCACCATTCCACAATGCCGCTCCGTTTCCACTCCTCGAGCCAGCTCGCAGGCACCGCCCGCCGCGTCAACGGAAACTGCGAAATGCCCGCGTCACCGAAGTAGAACTGGCGCGTCGGTTCTTCGTGCGGCGAGTTCGGGACCGGGTTTTCTCTCACCGCGTGTGGCATGGCCGACCTCTAAGCATGCGAGCGTGACAAGGCTGCGTCAAGCTCTTGATTGTATAAGCATTCGGTGGGCAGCGTGTTTCCGGTCCCCGTGGCACGACGGTTTCCATCCTCCAAGCTCGGCGGCTTTGTCCCGCCCGTTCAGAGGCGAACAAATGGCGAAGCCGGCTCCAGAGCGCGACTTCGGATACACTGGTAGTTATTTCGGCGGCGGGCGCACTCCCTGCGCCGCGGCGCCGCTCCGCCACATGCAACCGAACCTTGGATGGCGGCTCCTGGACACGGGCTTCCTGAGCGCGGCCGAGAACATGGCGCTCGATCAAGTCCTGCTGGAATCCCGGGCGGCCGGCGAATCTCCCAACACGCTTCGCTTTCTGCAATTCGCCACTCCCAGCGTGCTGGTGGGCTGCCATCAGCAACTCGATCAGGAGGTGCGGCTCGAATTCTGCCGCGAACGCGGTTTGGAAGTGAACCGGCGCATCACCGGCGGCGGCGCGATCCTATTCGAGCCGTGCCACATCGGGTGGGAGATTGTCGCCAGCCGCGAGGACCCGCGTTTCCAGGTTGCGCCCGCGGCGCTCTCGGAGCGCTTGGCACGCGTCTTCTGCGCGGCCCTGCGCGAGCTTTGCGGCATGGAGGCGTCGTTCCGTCCGCGCAACGATATCGAAGTGCGCGGCCGCAAAATTGCCGGCACCGGAGGCGCCACGGAAGGCGCGGCGTTTCTGTTTCAGGGCACTCTGCTGGTGGATCTGGACGTCCACACCATGCTGCGCGCCCTTCGCGTGCCCATGGAAAAACTCGATGCGCACGAAATCGATTCCCTGCGCGAGCGCGTCACCACCCTGCGCGCCGAACTCGGTTACAGGCCCCAGGCGCCCGCCATCAAGGAAGCCGTTGCGCGCGCCTTCGCCGCGGACTTCGGCGTCGAGTGGGCCCGTTCCCCACTGCCCGCCGGCGAGCGGGAGCGCCTGAGCCGCACCCTGCCCGAATTCCAATCCGAAAGCTGGATCGGCCGGCGCACCGGCAGCAGTTCGCGCCAGATGCTCAAGGCCATCCATCGCGGGCGCGGCGGCGTAATTCATTTGATGCTGGATGCCGATGCCGCGCGCGGGCGCATCCGCTCGGCCAACCTGCGGGGCGACTTCTTCGCTTCGCCGGCGCGCGCCGTCTACGATTTGGAAAGCCGCTTCAAAGGCGCTCCGGCGCGCATGGACGCGGTGGAGGAGATCCTGGCGGAGTTCTTCGAAGAAGCGGCTCCTCAATTCGCCTCCCTCGGCGTGGAAGATTTTGCGCGCGTTTTCCGCAAGGCCCTCGACAAGCTGCCGTACTTGAATCTGGGGTTCAGCCAGGAGGAAACCAACGATCTGTTCCCAGTTTGCGGCAGCCTGCCCGAAGTCATGCAGCAGGAGTGGGGATGGTTCCTGCTTCCCTACTGCGCCAAGGACCTCGATTGCGCGCTGCGCCAGCAGGATGGATGCACGGAGTGCAACCTGTGTTCCATCGGCGAGGGCTACGGCATGGCCCGCGCCCACTCGCTCAAGCCCCTCACCATCGTGAGTTTCGAAAACCTGCAGGACCACCTGCGGCGCATCCGTGCCGGGGACGGCCGCGGTTTCATCGGCTGCTGCTGCGAGGGTTTCTACACCAAGCACGCACGCGATTTCGAACGCGCCGGAGTGCCGGGCATTTTGGTAGGCATGGACAGCACCACCTGCTACGACCTGGGCAAGGCGCGCGACGCCTATCATGGCTCGTTCCAACACCAGACGCACATCAACCTGCCCCTGCTGGAGAAGGTGCTGGCGCTGCGCGAGGCCGCGCGATGACCAGCCACTGGGATGCCATCGTGATCGGAGCGGGCCCGGCCGGAGCATCGGCCGCGCTCCCCATGGCGCGCGCCGGGCTGAGCGTTTTGATGATCGAACGGCGCCGTCGCGTAGGATTCCCCGTGCAGTGCGCCGAGTACATACCCCGCATCCTGGCGGGTGAAGTGAATGCGCCGGAGGCGGCGGTGGCGCAGAGGGTGGGCACGCTACGCACATTCATCGAGGGAACACTCGCCGCCGAGAATGAATGGCCCGGCGTGATTCTGAACCGCGTGGTCTTCGACCGGCACCTGGCCGAGCGCGCCGTCGCCGCGGGCGCCACACTGTGGACCAACTGCGCGGTGTCCGCCGTGGAAGACGGCGCGGTGCTGGTGGGCGCGCGGCGGCTCACCGCCGGCGTGATTGTGGGCGCGGATGGCCCGCTCTCCATCACGGCTCGCTCGATGGACTGCGCGCACACGGAGTTCGTTTACGGCTTGCAGGTGGAAGCGCCCCTGGTGGCGCCCATGCAACATACCGAGGCTCACTTCCGGCCCGAGTTCCTCGCGGGATATGGATGGATGTTTCCCAAGGGAACATGGGCCAACGTGGGGGTGGCCGTGGCGCGCCCTGCAGCCGCGTCCTTGCCCCGTCTGCTCGATGCGTTTCTGGCCGGACTCCGCGAGCGTGGTGTGGTTGAACCCGGCGCCACGCGCGCCAGAACCGGCGGTTTGATTCCGGTGGGCGGCGCCCCCGCGCGCACGATGCGCGGCCGGAGGGTCCTCGCCGGCGACGCGGCGGGCCAGACCGATCCCATCACGGGCAGCGGCATTCCCGCCGCCATCCAGTGCGGACAAGCGGCCGGAGAGGCCGCCTGCAACGACCTCGGGGCGTACGAAGAGGAATGGCGCGGCCTGCTGGAGCATTCCCTGAACCGGGCGCTGCGCCACCGCCGCACGCAGTGCGCCGAGTGGAACCAGGGCAGTTTCGAGCGCCTCATCCGGCGCACGTGGATCGCCTTTCCGGAGTATTACCATGCGCAGTGAACCCGTCGATCGGCTTCTGGCGCGCGCGCGGGCGCTGTCCTGGGAGCGCTTCGGCAAGCGCGTCGTGTTCTACTTGCCGGGCATGTTCGTCATGGATGGCGTGCGGGGGCGCTATCCCGCGATCTCGATCACGGGACCGGCCTGCGGACTGGGCTGCGATCACTGTTCCGGAGAGATTCTCAAGTCCATGCCGTCGGCGCAATCGCCGAGGGAGTTGGTGGACCTCTGCCTGCGCCTTCGCGATGCCGGAATGGAAGGCTTCCTCATCACGGGCGGCAGCGATGCGCGCGGCCGGCTGCCCTGGAGCCGCTTTCTGGACGCCCTGGCCGAGGTGAAGCGCCGCACCGGGCTGCACCTTTCGGTTCACTCCGGCATGGTGGACCGCCAAACGGCCGCCGCGCTGAAGCAGGCCGGCGTGGACCAGGCCAACCTGGATATCGTGGGCGCCGAAGAAACCTGGCGCGAGGTGATCCACCTGGCCGACGGCGCGGCGCTGCTCGATGACTCGCTCGATGCGCTCCACACCGCCGGCCTCGAAGTGGTACCGCACGTCGTGATGGGAATCCACAAGGGCAGGATCGTGGGCGAGCGGCGGGCGCTCGAAATCCTGCGGCGCTACCCGCCGAAACTGCTGGTGTGGGTGGCGCTCATGCCGCTTCCCGGCACACCCATGGCGGGCGCGGCGCCGCCCGCGCTGGAGGAAGCCGCGCGCCTGCTGGGTGAATCGCGCCTGCTCTTTCCGGAAAGTGAAATCGCGCTCGGCTGCGCCCGTCCGCGCGGCGAGTACGGCCGGGCGCTCGAGCGCATGGCCATCGNNGCCGGCGTGAACCGCGTGGCTCTCTATGCGGAAGAGAGCGTAGACTACGCCCGCTCGCTGGGCGTAGAGGCCGGCTTTCTCCAAACCTGCTGCTCGATCGCCGCCAAGGGGAATCGATGACGCCACAAACACAAGCTGCCAGCCTGGAAAGTCCCGAGTATCTGCGCATCAGTCTGGCCGCGGCCATGACGCTGGGCATCGCGCCGGGCTGGTTCTATCGCAATGCCTCTTTGCGATGCATCAATCTGCTGATGACCTACGACGAGGGCTGCGCCGCCAACTGCTCCTACTGCGGGTTGCAGCGCCACCGTGAAGGCAGCTACGAGGGCAAGAGTTTCATTCGCGTGCCGTGGCCGGTGATTTCGCTCGACGAGGTGATCGCCCGCTCGCGCGAACGGCTTTCCGTGGTAAAGCGGGTGTGCCTCTCCACGATCACGCACCCGCGCATGGCCCAGGACGCGCGCGTGATTCTCGAACGGCTGCACCAGCAACTTCCCGAGGCGCCCATCTCCGTACTGTCCAACCCCACGCTGCTCACACGGGAGGATCTGGAGTTCTATCGCGGCATTCCCATCGACCGCCTGGGCATCGCGGTCGACGCGGCCACGCGACCCATCTTCGACCACCATCGCGCCAAGGACGTCCAGGGACCGCATCGCTGGTCCCGCTACTGGCGCTTCTTCGAAGAGGCGCTCGAAGTCTTCGGGCCGAACCGCGTCGGAATCCACCTGATTGTGGGATTAGGCGAAACCGAAGAGGAGATGATCCGCCTGATCGGCCGCATCCGGCAGGCCGGCGGATCCACACACCTGTTTTCGTTTTTCCCAGAGGCCGGCTCGCGTTTGGCCCCGCACCCGCAGCCGCCCGTGGGCCAGTACCGGCGCGTGCAACTGGCGCGCTACCTGATCGACGAAGACCTGGCTAGCGCGGAGGAGTTCGCATTCGACGGTCGCGGCCAGCTTGTCTCCTTCGGAGCGGCTGGGGAACGCGCCGAGCAGGCGGCCGCCACCGGCACGCCGTTCATGACCAGCGGATGCCCCGACGAAAACGGCGCGGTGGCCTGCAACCGCCCCTTCGGCGACTGCGCACCGGGCGACGACATCCGCAGCTTCCCGTTCCAGCCGGACGACGACGATCTGGCGCTCATCAACCAGCAGCTAATCGCATACTGTTAGCGCGCCACCAGGCGGACCGGTCCTAGAAGGCCGGAAACCGGCGGCGCTGCGGCAGCCCGAGGCGGGCCGCCAAAGCCGCGGCCGGCCACGTTCGCGCGCACTTCCACTTCCAGTTCGTTGGAGCCCGGCTTCACCACGTTGGTCACCTCCCAACGATAGGGCTGCCAGGCGTGCGCCTCCAACTCCTTCCCGTTCAGCTTCACCCGCGCGTAGTCGCGCACGTCGGCGACTTCCAGAAACAGCCGCATGCCGGCCGGCGTGGCGGAAGCGGTGAATTGCTTGCGGTACGTGGCCGGGCCCGCAAAGGATTGCGCGCCCAGCTCCTCCCAAGTCTTCAGAGGCGTGGTCACCTGTTTGCCGTTCAGATCCAGCGTCCAGTCTCCGCCCAACTCCGCGAGGGTAATACCGGCCACCAGCGACGGCTCCGGAGCGCCCACCCCGCCGGGAAGTGGCCCTACCACGACAACTTTGGCTTCGTAGGGAGCGAGCACCAGCGGAAAGCGCACGGAATCGTTCTCGGAAGCCGCGCCGGAGATGGGATGAATCTCGCCCGTAGCCAGGTCCCAGGCTTGCGCCTGGCCGCGGCCGACGACGGTTGCGGTGCGCGACTGTTCCTGGTTGCTCTCGTTGAAGAAGNNTGGCGAAGCTCAGGTCGGGCGCCTCCTTGGCATTCAAGAACGTCTTGTCCACCACCAGCTTTGGAGTCTGGCCCACGAAAATCACCGTGCCGCCCGCTTTGGCGAAGGCCTGAAAGCGTTCGAGACCACTGCGCGTGATCGCCGTCGAGGCGGGAACCACGATGGCCCGGTAACTCTGGCCGCTGAGGTTCTTGAAAGCCCCGTTCTCAATGGCCGCCACCGAGGTAAGCGACTGCTCGTCGAAGTAAT
>PLEM01000043.1 GCA_003137035.1 Bryobacterales bacterium | reverse complement strand
GTTTGGGCCAGAGCGGTTTCATATACTCCAGGCTGGAGGCGCTGGAGTTGTGCAGTTCCGCGGCCAGCGCGAGGAACGGCTTGCCGTCCACGACCAACTGCGTGACCGTTCCCTGCTTCTGCAAGTGCGGGATGCCGGAGGCGGCTTGCCCGAAACACGGGGCGGTGAAAAGAACTGCACAGGCCGACATAACCGTGCATGCGAGGATTCTGCGTTTCATGATCGTCTCCTAATAGGGATAGAGGGATCGCTCCCCATCGGCAATTTGACTTCAGTTATCGTAAAAGTTATCGTACTGCATCTTCACTCTGCAATCAACGAGCTTGGAGGGGGCGCACGACAGCAGAGTGACGGAATTCAGTACCGATGAACCCCGAGGGTCTTTTCGTATTGAGTCTGACAGTGTATAATGCTGTCAGGTGATCTATGCCTACTTCTCCGGACTTCAATGCCCTGGTCCTGCAACGCGACCAGTTGTTCTCTCAACTCACCAACATTGGTGAAATGCGCCCCGGCTCCCTCGTGGCCCGCTTCCGCAAGTGCGGCAAGCCTTCCTGCCATTGCGCCAAGAAGGATGACCAGGGCCACGGCCCCTCCTATTCGCTCACCCGCCCGGTGGCTGGCAAGACCGTGACGCGGATCATTCCAGCCGGCCCCGCTGTGCAGCGAACGCGCCAGCAGCTCGACCAGTACCATCGTTTCCGTCAACTGGTTCAGCAGTTGGTTGCTGTGTCCGAACGGATCTGCGACTGGCAACTACGCCAGGCGGGATCGGAGGCCGAGGGCAGTAAAAAAAAACTCCCTCGACGGCCTCCTCGCCGCTGAGATCCTCTGGGATATCGAAGCGCTGTTGGGCCGCCAGAGTCTGGACAGCCTCGACTTGGAGGCCTTGGAAGCGGCGGTCCGGCGCCAGGCGCTCGGCTTGGCCGCCCTCGCCATCCAGCAGCGCCTCAACGCCGATCACGGCGACGGCCAGCAGACGCACCACACCTGCGCCTGCGGTGGCGTGGCGCGCTACGCAGGTCGACGCGCGAAGACCTTCCACAGCAGCCTCGGCCCGCTAGAACTGGAGCGGGCTTATTATAACTGCCCCGCCTGTGGTCACGGCTTCTTTCCTCGCGATCAACAACTCGGCTTGCAGGACACCTCACTCTCGCCCGCCGTCACCCGCATGATCGGCACGGTGGGAGCGATGGTCAGCTTCGAGGAAGGCCGTCAACTCCTGGAAGAACTGGCCGGTGTCTGTGTCGATGCCAAGCAGGTGGAACGCGCCGCCGAAGCGCTGGGGGCGGAGATCGCCGCCGATGAAATCCAGGATCTGGAACCGATGCAGAACCCGCCGCTGCCCTCCACCTTGTACCTCGGCATGGACGGCACGGGCATTCCCATGCGCGCCTCTGAGTTAAAGGGCCGCTCCGGCAAGCAGCCCGACGGAAGCGCCAAAACACGGGAGGTGAAGTTGTGTACGGTATGGAGTGCGGACTCGCAGGATTCCGAAGGCCGTCCCGTCCGCGACGAGGGCTCCGTCACCTACTCGGCGGCCATCGAGAGCGCCGCCACCTTGGACACCGACCACCTCCCCTCTGCCTTCACCCAACGGGTTCTCCGCGAGGCCACTCGGCGGTGCTTCACGCAAGCTCAGTGCACCGTCGTGATCGGCGACGGCGCTGCTTGGATCTGGAAGATTGCTCACGAACTGTTTCCGCGCGCCATTCAGATCGTCGACCGCTTCCATGTCAAAGAACACCTCAGCAACGTCGGCAAGTCCCTCTACGGCGCCACCTCCGTCGAGGCCAAGCTCTGGGCTCAGCGGCGGCACGAAGAACTGGATAGCGGCCGCCTGCCGGATCTGTTGCGGGCGCTGCGCCGTCACGCCGACCGCTCCGAAGAGGCCAGAAAGTGCTTTCAATACATCCATCGCAACCGCCACCGCATGTGCTATCCCCGGTTCCATGACCAAGGCCTGTGTACCTCCTCCGGCGTGGTGGAGGCTGGCTGCAAGGTCGCAATCGGCACAAGGTTGAAGCGCGCGGGAATGCACTGGACCGTCCGCGGATCCAACGCCATCATCGCGTTGCGGTGCTCCAGACTCAGCGGGCGATTCCAAGATTTCTGGGAACGCAGGTCAGAACTGCGCCGGGCCGCCTAATGATCCGTCACTCTCGTGTCGTGCGCCCCGCTTCTGTGCCCCTCCGTGCTTTTGCGCAGTTCATCGTCGATCGCCAGATACTCTCGAGCCAGTCCCAGGCTGCAGTTTAAGGTAAATGAGATCTCATTATGTGTTAGGCCTTGCTTGCGGCAATGGCGGACGCGGTCGAATTGGCCAAGGTAGCGGTCCACTGCCTGCCGGCTGTGATACGTCTCGCGCGCAATTTCCGGGGTCGGCTTTCCCTCGGCATACCGTTTCCAGCAGATGATCCGTTTGTGGGTGAGTCCTGAGCCGACGTCATGGAGGGTAGCGCGCCGAGGTACGACCTGGCCGGTCTCTTGTTCGTGACGGGCCAGCAAGGATGCGATGCGACTCTCGGCCAGGTTGAGCAGTTCCGCCAGATCGCAGTTTCCCAGCA
>PLEM01000329.1 GCA_003137035.1 Bryobacterales bacterium | reverse complement strand
GCTGAAGGGCCGCCGCGCCACCTGCTTCTTCGCGATCAGGGACGACATCGTCAACGCCGGCGCGCGCTACGAAGACTCCGAGGTGGTGGTGGACGGCCGCCTGGTCACCTCGCGCAAGCCCGACGATCTGCCCGCCTTCTGCCGCGCCTGCATCCAGGTGCTGACTTCCTAGGTCCATGAGCTACTGCGAAACCGCTCGCTGACGGGACTTTGAGAAGATGCCCGCACAGGCCTTCAGCCTGTGTTCTTGCTTCCCGCCCGCTATTCGGCGTACGATTCGAGACAAGATGAGACCCATCCGAACCTTTAGCGTCATCCCTTCCCTGCCCGCGCCGATCGAGGGCTTGCGGGTCATCGCCTATAACCTGCGTTGGGCCTGGAATCACGAAGCCATCGAATTGTTCCGCCGGCTCGACCGGGATTTGTGGGAAACCACCGGCCACAATCCGGTGCTCATGCTGGGCTCGATCGAGCAGGCCAAGCTCGAGGCGGCGGCCCAGGACGACGCTTTTCTGGCCCACTTGAACCGCACCGAGAGCGAACTCGAGTCCTACCTGACGGGCGAGGCGACCTGGTTTCACAAGATGTACTCGCACCAGGCCGACAAGCCGCTGGTCGCCTATTTCTCGCTGGAGTTCGGCCTCACCGAGTGCCTCTCGATCTTTGCCGGCGGGCTGGGCATTCTGGCCGGAGATCACTTGAAGTCCGCGAGCGACCTGGGCATCCCGCTGGTGGGCGTCGGGTTGCTCTATCAGCAGGGCTACTTCCGCCAGTACCTGAACCAAGCCGGATGGCAGCAGGAGGAGTACCCGAACAACGATTTCCACAACCTGCCGGTGAGCCCCGCTCCCGGCCGCGACGGCAAGCCGCTGGTGGTCGAGGTGGGCTTCCCCGGGCGGCAGGTCAAGGCGCAAGTCTGGCGCGCGCAAGTCGGCCGCGTGGCGCTCTTTCTGCTCGACACCAACTTCGACGGCAACGCCCGCGCGGAGGATCGCGACATCACCGACCAGCTCTACGGCGGCGATCGCGAGATGCGCATCCGCCAGGAGATCGTGCTCGGTATCGGCGGCTACCGCGCGCTGGAGGCGTTGGGCCTCGAGCCCACCGTCTACCACATGAACGAGGGGCACTCGGCGTTCCTGGGCCTGGAGCGCGTCCGGCGGCTGATGGAGACTCGCCGGCTCGCCTTCTCCGAGGCCTGCGAACTGGCCTCCGCCAGCCTGGTCTTCACCACGCACACCCCGGTCGAAGCCGGTCACGACTATTTCTCGGTCGAGCAGATGGACCGTTACTTCGCCGAGTACCCCCGCGCGCTCGGCATCTCGCGGCAGGAGTTTCTGGCGCTGGGGCGCCGCTCCCCCGCCGACGAGGGCGAGTTCTGCATGACCGTGCTGGCGTTGCGGTTGGCGTCTTACCGCAATGGCGTGAGTAAGCTGCACGGGCAGGTCAGCCGCCGCATGTGGCAGCCCCTCTGGCCCGGCGTGCCGGTCGAAGAGATCCCCATCGGCCACATCACCAATGGGGTCCACTTCCGTTCCTGGATTTCGCTCGAGATGAACCAGCTCTACGACCGCTACCTCGGTCCAAGCTGGCACGAGGAACCCGCCAACAGCGAAGTCTGGAACCGTGTTCACAGCATTCCCGCGGAGGAGTTATGGCGCACTCACGAGCGGCGGCGGGAGCGGCTGGTATCCTGGGCGCGCCTCCGCGTCCAGAACCAGCGCATCCGGCGCAGCGCTTCGCCGGCCGAGATCGAGGCCGCCGACGAAATCCTCGACCCGGACGCACTTACCATCGGCTTTGCGCGCCGGTTCGCAACCTACAAGCGCGCTACTCTGCTGCTCCGCGATGTGGACCGGCTCAAGCGCATCCTCTCCGACGCGGCCCGCCCCGTGCAGTTGATCTTCGCCGGCAAAGCCCACCCGCGCGATGAGGCGGGCAAGGAACTGATCCGGCAGATTACCACCTTCTCCCGCCAGAAAGAACTCGGCCGGAACCTGGTGTTTCTCGAAGACTACGACATGGCGGTGGCGCGCTACCTCGTGCAAGGAGTCGATGTCTGGCTCAACACGCCCTTGCGGCCTCAGGAAGCCAGCGGGACCAGCGGCATGAAGGCAGCAGCCAACGGCGCCCTGAACGTCAGCACCCTGGACGGATGGTGGGACGAGGTCTGGCGCTCCGCCGCCCCCGCCGAGGGCATCGGATGGGCGATTGGCAAGGGCGAGACCTACGACAACCGCGAGTATCAGGACCAGATCGAGGCCGAGGCGCTCTACGACCTGCTCGAGCGCGACGTCATTCCGACCTTTTACGAGCGCGGCGCGGACCGCCTCCCGCGCCGGTGGATCGGCCACATGAAGGTCTCCATCGGCACCCTCTGCCGCTTCGTCAACACGCACCGCATGGTGAGCGACTACACCTGCAAGTTTTACGCGAAAGCGCACTCCCAGTTCCGCCTTCTGGAGGCCGACGGCGCCGCCCGCGCCAAAGCCCTCGCCGCCTGGATGGCGAGGGTCCGCGCCGGCTGGCAGCAGGTCCGCGTGGAAGCGGTTGAAGACGGCCCCGGCGCGGCGCTCCTGGTTGGCTCGGACTTCGGCGCCCGAGCGCGCATCCAACTCGGCCCGTTGACACCGGACGACGTGGCGGTCGAGATGTATCTGGGCAAGCTGAATCCCGCCAACGAGATCCTGGAGGCCGGAATCACGCCCATGCGGCCCACTGGGCGCGATGCCCAGGGCAGGTACCTGTTCGAGGCGGCCACGGTCGCGTGTGCCCAGAGCGGTCTGCACGGATTCACCGTCCGCGTCCGCCCCAATCACCCCGACCTGCCCGCCGCCGACGGAGCCACTCCCTTCCTCCCCGGCCTGATTGCCTGGGCCTGACACGCAGAAAACCGGTGGCAAACCGGTGGCAGTATACTCATTCCCGGTTTTCGGCACTACCATATAGGGGTGACCTTCGGATACATTGTTCGCGTTGGCGTGGCAGCGCTCGCGCTGGCCTGTCTATCGGCCGCGCCGCAACAAACTCCCGGGCAGGAGCCGGACGTCAAGTTCCCGGACGGCAAGTCGCAGCGGGAGGAAATCCTCAAACAGGAACACCAGAAGTCCTTGCGAGACGTCAAGGAGATTCTCGAAATGGCCGGCCAACTCCAGGCCAACCTCGAGAAGGACGATTACCTGGTCCTATCGGTCTCCTCGCTGAAGAAGGCCGAGCGGATCGAGAAATTGGCCCGGCAGATCCGGGCGCGGATCCAACGCTAGTGAGGCGAACCGTGCGACTGATTCTCGGGATGCTCGGCGCGGCCACGCTGCTCCTGGCACAGGCGCCTCCCTTGCTCGTGTTCGTATCCGGGAACGCCCAGCCTGCCCCGCAAATCCCCGGATGGGAGGTCGTCGCGGTCCAGGCCGCGCCCAATGACGCGGGTGTTCGCGCGATCGAGGCCGCGGTCGAGTCGTCTCGCCGCGAGCGCCCCACCAACCCCCTGCGCACCTATATCGCCAGCCAGGGCGAAGAAACTGCCATCCTCTTTCTCGCGGTCTCCCGCAGACCCGACCTGTGGGCCGCCGCCCTCGCGATTGGAGGAACCCCCAAGGTCGCCATCGATTCCGGCCGCCTGTTCGGCGCCAATTCGCAACTCGTGCCCGTGCTCTGGATCACCCGGCCTGAGGACCGCCTGCTTCAGCCGTTGCGCGCCAAACTTGTCACGGCCGGATTCAACCTCGAGCCCCAGCCCCCCGGCATGACCGTGGAGCAGGCTTTCCAGTGGCTCGCCACCCACTCCCGCCAGGCCTTCCCCGAGAAGGTGGATTGCGAGACCGGCAATCCGGCCTTCTCTGGATGCTACTGGGTCCAATTGACCAGGTTCGACCCCGCGCAACGTAACGACGCTGTTCCCTCGACCCGGGTGCAGCCGGGATCGGGCGCCGCATTGGATCTGGGCGGGTTCGGCTTCAATCCCGACGCCCCTGGCCCGGGCCTTTTGGTGGGGTGGCTGCCCGAGAACTACAAGGGGCCGCTCAAACTCGGCGATCGCATTCTCTCGGTCGCTGGCAAAGAGGTTCCCGACGCCGCCGGCTACGTGCAGATGATGGACCAGACAACGGACCAGAAGCCGGTCGGCGTCATGGTCCAGCGCGGCAAGGAACGCCACCGCATCGAGACCCGCATCCTCCTGCCCAAGCGCGACGAGGCCGTCACCGTGCGCGTACAAGCGCAGTTCCTGGCGGATTCCCGCGAGTTGCTGGTCATCACCCGCGGTGTGACCGAGTTGCGCGCAACCCTCCCGGACTACTGGCTCCCCTGCTCCATCAACTGGAACGGCAACAGCATGGGGAAGGCCGACAGTCCCGGCTGCTGGCTCCTGGCCCTGGGCAATCAGGCGCGCAAGTGCGACTAACTCCGGGCGGCTGGCCGGCAGCGTTGTCGCGGCATTTCCGGCGCATGCGCATGCGGCGCTTCGCAACCGAATTCGCCATCACCCCCGAAACACACATACTCGATGTCGGAGGCCTTCCCGACTATTGGCAAGCGTTGCCAGTACAGCCGCGCGTCACCTTGCTCAACATGCCGCGCGCGGAATCCGAACTTCCCGCGGGCGAGCGCTGGGTTGCGGGCGACGGGAAGTGTTTGCCATTCGCCGACCGCTCGTTCGACATCGTCTTCAGCAACTCCGTCATCGAGCACGTAGGCGACGCCACCAGCCAGCGGCAGTTCGCCCGCGAGGTGGCGCGCGTGGGCCGCGGCTATTGGATACAGACCCCCAATCGCCGCTTTCCCGTGGAGCAACACCTGCTGACCCCCTTCATACACTGGCTGCCCCAGCGCTGCCAGCGCGCCCTCGTGCCCCATTGCACGGTCTGGGGCGCCCTCGCGCCCGCTTCCCCCGACCGCCGCCGCTTCTACTTCGATCACTACCTGGCCGAAATACGGCTCCTCGATTCCCGCGAGTTACAAAGCCTGTTCCCGGGAGCGCGCCTGATCCGGGAAAGATTTCTAGGCCTGACTAAGTCGCTGATCGCAATGCGACCCGTAGGATAAAGCTCCAGCCCTGTCCCCGTTCGTGCACTTACACTTCCCACGTCCGAAACACGTGCTGGTGTTCTTCCATGGCCACCCGGCTGCCCCGGAACTTGACGCCCTCCATCTCCAGGCGCAGCCGCTGATCGTGGCCCGCCTCCCGCTTCAGGGCGATACGCCCTCCCGCCCCCACCACCCGCTGCCACGGAAGAGAGTCGCCGGACTTCCGCAGGACCTGAACCACTTGCCGATGGCAGAGCGGGTAACCCGCCGAGGCCGCCACCTGAGAGTAAGTGGCGACTTTGCCGCGCGGTATCTGCCGGATCGTCTTCCGAATCGCGGTCTCGCGCTCTTCCGATTGCCGTTTCAACGCTTCGTCCGCTTCTTGGCTACCGGCGCGGCCGGTACGCCCGCCGCATACAGCTTGCGGTAGATCTTCGCGTTCCGCAGCACCGAGAACACGTAATTCCGCGTTTCGGAAAACGGAATCGTCTCGATGAATTCGGCCGGCTCGCGGAACGTGGCCCAGGTCATCCAGTTCACCACGCGCGAGCCTCCGGCGTTGTATGCGGCCAGCGTGGGCTCCCACTTCCCGGCGTTCTGGTCGTAGATCCCGCGCAGATAGGTCGTCCCCAACCGCAGGTTCACCTCCGGACGGAAAAGGACGCTCGCCCGGAAGCGGCGCCGGTTCGCCTTGAGCAGCGCTCGCCCGGTCGAGGGCAGGAGTTGGGTCAGCCCATAGGCCTGCGCCGGAGAAAGCGCCTCGGGATTGAACTCGGACTCCTGGCGAATCAGGCCCGCGACCAGGAATGGATCCAGGCCCCGCTGCTTCGAGTACAGATCCAGCGCCGCGCGGTACGGCAGAGGGAACAGCAGCCGCCAGAATTCCATGGGCGCTTTCTCCACTGGCATCGACATGTAGCCCGGCGCAAGGCTCTTCATGATTCGCAGGGCGCGGTACGTCGAGTCGGCCGCTCGCGCCAGATACATCGCCAGGACGTATGACTGGCCGTCGGCGCCAGCGCCGAAACGCAATTCGCGGTCGCGCAGCTCCGCCAGCCCGGCCAAGCCCAGCAGCCGGCCCCGCTCGATGCGCTCGAGCGTTGCCGCCGTCGGCTCGAAGCTCGCCGGATAGCGCCGCTCGGGCCAGGCCACGCCGTTGAGAAATCCGCGCACGCTCGCCGACTCCACCGTCTTGCTCGCCGCCGCCTCCGCCAGCCGCTTCTCCGCCAGGTCCGCGTAATAGTGATTGGGATACCGCGCCACGGCATCGCTGTAGTACGCCTTGGCCTCTTGCAGCTTTCCGTCCGTCTCAGCGAGCCGCCCGAGAAAATAGAGCGCCGCGCTGGCGTTCTCCGAGCCCGGAAACTTCACCAGGTGGTCGCGCAGAACGTCCCCTGCGCCAGGTAGCCGCTGGAGGTACTGGGTCCAGGTCACTTTCCAATGGCAGTTGGCCGCCTGCGGATCCGCGGGAAAGCTCTCGTAACAGGCCCGATACAGCGGTTCGTAGAGTTCCGGCCGGTTCGCGACCAGGTAGCGGTTCCCGGCCGAAACCAGCGCTTTCAGCCGCCAGGGAGACTGGGGATGCAGACGCGCCAGCCGTTCGATCGCCTCCTGCATCTGGTCCTCGCGGTCCAGGCGGCGCGCACACTCCAGCATGTAGTAGAGGCGCTCCGCGTCGGCCTCCTCGGAGGTGACCGCGAGCGCTTTCAAATTGGCGTAGGCCGATCCGTTCTCGTTTCGGAAGTAATCGATCTCGGCCAGGCGCACGCGCGCCAGCTCGCGGTCCTCTCCCGCAGCCTGCGCGGCGATCGCTTCGTACTCGGCGCGCGCCCGCCGCCGGTCGCCGCTGCGGAGCCAGCGATCCGCGCGCTGGAACATGGCTTGCGTGGTCGGCGGGGGATAGAGTTGGCCCAGCGACCTCTTCAATTCAATTAGCGCGGCCGCGGCCTGTTCCGCCTCGCCCGTAGCCGGGTACTGGTAATACACGCGCTGGAAGTACACCACCGCCGAAGCCAAATCGTTCGAGGCGCGGTAACAGGAGGCCAGCAGCAGATCCCCAGCCGGCTGCGGCAACTGGGAGTAGTTGGCGCGCAGTGCGCCCACTGCATCGGCCGGCCTGCCGATCTCTTTCTGCGCCCGCGCGGCCAGCATCGCGGCGTCGCCCCCCAGCGGCGAGCGCGGATCGCTCTTCCACACCGCGTCGAGCTCCGGCACGGCCGCCTCGAAATTGCCCAAATCGAATTGCGCCGCAGCCCGGTAGTATCCGACGTAATCGGCCAGCTTGGGAACGCGGCCGCGGAGCTGGCCCAAGTGCCTCACCGCGTCGGCCGATTGCCCGAGTTCCCGTTCGCCGTTTGCCAGCGCCAGCAACGCCAGCGCGCCGTCCTGGTCCTTCGGGTGAGCGGAGGCGAAGCGCACCAGAGCGGCGCGGTTCGCGGGGGTGTGCTTCTGGTGGAAGGCCCGGGCCAGTGAGTCTAGCGTCTGGGCACTGCAAGCACCGGCTGCCAGAAGCAGCGTCAGCGCGCCGCAAGCAACCCGGCTAAAAAAGTGGGCCGGGGTAATCTTCGCCCAGTACGCCAGCATCGTCGTTCGCCAGGGTTCGAAGCAACTCCAGGTGCAAGTAGTCCGGCATCGCCGGCGAGGCTGACATGAAATCGCGGCGGAACGCCTCGCGGGCGGAATCGATGTCCTCTTTCAGCGCGGCGTAGAGATTCCTCTGCGGACGCCCGGACAGGACGGCCTGCGACTTGTAGAGCCGCATCTCGGCAACCCGCACGCGCGCGAAGCGTTGCGCGCGCAGGTGCAGGTCGTGATCCGCGCGGGAAAGCTGCGACCAGTCGGGCGCCGCCTTTCGCTCCTTCGGCGCCGGCCGCCGGCACGCCCCGGCCAGCGCCGCTACCGCCTCCAGACCATTCGCGTCGACCGGCTCCCCTTCGGCATACAGAATCGCCGCCACGCGCCCCTCGGCGACGATCGGGAACAAGCGGCAGCCATCGCCCGCCACCGGCTCGCGCGTCGCAATGGCGTTGGCGAAAGCCGGCCCGGCGGGGAGTTCCAGCTCCATGGCCGCGATCCCCCGCCCGCAAAGGGCTTTCAGATTCCCCCCGGCCACCGCAAACACTGCGGCGCGGTCCGCCAACCGCGACGTGAAATCCAGCAGCGCGGCGGCCCACTCCTCCTCCGTCTCCGCGCCTACGAGACGGCGAACGGCCAAATGGAATTCCTCGGCAGCCCCGCGCCGGGCGCGCTCCACTGCTGCGGCAACATCGAGTTCCAGCCGCGCGGCCAGATCGGCGAATCGCTCCTCGAACACCCGCTCGATGTGCTCCCGCCAGCCGGAATTCAGTTGTTCCTCTATGCGCGAAACATGAAGCTGCCACGCCGCCGCCAACTGCTCGCGCACCGCCTCGCGCTGTTCGGAGAGGGTGGAAGCGACGCGGCTCGGTTCGGGCGCGGAGGGCGATGCCATCGATTAGAAACCCTATTCTACCGTACAAGGCAAAGGGGAGTTACGCGCACCGCTGTTCGCTGGTTCGGAGTTGTGGTGCGGTCCCCCTGGACCGCGCCGGCCCCCTCGGTCCGGCCTCCGCCCGCGGACCAGGGGGGCACGCGCGCTTTCCGACTGTCTGATGCATCATGGGAACGGGATCACTTTCGATGGCACTTCCGAAGAGCCTCATCGACCGCAGTATCGCGGAAGGCCTCGCGGACATGAAGGCCGGGCGGATGCACGGCCCTTACAACACCGCCGAAGAGGCAGTTGCCGCGGTTGACAAGCGAGTTGCCGCAAAGAAACCGAAGCACTGAATGGTCCTTCGCTTCAGCGATGGCTGGGAACCGCTCCCTTGCGGTCGCGGCTCGGTCACCACTTCGGAGCTGGGACAGGGCTGGAGCCCTATCCTACTTCCCCGGCCGGGCCTCTTCGCTCAGTTGAAACGGCGATAGCGTTCCCGTCACGCGCATTTGCCTCAGCCCGTCGGTGAGTTCGAAGGAGACGCGGCCATCCGCGCCGGTGGCGCCCTGGCCTAGAAAGACCTCCTCGCCGACCACCGCCCGCAAGTCCGTGAAGCGGAACTGCGGCAGCCCGCGCGCAACCGTCACCAGGCAACTGCCCGAGACCGACCCGAACTCCGTATCCGGCAGCAACGCGACCGACTGGCCCTTGAACGCGCTTTCCAGCCGCAGGTTGCGCGCCAAGTCCAGGCCGGCGCCCGAAGTTTCCAGCGACCCTCTTCCGTCCCACGGCCCACCCATCCAATTCACGGAACGGAAGCGCGCGGTAAGGCGGTAGGAGGGAACCGCGCGCCGCAAGTTCGCCACCAGGTGGCCGCTAATCGATCCCTTCCCCCACTGCGCGGTAAGCTCGGTGGTCTCGATATTGGCGGCATCCCAGCGGAAGTGCGCGCGCACGTTCGCCAGGTGCAAATCTCCGAGTGAAACCGAGCCGATCTCCAGCGCCCCTTCGGCGTGCTGCGCCTCGAGCCAGTCCGGAACGCGCGTGCGGCCCAGGCGCAGCGCGCGAGTGAGAAAACTCTCGTCGCGCCGCAACGCCGGCAGCAGCAGGCGCTCGAGTTCCACGGCGTCCAGCTCCGCCACCGCGACGCGGAACTGGTGCGGCCGGGCAGCCTTGGGGCGGTAGTGGTACTCGCCTTTTACCGCTGCTGCGCCGAGCCGGCCGCTGATCCGGTCCATCGTCGCATCGCCGTCGCGGACCATGATACGGGCTCTGGCCAGCTCCAGCGGGTCGGCCAACCCGGGCAACGGGATCTGTGTGTTCTCCACCAGCACCGTTCCCGTCCAGCCACCCGGCAGCGCGCCCTCTTGGTGGTAGTTGAGGTTCCCCTTCCACACGCCCTGGCGGCAGTTCTGAATCAGTGGGATCGCCCCCAGCAGCCGCGCCCAGCCCGAGCCCGCCTCCGGGATTCTCATCGAGCTGGTCACGATGGCCGTGTCCAGGGCCTGGTCCGTCCAGGAATACGCCGCCACCAACAGAGCCCGATCCGCGTGGGCCGGCCCTCGCGGTACGCCGGATCCGGCGGCTTGCTCATGCGCCGCCGGAAGCCGAAACGCGGTCGGTGGAAGCATCACCCGCCCACCCTCGAACACCAATTCCGCCCGCTCCAGCCGGATGGCGGGCGATCCCGGCATCTTGACCTCGGTCTCCACCGCCACCAGCTTTCCCTGAAGGCCTGTGCCGGCCGAGTACCCCAGCACGCCAGTCAGGCTGCCATCCAGGACCAGGTCCCGCGGCAGCGCCATCCCCATGTGACGCCCGACCTCCGGCAGGGGCGCCAGCGGCAGGCGGTCGAGCGTCGCCAGAATGCCCCAAACCGGCGTGCCCAGGTATCCGCTGGCCCGCATCCGCAGCGAAAGCGGAAGCGCTCCTCCCCCGGCCGGAGGCGCCGTCTCCAGTTCCAGCGTCTGAGCGACCATGTCCAGCCGTCCGTGGTAATCCACCGGCCAGTTGTCGCTATAGGGGGGCAGCAGGTCCCAGCGGTGTATGTCGCCGATCAGCATGTTCCCGGTGATCTCGACGTCCGCCACCGGCCCGTTCAGGTGCGCGTGCGAGCTGACCTGGCCGTGCAGGCCGATGTCATGGCCATGCACCAGCCGGATGAGTTCGGCCAGCGCACTCTTCTCCAGATCCAGCGAGAAGTCCACGTCTCCGCCGGTACGCGCGTCGGGGCGCCACCTGCCGCGCGCGGTGAACGCGCCCAAGCTGTACCCGGTGCGGTCGGTGCGCGCCGGCTGGCCTTCGAAACGCAAGCGCCACTCGCCGCCCGGCGACGACGGAGGCGTCGCGTCCAGCAGCGCCTCGGTAATGTAGAAGATCGATTTCGCGTCCCCGACCTTGAAGTTGATCCGGCCGCCCCGCACCTGGATGAGCGGAAGCTGAACGCCGGCCGGGGCCGCGTCAGCCGTCCGGGTCAGCAGGTCCTGGAAGTTCCACGCGCCCGATTGCGGCCGCGCCAGGTTCACCTGGGGGTTGACCAGACGCAGCTTGGAGAACTCCAGCCGGCCGGTCCACAAGCTGGCGAAGCTGACGCGCGCTTCCAGCGATTCGACGTAGGCCAGCGGCTCGAGCCCCACGCGGGGATCTTCGAGAATCTTCACCCCATCCGCCGAGAACCCCGGCCCGTTGAACAGGTCCAGGTGCACCTCGCCCAACTCCACCCCCCGGCCCAGCGCCTGTTCGAGGCTCGCCCGGACTCGGCCGCCGAAGAACCGGCTCGCGTCCACCTGCGGCAGGATCACCCCGGCCGCCAGGACCAGCACGACCGCCACACCCAGCAGCCGCCAGATCGTTTTCTTGCGGATTCTCATTGCGGCTCGGGAGTTCGGATCAGGTTGCGGTACGCTTCCGGCTCGTCCACGTCCAGGAGAATGCCGGGGTCGTCCACATCGACGTAGCGGGTTTCATGCGCGTGGCGATGGACCACCACCCGGGCCTGCGAATCCCGCCCCAGGGCCAGGAACTCGGGGATCAGTTCCCGCGAGCAGCAAACCGGATGGCCGCGCCTGCCTTGATACCGCGGCACTACCAGCGGCGATCCGGCGCGACGCTCGAAGGCCGCTGCGAGTGCGGCAACCGTGGCTTCCCGCACCGCCGGGTAATCCACTGGCAGGAACAGCACCCCTTCGGCTACATCCGGAACCGCCGCCAGACCGCACTGCAACGAGCTCAGTTGTCCATCCACGTAGTTTTCGTTCACCACCAGCACCGCCTGCCCGGCGCGCTTCGAACCGGCGCGGATCGCCTCCGCATGGCGCCCCAGCACCACAATCACCGGGGAGCAATGGCGGGCCAGAACGCCGATCAGCCGGTCCACGAACGTCTCGCCCTGGTAGGCCAGCAGCGCCTTCGCTCGCCCCATGCGCTGGGAAGCGCCCCCCGCCAGGATCAGCCCCGCCAGACTCACTTGAGCAGGGCTTTCCCGCAGTCGCTCGAGAAGATGGACTTGGAAAGCTCGCGCCACCTGGAATCCGCGTTGCGGCGCACCGCGATCATCTCCGCTACCACCGAAACCGCGATTTCCTCCGGAGTTACCGCGCCGATCTCCAGCCCCATCGGTGCGTGGATGCGCTCCAGGGCCTCGCGCGGAACTCCTTCCTTCTCCAATTCCTTCACCACCGAGATGACCTTGCGCTTGCTGCCGATCATGGCCACGTAGCGCGCCGGAGTCGTGGCGGCCTGGCGCAGCACCCGCAGATCGTCCTGGTGCCCGCGCGTGACGATGATCAGGTAGCTCCCTTCGTTCACCGCCAGGCGCGGGAAAACCTCCTCGTACTCGCCCGCCAGAACCTCGTCGGCCTCGGGGAACCGCTCCCGGTTGGCGTAGCTCTCGCGGTCGTCGATGACGCAAGTGGCGAAGCCCGCCAGGCTGGCCACCTTCGACAGGCTCTTCGAGATGTGCCCGGCCCCGAAGATCAAGGCCCGCGGCTGGGGCAGGATCGGCTCCACAAATATGTCCACCTGGCCTCCGCAGATCAGACCGCTCTCGTAGGCGGCGTCCTGGCCGAGGTTGAAATTCAGCAGCTTCGGCCTTCCGGTCTCCATCGCCTCGCGGGCGGCGGTGAAGACCTGGGCCTCCACGCAGCCGCCGCCCACCGTCCCCACCATCGACCCGTCTTCCCGCACCAGCAGCTTGGCGCTCTGAAAGCTGGGAATCGAGCCGCCGACCTCGACAATGGTCGCTAGCGCGCACTTTTGCCCCAGCTTCCGGAGCCGCACCAGCTCCTCAAATACGTCCATCCGCTGGAATTATACCAGGGTACCGCCGGCGGTCTTGCCGCTCCGCCGATGTCTTTTCCGTGTTCGCCGCGAACGAGTACGCGTCTGGACAGTGGGGCAGGCGGTTCCGCCTGCCGCGTAGCCGGAGCCCGTGATGGTCACCTGGGTGCCGGGCACGCCTCGCCAGTTGCCGGTACTCTGAGACTACGTTGGGCGGCGGCGTCACCGTAAAGGACGCGCCACTGTTGGCCAAGCCATTGACCGACACCGCCGCGTTGCCGGTCCGTCGCTATTGCCTGCCCCTGTAAGGCCAGGCCCCAGCAGAACCGTGGCCGACAACTTCCCAGGTTGAACCAGCTCGCCTCACCGTAACTTCGAAGATTGAACATCCCTTACGTCTTGCCAGTTCCTGAGAGTCGAACCTGTAGAAAAGCACGATGTCTTTAGCGGAGTCCCTCCGGCTCACAAGTCGCCATGCCGGTGCGGGCAACGGATGCTTTGTTATGAACTTGCACAGCGCATCGTTCCAGTCCGGCAAACAAACTGCCTTCGATGCCGCACGCAGGGATGCATCCGCCATTCGCGCCGGAGCACGAGAACGAAACGGATTCAATATCACTCTTGTCGAAATTGGCTTCGCAAGTGTAGCTGGCGCCGGAGCCTGAGCAGGAACGTGAGCAGGCTGAGCCTCTGATAGGTTGGATTGGGTTCCACCAAGAACCAATACCAAAACTACGCAGGCTCAGCCATGAATCGAGTATGCAGCATTTTCTCCCGGTTGTTGCAGTTGTTCCCGCGCCTGGAATTTCAGCGTGCGGTTAAGGATCACAAGGCCGAGCGTCATGCGCGCGGCTTCACCTGCTGGGGCCANNTGGCGCCGAAGAAATCCACGCTGGCCTACGCCAACGAACACCGTCCGTGGGAGTTGTACCAGACGGTCTTCGCCCAACTACTGGAAAAGTGCCAGCAATTGGTGGGCGGCCTGGGCGGGAGGAAGAAGTTCCGCTTCAAGAACAAGCTGATGAGCCTGGACGGGAGCGTGACGCTGTTCGACTGGGCCAAGTTCCGCCGCACCAAAGGGGCGATCAAACTGCACCTGCTGCTGGACCACGACGGCTACCTGCCCTCCTTCGCGGTGGTGACCGAGGGCAAGCAGAGCGAGTTGAAGGTGGCGCGATCGCTCGAGTTCGAGCCGGGAACCATTCTCGTGATCGACCGCGGCTACATCGACTACGACTGGTTTGCGAGCCTGACGCGCCAGGCGGTCTGGTTCGTCACCCGCATGAAAGAGAACGCCGCCTACAAGGTGAAGGCCGAGTTTGTAGAGGTACTTGCAGAATTCCTG
>PLEM01000383.1 GCA_003137035.1 Bryobacterales bacterium | reverse complement strand
AATCGCGAAACCGCACTTTGGAACCATCGCATTTGCGGCCGCGGGCATCGTGCTGGCGGGCGCCGGCGCCGCAGCCCGCGCCGCGGCGCCCGAGCACTACCAAAACTTCAACAGTGCAATCTTCATCGCCATAGACGAGATGCGCAAGATGGCGGCCGATCCGAACTTCATGCAGGACACCTTCGACCTGATCCATTCTTCCATCAAGTTCAACAAAGTCTGGCTGGAAACTTACCGCACCAATCAGGAGATCCCCGAGGCCGATGTAAGGAAGGTGAAGCAGTTCTTCGAAAGCAAGGGCATCAAGACNNGGTCCTTCTGCTGGACCAATCCGGCACACCGCGAGCGTTTCAAGAGGGTGGTGGCCCTCACTGCCTCCATATTCGACGAGATTATCTTCGACGACCTGTGGATGTTCAACTGCCGCTGCGACCTGTGCCAGCGGGCCAAGGGAGACAAGACCTGGCAGGAATATCGTCTGGCGGTGATGAAGGATGTCGGCGAAAACCTGGCCGTCAAGAACGCCAAGAGCGTCAACCCGAAGGTCAATCTCATCTTCAAACCGCCAAACTGGTACGAGCAGTATCAGTTCGCCGGCTACAACCTGGAGGCGCAGCCGAAGGTCTTCGATATGATCTACGCCGGCACCGAGACCCGGGACACCGAGAACACGGTGCAGCATCTCCAGCCCTATCAGAGTTACGGACTGATGCGTTACTTCGAGCACATCAAGCCGGGCAAGTTCGGCGGCGGCTGGGTTGACCCCGGCGCGCGCCAGACGCTCACCCGCTTTGCGGAGCAGCTTGAGGACACCCTGTTTGCCAGACCGAAGGAGATCACCATCTGGGCCTGGGGAGAACTGCTGGAATCCCTCCGGCAGTCCGACGGATCCACCAAGCCGACGAGCATCCTGGCGGCCGTGGCCGGCGATTCCTACGACAAGATGGATTCGTTTATGGGTAAGCTGGGCACTCCGTACGGCGTGGCCAGTTACAAGCCCTATCATTCTTCCGGCGAAATGTACTTGCACCACTACATGGGGATGATCGGCGTCCCCATGGACATCTACCCGGAATTCCCGGAGGACCGCGACACCATCCTGCTCACCGAACACGCGAAGTTCGACCCGCAGATCGTGGACAAGATCGTGAAGCATCTGAACGCCAACAAGACCGTGGTGCTCACCACCGGATTCCTCAAGGCGATGCAAGGCAAAGGCATCGAGAAAGTCGTGGAAGTGGAGTACACGGGACGCACGGTGATCGCGAACCGGTTTACGTTCCGGAGAGTCATGGACGACGAGCCGTTCAACGACTATTACTCCCTGAGCGACATCGTGCTTCCGCAGCTTGCCTACGGGCTGGTGGATACCGAGGAGATCATTCAGACGATCTACAAAGACTCCAGCCGCTACCCGGTTCTGTTGCGCGTGAGGGGCTACGACAAGGGCAAGCTCTACATCCTGACGATACCGGAGAACCAAAGCGATCTCTATCAGTTTCCTCCGGAAGTCCTTTCCCAGATCCGGCGGGAGCTGATGGGGGAGATCCCGGTTTACCTGGACAGCCCCGCCAAGATCTGCCTTTTCACCTACGACAACAACACGTTCGTCGCCCGGTCTTATCAACCCGGCCGGGTGCGCTACAAGATTGTCATCAAGAAGCCATCCGCCAAACTGTTCAATCTGCAAACTGGCGTCGAGTTGCACGGATACGTGGACGGCGACACCACGGTCTTCGAAGTCTTGCACATGCCGCGTACTTACATGGCGTACCGGTTCGAGTAGTGGCGAGCCACGCAGGCGAAACCCCATGCGCCACAGGGAGCATCAACGACTTGGGCCAGCGTGGGGCAGGCGGTTTCGCCTGCCACGGACTTTCTCCACAGGCTGCCAGGCTTGGACTACCCCGATCTTCATCGTCGCGTGCCGCCAACAGCCTGGTATATCTCGATCTCGGAAATACTCAGGGTGCTGGCGTTCTTGAGTCCTAGTCCCGATGCGTCGGGGTCGCGGGCGTTGCCCAGTTCCTTGATGGTGATCCCGTCCCGGCCGCGNNACCTCCTGGCCGTCCACCGTGATGCGGATCGGGTAGCTCCGGTTGCGCCAGCTCATCAGCTTCATCACCACTTCATTGGGAGTGGCGGGCGCGGCGAAGTCATACTGAATCCAGGCCGTGGCGAGGTCGCCGTCGCTATCCCAGTGGGTGACCTCGTTATCGTCGAAGCTCTTCCGGACCTGATCGCCGTTGCTGCCAGCGATGGCCCCGGCGATGGGCACCTCCAGCCGGGACATGGTAAAAGCGGGTCCCTTCGGCGTCGGTCCTCGCTCCAGATACGACCGCAATCCGGCATCGCGCTCCTGGGTCGACAGGCCGTCGGAAACGGCGACCGCTTTCGAGGCCAATTCCAGCGAAGCGGGGCGGAGTCCATCTGCTTTCGCGTTGAGCGAGATTGTGCCCGCCAGCGCATTGGCGCGCAGAATGACCCGGTTGATGCCGCCCTCGACCGACAGGTCCTTCGAGAGAATGTAGTTCTCGGGCCCCTGCGCGAGGCCACCGCGCCATTCGGCGGGACCGCCGAGCTCGAAGTGGATGGGAGTAAGCGCGGTGGGGCAACGGTGGCCCTGGGCGTCCACGACCTCGACATCCACCAGTGCCAGGTCAGCCCCGTCCGCCAGTAGCCCTTGCGGTCCGATATGCGGGGTCAGCCGGATCGCGGCCGGCTCCCCGGCGGTTTGGTGCTCCATCTCACAGAGCTTGTTTCCCCGCGCATCGTAGCCCACGGCCTTCAGCGTGCCTGGCTGCCATTCCACACCCGGGAACGTGTAAAGGAATCGGTAGCTCTGTTCGCCGAACCCCTTGGAGACGCCGTTCAGGAACAGCTCCACCTTTCCGGCGCTCGACACCACGAACACGTTCTTCTTCACGCCCGGCCGGTAGTTCCAGTGGCCGATGACGTGAATGCGCGGACGCTCCACGTCCACCCAACCGTCCCACATCGCCTGGTGGGCGAAGTAGCCGTCCTTGGGAATGCGCATGGCGTCCACCTCGCCGCTGCGGCGGTAGTTCTCTTCGCCGCGGAAGTGGGTGTTCGAGTCGGAGAAGATGATGTTGACCCCGCCGGCGTTGACGCGCTCGCCGGTGCCCGGCCGTTCGAGCCAGTAATCGAACCAGCGCTGGACGTTCTCGATGGCGTGGGAGTCCTGGTTGCGGTTGTACATGGGCTTGTCGGGGTGGAAGGGCTCGGTGAATTCGTCCCAATACTTGCGCAGGCCCTCGTCGCGCGAGTACTCCATCATCCAGAGCGGTTTGGAGCGGCTCTTGTTGATGTAAAGCATTTCGCCGCCGTACTCCGCCACTTGGCTGTCGAGCATCTCGCGCGCTCCCGCGGCGCGCCCTCCGTGCGGATCCCACTGGTCGCGTAGCGCCTTCATCTGGCGCATGTGTTCTTCGGAGACTCCCTTGTTGCCGGACTCGTAGAAGAGAATGCTGGGATTGTTGCGGTTGTAGATGATGGCCTGGCGCATCAACTCGGCGCGTTGCTCCCATTGCCGGCCGGTCGAGTCTTTCTCCGCGTCGCCCGCGGGCATCGCCTGGATCAGCCCCACGCGGTCGCACGACTCGACGTCCTGCTTCCACGGTGTCACGTGCATCCAGCGGACCAGGTTGCCGTTACTTTCCACCATCATGCGATTGCTGAAGTCGCTCATCCAGGCCGGGACCGAGAGGCCCACCGCGGGCCACTCGTTGGTGGTGCGTTGCGCGTAGCCTTTCAAGTGGATGACCCGGTCGTTCAGCTTGAGCACCCCGCGGGCGAACTCGGTCTTCCGGAAGCCCGTGCGCGTGGCGAGGGTGTCCACCGGCTTGCCGTTCACCTGGAGCGTGGTCCGGACGGTGTACAGGTAGCCGTACCCCCAGCTCCAGAAGTGAAGCCCTCCGACCCGGGCCGACGCCGAGACGATCTTGGTCTCGCCCGGCGCGAGGGTGTAATTCCCGCCCTTGATCATCCGTACCGGCTTGCCGTCCAGGTCTTCGATCGCAACCGAATACGCGAAGGTCTTTGGAGTGGAGTACTCGTTCCTGACCTGCGATTCGGCGGTTATCCGGGCGCTCGCGCCTGGGATGTCGAATTCCTGCGCGTACACGTAGACTCCGGTTGTCCCCAGGTCCAAGTACAAGGGCAGCGTCTGGTGCAGCTTGTCGGTGACTTGCAGGTAGACGCTCTTGTTGATGCCGCCGTAGTTGGCGTAGAAGTTGCGGTCTTCCCACTGGAACTTCGTGCCGGTCGCCTTCTCGCGGCAGTCCCAGGAGTTGTCGATGCGCGCGGCCAGCACGTTCTCTTCCGGAGCGGGCTTGACGGCTCCGGTGATGTCGAAGCCGAATGCCATGACGCCGTTTTCGCTGCGGCCAATGGGCTTGCCGTTCAAGTAGAAGTCGCCGGCCTGGCGGATGCCCTCGAACTCGAGGAAGATCTTCTTTTCGGCCGAGCCGGGAGGGAGCTTGAAATGCTTGCGGTACCAGGCAATTCCCGTGGGAAGGTCGTGAATGCTCTTCCGGAACGCGTCGTCCTCGTTGAAGGCGCGCGGCAGGGTGACGCTCTGCCACTTCGCGTCGTCGAAGGCTGCGGCCTCGGCCCCGGCGGCATCGCCGACGTACATCTTCCAGCCGGGATTGAAGTTGAATTTCGTCCTCGCGGTTCGCGGCGGGTTAACGGCCCAGGCCAGCGAGCAAGCGATCAGGAGTAGGGCGGAAAGGGATCTCATGGGCGGATTTTCGTGGCGCCATCGCGGCAAGCATCGATTGTACATCCAACGGCTTCAATGCAAGTCTGGAGAACTCGCACGTTTGAATTGCCGGCCGCGAGTTGGTACCATCTCGCCATGAATAAGATCCTTCTGGCTGCTTTCCTACTCTTAGCCTTCTCGATGGCGATGCCGGGCGCGAAGACTCTGGACATGTACGTGGTGGACACGGAGGGCGGCAAAGCGCTGCTCATCGTTTCGCCCTCCGGTCAGAGCATGCTGCTGGATACTGGCTTTCCCACCAATAACGACCGCGATACGAACCGCATTCTGGAAGCGGCCACTGCCGCCGGCGTCAAAAAACTCGACGTGCTGGTGACCACCCACTACGACGGCGATCACGTGGGCAACGTAGCGTCCGTCGTGGCCAAGATCCCGGTGGTGACCTTCGTGGACCATGGCCCAGCCGCGGTCAACGACGCGCACACCACCGCTTTCGTGAAGACTTACGACGAACTGGTCGCCAAGGCCAAGCACCTGGTGGTCAAGCCCGGTGACAAGATCCCGTTCCAAAGCGTCGACGTTCTGGTTGTGACATCGGCCGGCGCGGCCCTCAAGACTCCCCTCAAGGGAGCGGGCGCCGCGAATCCGTTCTGCGCCGAGACCAAACCCATGACCTGGCCCAAAGTGAACGAGGACACCTCGGAGAACGCCAACGCCGTGGGCCTGCTGTTCACCTTCGGCAAGTTCCGGATGCTGGACCTCGCCGACCTGACCTGGAACAAGGAAATCGCCCTGATGTGTCCGAACAACCCCATCGGCGCCGTGGATCTTTGGATGGTCAGCCACCACGGCCACGAGATCTCCAACTCGCCGGTGCTGGCCAAAGCGCTCCATGCCAGGGTGGCTATCATGAACAACGGCGCCAGGAAGATCGGCGCGGCTTCCGCGATCAAGACCATCAAGTCCGCGCCCGGCATGCAGGCTCTCTACCAGATGCATTGGTCGGCCAACGCGCCCAACGACAACCCGCCCGACGAGTTCCTCGCCAACCTGCAGAATTCCCCGGACGGCAAGTGGATCAAGGTAGCGGCCGAGCAGAACGGCTCCTTCACCGTCACCAACGCCCGCACCGGAGAAGCGAAGACTTACAAGAAGTAGGAACGCAGGCTGAAGGCCTGTGCCACATGCTTCAGTTCCACTGGAGCTTCACTCGGAACATGGCCCCTTCCTTCGGCAGCGTCAGGCCACGGGCCGGCGACGCCGCGGGCTGGGACTTGGCTGGCGTCCAGACGCCATTCTTGTAGAGACCTTCCTCCACCTGCACAAATCGGCCTTCTTTGTGGCCCGAAGTCGCGGGCGGCCGGAAGTCGATGGTGCTGTCGAACCCCAGGA
>PLEM01000300.1 GCA_003137035.1 Bryobacterales bacterium | reverse complement strand
ACGAGAACTCCATCCGCCGCGCCTACTACAAGGCCCTCAAGGAGCTGCACGCGCCCTCGCCCCCGCACAAAACAGAATTGACAAAGCAAACCCAAACTCCGGAGCCGTCCCTCCCGGAACCCTCGCCACAACTTCCAGATACAGTCAACCAGCAGCCGGAGGCAGGCGCCTCCCCCGAGGCCCCCCCTCCCCGTTCAACCCCCAATCCGCCGCGCCAAATCCGCAATTCCTGCAATTCGGACCCGCATAGCTTCACCTCCTCGGGTTTCCGGGTATCATTGTATAGCTCAGGCACTTTCGCCCCTTCCTATGAGTATCAATATCGGTCTCGATATCGGCGCCATCAGCCTCAAGCTGGCCGCGCTGGGCAAGCCCGAGGATCGCGCCGTGCTTGAGGCCCTCTGCGCCGCCAAGCCCGCCTTCCGCCTCATGGATTGGGACGCCCCCGGCGGCCGCCGCCTCCCCCTGCTGCTCTCCGCCTATTGCCGCATCGCCGGCAGCCCCATCCAGTCCACCTTCGACCTCCTCCAGGAGTTCCACGAGGTGGTCCCCGAGATCCGCGTCGAGGGCATGCGCGTCACCGGCTCCGGCAGCCGCACCATCGCGAAGATCCTCGGCATCTACTTCGAGAACGAGTTCAAAGCCGTCGCCCGGATGGTCAGCCTGTTCTACCCGCAGGCCCGCACCGTCTTCGAAATCGGCGGCGAAAGCTCCAAGTACATCCGCCTCGAGAAGCAGGCCGATACCGCACTGTCCAGCATCGTGGATTACGACCGCAGCGGCGAGTGCGCCGCCGGCACCGGCTCGTTCCTCGATCAGCAGGCGCTCCGCATGGGCTACTCGGTCGAGGAGATCGGCGGCCTGGTGGGCGCGGCCGGCTGCGCGGCGCGCATCGCGGGACGCTGCTCGGTCTTCGCCAAGAGCGACATGATCCACGCGCAGCAGAAAGGCTACACGCCGGCCGAGATTCTGCGTGGATTGTGCGACGCGGTCGCCCGCAATTTCAAGTCCAGTATCGTCAAGAGCCGCCCCGTGGTGGCCCCCGTCGCCCTCATCGGCGCGGTGTCCCAGAACCAAGGCGTGACCGCGGCCCTGCGCGAAGTTTTCAAACTCGGCCCCGACGACCTCTTCGTCCCCGCCCTCTATGCCTGGTGCGGAGCCATCGGAGCCGCCATCCTCGAGGCCGAGGAGCGCCGCAAGCGCTCCATGCGCGAAATCCACCGCCTCAGCCAGCACGAGGCCGAAGAGCGCGTCGAGGATTCCCGCCCGCTCTCCATGGAAAACGTGGTCCTGCTCCGCGACCGCGTGGCCCCCTACGCCCCTCCTCCCGGCGATGGGCCCATTCCCGCCTACCTCGGCATCGACATCGGCTCGGTCTCCACCAACGTCGTGGTCATGGACCCCAGCGGCGCCCTGATTCAGGACATTTACCTGCGCACCGCCGGACGCCCCATCGAAGCCGTTCAGCAAGGCTTGAGCGAGGTCCAGCGCGATTGGGGCGGCCGCCTTCAGATTCTGGGAGTCGGCACCACCGGATCCGGCCGCGAGCTGATTGCCGAACTGGTCGGCGCCGACGTGGTCAACGACGAGATTACCGCGCACAAAACCGGCGCGCTCCACGTCTCCAGCACGCTGGGCGGCGAACCCGTCGACACCATCTTCGAAATCGGCGGCCAGGATTCCAAGTTCATCTCCATCGAGAATGGCGTGGTGGTCGATTTCGCCATGAACGAGGCCTGCGCCGCGGGCACCGGCTCGTTCCTCGAGGAGCAGGCCGACAAGCTCGGCATCGCCATCAAGGGCGAGTTCGCGCGCCTGGCGCTCTCCGCCGCCGCCCCCACGCACCTGGGCGAGCGCTGCACCGTCTTCATGGAGCGCGATGTCACCGGCTGGCTGCACAAGGGCGAATCCGCCCCCAACATCGTGGCCGGCCTGGCTTACTCCATCGCACTGAACTACCTGAACCGCGTGGTGCGCGGCCGCCACATCGGCAACGTGGTCTACTTCCAGGGCGGCACCGCCTATAACGATTCGGTGGCCGCGGCCTTCGCCGGGCTGCTCGGCCAGAAGATCACCGTGCCCCCGTACAACGGCGTCATCGGAGCCATCGGCATGGCCCTCATAGCCCGCCAGTGGCACGACGCCACCAAAGGCGCCAGCCGGTTCCGAGGCTACGATCTCTCGCGCCTCTCCATGGGCAGCCGCGATTTCGTCTGCAAGGCCTGCTCCAACCTTTGCGACATCAAGGAATTCACCATCGAGGGACAGAAAAGCTACTGGGGCGACAAGTGCTCCGACAAGTTTCGCAAGCCCTCGCCCACCGGCCGCAAGCCCGTCATCGAGGACCTGTTCGCATTCCGCGAGCGCCTGCTCGAGGGACTGCCCCTGCATGCCGTCGTCGGCCCCAAGTTCAAGCGCACCCCTGGCAAGCTCTGCGTCGGCATTCCCCGCACCATGACCATGTGGGACATGTACCCGTTCTGGAGTTCCTACTTCAAGAACATCGGCATCGAAATGGTGCTGTCCCCCGCTACCGATCCCAAAATCGCGGCCCAGGGCGTCGAGATGGCCCTCGCGCAGCCCTGCTACCCGGTCCAAGTTGCCCACGGCCACGTCAAGACCCTCATCGACGCCGGAGTGGACTACGTACTGATCCCCAACATTCTCGACGCCGAGGCCGAGGAGGGCAGCCGCGTCGCGCACTATTGCCCCTGGAACCAGACCCTGCCTTACGTCATCGAATCGGCCCCCGGCCTCGAGGAGCACCGCCACAAGTTCCTGGCGCCCCGGCTGCATTTCCAGCTTGGCCGCAACTACGTCGCCAGCGGCTTGCTCGAAACCATGCGCCGGCTGGGCGTCAGCCGCAACGCCAACGAGCGCGCCGTCGACGCCGCCTACGCCGCCCAGCGCGCCTTCCAGAGCCGTTTGCTCGAGGCCGGCCGCCACGCCCTCGAAACGCTGGATCGGACCGGCGAGCCCGGCATCCTGCTGGTCGGCCGCAGTTACAACATCTACGATCGCAACGTCAATTGCGACATCCCCCGCAAGCTGCGCCACCGCTACGGAGCCAACGTCATCCCCATCGATTTCGTGGTCACCGGCCGCGAGTCGGTCTCCGACCTGCATCCCAACATGTACTGGACCAGCGGCCGCAAGATCCTGGCCGCCTCTCGCCTGGCCAGCGCGCGGCCCAACCTCCACGTCATCTATATATCCAACTTCAAGTGCGGCCCCGACTCCTACATCAAGCACTTCACCCGCGAGGCCGCGGGCGCGCCCCTGCTGGTGCTTCAGTTCGACGGCCACGGCAACGATGCCGGCTATATGACGCGCTGCGAAGCGTACCTCGACAGTAAAGGAATTCTGCGATGTTACAAGGCGGAAACGGAAACCGCGCCGGTGGACACAGCAGTCCACTAACCGGGAAGCGCATCTACATTCCGCCCATGGCCTACGGCAGCGGCCGCACCTTCGCCGCCGCCTTCCATGCGCTGGGCCTCGAGGCCGATATCACCCCGCCCTCCGACCACCGCACCCGCGAGCTGGGAGCCCGCTACACCTCCGGCGATGAGTGCTACCCCGCCAAGGTCACCGTCGGCGATTTCATGAAGGTGCTCGAATTGCCCGGCGTCGATCCGGCCCGCGTCGCCTTCTTCATGCCCACCGCCGACGGCCCCTGCCGCTTCGGCCAGTACGCCCACTATCTCCGCAGCATTCTGGATCGCAACGGATTTCCGAACACCGCCGTGCTCTCGCCTTCCAGCCAGGACGGCTACGCCGATTTCGGCGATCTGGCGCGCCCCTTCGTGCGCACCGCATGGCGCGCGCTGGTGGCGGCCGACATCCTGCAGAAGATGCTGCTCAAGACCCGGCCCCACGAAGTCGAGAAGGGCTCCACCGAGACGGCCTACGAAGAGTGCCTCGGCGACCTCTGCGCTTCCATCGAGCAAGCGCCCCTCAAGCCGCCCGTTCAGTTGAAGGCCATGCGCGCCGCCATGCTGCGCTGCCGCGACCGCTTCCACCTGGTCGCCGTGCGCCGCGAGCCCACCACCCCGCTCATCGGCATCGTGGGCGAGATTTTCTGCCGCCTCAATTCCTTCTCCAACGAGGATCTGATTCGCCGCCTCGAGGAGTATCAGGCCGAGGCCTGGATCTCCGACCTCACCGAATGGGTCTGGTACACCATCGCCGAGCAGTTCCGCAAAATGAAACTGACCGGCCGCCAGATCTCGCTCCAGGCGCTGGGCGCTTGGATCCGCCTGCGCGTGCAAAAGCACGATGAGCACGTACTGCTCGAACCTTTCCGCGAGGATTTCCAGGGCTACGAGGAGCCCAGCGTCCACGAAGTGCTCGAGGCCGCCCGCCCCTACCTGCCCGCCGACGGAGCCTTCGGCGAAATGGTGCTCAACGTCGGCAAAGCCATCTGCCTGGCCCGCCGCGGAGCCGACGGCATCATCGACATCAGCCCCTTCACCTGCATGAACGGCATCATCTGCGAAGCCGTCTACCCCCGCATCTCCCGCGACCTGGGCGGCATCCCCATCCGCAACTTCTACTTCGACGGCACCCAATCCGACCTCGACCGCGACCTCGGCGTCTACCTCGAGCTAGCCCGCACCTACCAGCGCCACAAGCCAAAAAACCGGTGACAAACCGGTGACAGTATACTCAATTCCCGATTTCTCCCTGGCTCACGCGCAGAGAGCGGCGCCGCCGTGCCCGCCACAGACCTCGCAAGACCGTTTATCATAGTCGGTTTGGTTCAATCATGAGATCACGCTCACTGCTGCCCGCCGCCAGCATCGCGGCGCTCCTGCTCTGCGGCTGTTCCATCAAGCGGATGGCCGTCAACAAGATCGGCAACGCCCTGGCTTCCGGCAATTCCGTCTTTGAAACCGACGACGATCCGGACCTGGTCGGCGAGGCCCTCCCCTTCGGGCTCAAGATGATGGAGAGCCTGCTCGCCGAGTCCCCCAAACACAAGGGACTCCTGATGGCCGCCGCCAGCGGGTTCACCGAGTACGCTTACGTCTACGTCGAGCAGCCCGCCGACCGTCTCCTCACCGAGGATCTCCGCCAAAGCAACGCGCTTCGGGCCCGCGCGCGGCGCCTGTATCTCCGCGCCCATGCCTACGGGCTGCGCGGCCTGGAAGTCGCGCACAAGGGATTCGGCGCCGCGCTCGAAAAGGACCCGCAATCCGCGCTCGCCGTCACCCGCCGCCGCGATGTCCCGCTGCTCTACTGGACCGCCGCCTCGCACGGCCTCGCGATCGCCTCCTCGAAAGACGACCCCGAGATGATCGCCCAACTTCCCGTGGTCGAGGCCATCATCCGCCGCGTCCTCGAGCTCGACGAAGGCTGGAACGGCGGCGCGGCGCACGAGTTCTTCATCAGCATCGAGAACTCGCGCGTGGGTGTGAAGCCCTCCGAAACCCAGGAGCGCATGAAGACGCACTTCGACCGCGCCCTGGCTCTCTCCAAAGGCACTCGCGCCACCCTCTTCGTCTCCTACGCCGAGGCCGCTTCGGTCGCCACGCAGAACCGCGCCGAGTTTCAGTCGCTGCTCGAAAGGGCGCTGGCCATCGACCCCGGCGCTCACCCCGAGATGCGCCTCGCCACCCTGGTGGCCCAGCGCCGCGCGCGCTGGCTGCTCTCCCGCGCGGACGAGTTGTTCCTGGAAGCCCCGGCCACCCCGCCGGCGGAAGGCCAATAATGTCATTCCGATTCATCGCCGCTCTCCTGATTTCCGGCGCGCTCGCGCCGTCCTTCTCCCAAACCACCGTGATCAAGATGGGGACCATCGCCCCGGACGGATCCCCCTGGCATCAGATCCTGCTCGACATCGGCGAAAAGTGGCGCCAGTCCTCCGGCGGCCGCATCAAGCTCATCGTCTATGCCGGCGGCAAACTCGGCGACGAGCCCGGCCTGGTCGACAAGCTGCGCGTCCGCCAGATCCAGGCCGCCGCGCTCTCGGCCGGCCTCTGCGACATCGAGCCCGCCGTGAAAGCCCTGCAGCTCCCCATGATGTTCGCCAACTACGAGGAGCTGGATTACGTGCGCGACCGCATGGCGCCGCGCCTGGAAGCCCTCATCGAGAAACGCGGATTTATCGTCCTCAATTGGGGCGACGTCGGCTGGGTGCACTTCTTCACCAAGACGCCGGCCGTGCGCCTTGACGACATGCGCAAACTCAAGCTGTTCTCCTGGGCCGGCGACGACCAGGTGGTCCAGCTTTGGAAGGCCAACGGCTTCCGGCCGGTCGCGCTGGCCGCCACCGACATCCTCACCGGCCTGCAGACCGGCTTGATCGAAGCCCTTCCCACCGCTCCGCTCTACGCGCTGCTGAACCAGTCCTTCGGTCTCGCGCCGTACATGAACGACGTCAAGTGGGCCCCGCTCATCGGCGCGACCGTGATCTCCAAGACCACTTGGAACACTCTCGCGCCCGCCGACCGCGACAACATGCTCAAAGCGGCTCGCGACGCCGGGCAGAGCTTGCGCGGAGGCATCCGCCGAATGGGAGATGAAGCCGTCGTCGCCATGCAGAAGCGCAAGCTCACCGTGGTGCACGCCGATGCCGCCGTGGTGGCCGACTGGCGCAAGCAGGCCGAGTCCGTCTATCCCAAGCTGCGCGGCGACATGGTGGCCGCCGACCTGTTCGACGAAGTGGTCCGCCTGCGCGACGAATACCGCGCCCGGGTGAGGACCAAGTGACGCTCCGCCCCTCCTGGGTTCTCGAGAAAACCGAAAACGCGGTCGCTATCGCCGCGATTTCGCTGATGACCTTTCTGCCCCTCACCGAGATCGCCTCGCGCCAGTTCCGCGTCTTCGGCATCCCCGGCTCGGCCGTCTTCGTCCAGCACCTCACCCTTTGGGTGGCGCTGCTCGGAGCGGCCATCGCGGCGCGCTCGGACCGGCTGCTGGCCATGTCCGCCAACACCTTTCTGCCGGAATCCTGGCTCCCCAACGCCCGCACGTTCGCCGCAGCCGTGGCCGCAGCCGTTTCGCTGTGCCTGGCCTGGGCCAGCCTCGATTTCGTGCTCGCCGAGCGCGGCGGCGGTGCGATTCTCGCTGCCGGCATTCCCAAGTGGGTGGCGCAAGGCATCATGCCGGTGGGCTTCCTGCTGATCGCCCTGCGGCTGGTGTGGCACGCTCCGGCGCGTGTGCTCGCGGCCGTGGGCCTGCTGGTTCCAGTGGCGCTCGGCTTCATTCCGCACTTGACCAGCTCGTCGATCGTGATCTGCGGCTCCGTCGTCATCCTGGCCGCCGCCGCCCTGGGCCTCCCCATCTTCGCCACCCTGGGCGGCCTGGCCCTGCTGCTGTTCTGGGGCGACGGAATCCCCGCCGCTTCCGTCCCCGTGGCCACCTACGGACTGGTCGCCTCGCCCGTCCTGCCTTCTCTTCCGCTGTTCACCTTCGCCGGCTACCTTCTGGTGGAAGGGGGCGCCAACCGCCGCCTGTTGCGGGTCTACAATGCGCTGTTCGGCTGGATGCCCGGGGGCCTCACCGTCACCACCGCGGTGGTTTGCGCCATCTTCACCTGGGCCGGCTCCGGCGTCACCATCATGTCGCTGGGCGGCCTGCTGCTGCCCATGCTGATCAAAGCCCGCTACCCGGAGAAGTTCTCCATCGGGCTCATCAACGCCTCCGGATCGTTGGGCCTGCTGTTCCCCCCCAGCCTGCCCATCATCCTCTATGGCATCTACGCGCAAGTCTCCATCCCCAGCCTCTTCGTCGGCGGCTTTCTCCCCGGGCTCCTGCTGGTCGCCCTGGTCTCCGCCTGGGGCATTCGTCAGGGCGTCCGCTGCAAGGCGACGCGCACCAGCTTCTCCGCGCGCGAGGCCAGGCTATCGCTCTGGGAAGCCAAGTGGGAGCTGGCCCTCCCCGTGATCGTGCTCATCGGACTGTTCGGAGGTTTCGGCACGCTGGTCGAGGCTGGCGCGCTCACCGTGGCCTATGCGCTGGTGGTCGAGTGCTTCATCTACCGCGACTTCTCCCTGCGCAAGGATTACGGACGCACCGCCATCGAGTGCGTCACCGTGACCGGCGGGGTGCTGCTGATCATCGGCGTCGCCGTGGGACTCACCAACTACCTGGTGGACGCCCAAATTCCGACCCTGCTCATCGCCTGGGTCCACGCCCACATCCACTCGAAGCTCACCTTCCTGCTGCTGCTGAATCTCTTCCTGCTGGTCAAGGGATCCTTCATGGATGTGTTCTCGGCCATCATCGTCCTGGTGCCGCTGCTCACCAAGCTTGGCGATTCCTTCGGCATCGACCCGGTTCAGCTCGGCATCATCTTCATTGCCAACCTGGAGCTGGGCTACCTCACGCCCCCCATCGGGATGAACCTGTGCCTCTCGGCCTACCGCTTCAAGCAGCCGCTGGCAGCCATCTATCGCGCCACCCTGCCCTTCTACCTGATCCTGTTGCTGGGTGTGCTGCTGATCACCTACGTCCCGGTCCTGACGACCGGGCCGGTCCACTGGCTCGGCTGGTAACTAGCGGACAAGGCTGGACAACCGCTCCCTTGCGGTCGCGGCTCAGTGTGGAGCCGGAACCGCGCCGCGACCGCCAGGGAGCGGTCCCAGGCGC
>PLEM01000227.1 GCA_003137035.1 Bryobacterales bacterium | reverse complement strand
AAGCTGAAGCATGTCCCACACGGCGCAACGCAGTTAAGGGCGGATTACGGACGGGATCTCGAGGTGCGGTATCATTCGGAATCTCAAGCGTATGCGGCTCCTGGTCTTCTCCGACATTCACGGCGATACGGCGGCGCTGGAGCGGCTCATGGCGACCGAAGCCGACCACTACATCGCGGCCGGCGACCTGACCAGTTGGGGGCGCGGCCTGGACCNNCAGATCGCCGAGTTCTGCCGCAAGTTCGGGCTGCGTGATTTCCACGAGCAAGTGTTCGAGGCCGGCGGCTACCAGGTGGCCGGGCTCGGGTACTCCAACCCGACACCGTTTCACACCCCGGGCGAGTACAGCGAGGATGAATTGGCGCGGCGGCTGGCCCCGTTCGCCACGCTGGCGCCGCTGGTGCTGGTATGCCATTGTCCGCCGCTGGCGACGCCGCTCGACTGCGTGCGCGAAGGCGTGCACGCGGGCAGCCGGGCGATCCGCGAGTTCCTGGACCGCTACCAGCCCGAGTACTTCTTCTGCGGCCACATCCACGAGGCCGAGGGAGTTGCGGTCGAACTGGGGAAAACCCGGGCGGTGAACACCGGCCGGCGCGGCTATCTGCTTGATTCTGATAGAATCGTGAAATGATCACTGAGGCCCTCGAAAGCCAGTACTTTGCGCTCCGCCAGCAAGCTGAGGCTGTGCGGAGCTATCTTTGACGCTCCTCAAAAAAAGTCGCAACTAGCCAAGATCGAAGAACAGGTTTCCGCACCGGATTTCTGGAGCCAGCCCAGCCAGAAGCTGCTGGTGCAACGCAAGCGTCTGGAGGAGACTCTCGCCGACGAGGCGCGGGTGGCGGCTGCGATCTCGGACCTGGACACGCTGTTCGAGCTCTCGCGCGAGGGCGAGGACGTCGCCGGCGAGATCCAGAGCGAAATCACGAAGCTCTCCGTGGACCTGGAGAAGCTGGAGACCGCGACGCTGCTCTCCGGCGAGAACGATTTCCGCAGCGCGATCCTGATCATTCACCCGGGCGCCGGCGGGACGGAGAGCCAGGACTGGGCGGAAATGCTGCTGCGCATGTACCTGCGCTGGGCCGAGCGGAAGGACTTCTCGACCGTGGTGACCGACCGGCAGGAAGGCGAGGGCGCGGGCATCAAGTCGGTGACCTTCGAGGTGAACGGTGAGAACGCCTATGGATTGCTGGGCTCGGAAGTGGGCGTCCACAGGCTGGTGCGCATCTCCCCGTTCGACGCCAACGCCAGAAGGCACACTTCGTTCGCATCGGTGTTCGTCTATCCGCAGATCGACGACGAGATCAAGATCGAGATCCGGCCGGAAGATCTGCGGGTGGATACGTTCCGGGCCGGCGGGAAAGGCGGCCAGCACGTCAACCGGACCGATTCGGCGGTGCGCATGGTGCACCTGCCCACCAACATCGTCGTGCAGTGCCAGAACGAGCGCTCGCAGCACAAGAACCGCGACATGGCGATGAAACAGCTCCGCGCGCGCCTGTACGAGTACGAGATGGAAAAGAAGCGCGTCGAGGAGCGCAAAGTCGAGGCCAGCAAGGCGGACATCAACTTCGGCAGCCAAATCCGCAGCTATGTGCTGGCGCCCTACCGGTTGATCAAGGATCACCGCACCAAGCTGGGCGTTGGCGACGTGGACCGCGTGCTGAACGGAGACCTGGATGCCTTGACGCACGCCTGGCTGGTTTACAAGCGCACCGGCAGGATCGCCGGCGACGCCAAGGAAGAACTCCCTGAATAAGCCCGCGGCAAGCCCGGAGATCGTGCGCGCGGCGGCCTTGATCCGGGCGGGGAAGCTGGTCGCGTTCCCTACCGAAACCGTGTACGGGCTGGGGGCGAACGCGCTGGACGCGGAGGCGGTGCTCCGGGTCTTTGAGGTGAAGGGAAGGCCGGCGGCCAGCCCGGTGATCGTGCACGTGGATTCCATCGAGATGGCACGCGGCTTGGCACTGGAGTGGCCGCCGGAGGCCGAGCTTTTGGCGCGCCGGCACTGGCCGGGACCGCTGACGCTGGTGCTTCGAAAGAGCCCTCTGATTCCCGACGTGGTTACCGCGGGTCTGGCGACCGTGGGGTTGCGCGTGCCGGCGCACCCGCTGGCGCTGGAGTTGATTCGCGCGGCCGGGACGCCCATCGCCGCGCCCAGTGCGAACCGGTTCGCTCAACTCTCTCCCACCACGGCCGAGCACGTCCGGGCCGGCCTGGGAGCGTCAGTGGATCTCATTCTAGATGGCGGAACCACCACCGTCGGCATTGAATCCACCGTGCTCTCGCTCACCGGGGGCGTGGCGCGTCTGCTGCGGCCGGGCATGGTTTCGCAGACAGAGATCGAGGACTTGATCGGGCCAGTGGAGACCGGGCAGAGCCAGCTTGGCCTCCCGGGCCACGAATCGCCCGGCATGCACCCCAGGCATTACAGCCCCCGGACACCGCTGCTGCTGGTGAGCGGCGGCGTCCTGCCGGCCCAGGGCCGGGGCGCCTATTTGTACCGGGAGGCGCGAGAGGGCATTCCAGCGGCGGTGCAAGGCGTTGCGATGCCGGCGGAGGCCTCCGCCTACGCCTCCGTGCTGTATGAAACTCTGCACGCACTGGACCGGGAAGAGTTGGAGTGGATCGCGGTGGAGCGCCTGCCGGACGGCCCCGAATGGGCGGGCGTGGCGGACCGTCTGGAACGGGCCGCCGCTAAGGGTTCGTCCTAACCCGCCAGCCCCAACTCGGCGGCGCGGGACTGCATGGCGCGAACACAAAAATCGATGTGCTGGTCCAAATCGATGCCCAATTCCTGGGCGCCATCGAGGATGTCCTGCCGGTTCACGGAGCGTGCGAAGGCTTTGTCCTTCATCTTCTTGCGCACCGACTTGGCCTCCACCTCAGCCAGGCTGCGGTTGGGTTTGACGAGCGCCACGGCGGTGATGAAACCGGCCAGTTCGTCGCAGGCGAACAAGGTCTTCTCCAGCGGTGAGACGCGCGGCACGCCGCTGTGGCTGGCGTGAGAGAGAACGGCGCGGCGAATCTCCTCGCTCACTCCCCGCTCCGCCAGGATGGGCTCGCCCTTGATCGGGTGATCGGGCAACTCCGGGTGGATCTCCCAATCGAAGTCATGCAACAGGGCGGTGGCGGACCACGTCGCCTCGTCTTCGCCAAACTTCCTGGCGTAGGCCACCACGCAGGCCTCGACCGCCAGCGCGTGTTTCCGGAGGCCTTCCGACTTCGTAAACTCGCAGAGTATTCCCCAGGCTTGATCTCGGTTCATTCCCCCAGCGTACTGCATGGGCAGGCGCTCCCTTACAGCCGGTCCAGACGAACCGAGCCGTCGCCGGTTCGCACCGTCAGCGGGGGGCCGCCGCCGTTCAGCTTCCCGCGCAGGTTCGATTCGCTACGCGACCCGGAGACGGCCACCGGCAACTCGGAGGTAATGCTGCCGTCCCCGGTGTGGACGTCGAGGTCTGCGGCGAGATCCGAGGCCAACCGCAGACGCACGCTGCCGTCTCCGGTCTGGATGCGCCAGCCCGTTGCCACCTTCGAGCCGGGCTGAACTTCCGTCTCGACGCTCCCGTCGTTGGTGCGCAGGTTGAGCTGATCGAAGCGGCCGCGCACGGCGATCCGGCCGTCGCCGGTCCGGGCGTCGAGGGAGCCGTCCAGCCCCTCGGCGGTGATGCTTCCGTCGCCGGTAACCAGCCGGGTATCTCCATGCAGGCCCTCCACCAGGATTCTTCCGTCACCCGTGTGGATTTCCGCCGCCGTTTCGCGCGGCGCCCGCACCTCCACCCGCACCGAATAGTGGCCAGGGCCCCAATGGCCGCCGGGGATGCGAACCTCCAGCTCGACGCGATTGGCGATCTGCCGATCCGTCACCCGGACTTCGTCCGAGCCGATCTTCCAGCCCTCGGCAATCACCCGGACCTCGATCACGCCGGCTGCGCCGGTCCGCACCTCGACCGAGGCGTCGTTGGAGTCCACCCGCAGTCCGGGCTTGCCGGTTACGGTGAATTTCTTGGTCCAATCGGCTGCGGAGGCCAGGCTGGCCGCCGCGACAACAAGCAGCAAAACTCGAGTGCGCATAATCCCTCATGGGAAGATACGGCGCCTCGGCCGGAAAGGTTCCGCCGCGGATAGGACGGGGTCCAGCCCTGCGCTAGAATCGGCGTATGGTGCTGGCGGGAGGCAACGAAGCGGCGGCCATTCCGCTGGCCATGCTGGTGGTCTTCGGGTCGGCCAAGCTGTTGGCGGAGGTCTTCGAGAGGCTGCACCAGCCCGGCATCGTCGGCGAGATCATTGCCGGCGTGTTGATCGGCCCCAGCGTTCTCGGGTGGATTGCCCCCGGCGCGTTTCTGGAGGCGCTGGCGCAGCTCGGCGTGATGTTCTTGCTGTTCCGCGTGGGCCTGGAGGTGAAATCCTCCGAGTTGATGGAGGTGGGCGGCACGGCCGCGCTGGTGGCGACGCTGGGGGTGGCGGCGCCGTTTTTTCTGGGCTGGGGCATTCTGCTGCTGTGGGGCGAGCCACAAATCGAGGCGATCTTCATCGGCGCGGCCATGGTGGCCACCAGCGTGGGCATCACCGCCCAGGTGCTGGCCAGCAAGGGCCTCATGCAGGCGCGCGCCAGCCGGATTATTCTGGCGGCGGCAGTGATCGACGACGTGCTGGGCTTGCTGGTGCTGGCGCTGGTCGGCAATCTGGCCCGCGGCAAAGTGAACCTGCTGGGGCTCGGGCTGACCGCGCTGGCGGCCGCCGGCTTCACGTTGTTGGTGGCCGCCTGGGGCGCCCGCTCGGTCCGCTGCGTTGTGCCGCGCGTCGAGGAACGGCTGAGCGTTGGCGAGGCGCAGTTCGCGCTGTCGATGTGCCTGCTCTTCGGGCTGTCGCTGGTCGCGGTCTACGCCGGAGTCGCGGCCATCGTCGGTGCTTTCCTGGCCGGAATGGCGCTTTCGGAGAGTGTGGGACGCCGCGTTCGCGACCTGACCCAGGGCGTCAGCGAGCTGCTCGTCCCGTTCTTCCTGGCTGGCATCGGCCTGCACCTGGATCTCCGCGCGCTGGGCAGCCGCTCGACGCTCCTGCTGGCGCTGGCGATTCTGGCGGCGGCCGTTCTGTCGAAGCTGGCAGGATGCGGCTTAGGAGCTTACCGCCTGGGCCGCGCCGACGCCCTCCGGATCGGAATCGGGATGGTCCCTCGCGGCGAGGTGGGTCTGGTAGTGGCGCAACTCGGCTTGGCCATGGGAGTCATCTCCCAGCGCGTGTACGGAGTCGTCGTGTTCATGGCGGTGGCTACCACGCTGATTGCCCCTCCGCTGCTGGTGGCCGTCTTTCGCGGTGTCGAGGAACGCAAGCCGGACGCCGAAGAGGTCTACCGCCTGGGCTAGAGATGCCGTTAACCCCGTGCGCCGGACGCTGGCCGGGCCGGATTGGGCGAAAACGGCGCCCGAAGCTTGGGCAGCCGGTTAAGTTTGCGCAGGTGCCCGGGGGAACTGGCTTGCGAGGGTTTCTCCTCAGCTTTGGCGCGCGGCGCAGGCTCTCTGGCCAGGGCGGGGTCCGGCTTGGCGGCGAGCGCCGCCGGGAAAGCGCGCCGGCCTTTGCGGGGCACGGCCTTCGGTATCTTGATGTACGCGCCCAGAACGTGGGAACTCCGCGACTGGGCAGGCATAGTGCTTTCTTCAGCCTCCGTCCACTCCTGCGAAAGGTTCTTCTTGTGTTTTTCCAGATTTGCCATGGACCAGCCCTCCTTGTTCCTTAGCCACGGTTGATATGGTTCGATTCTAGGCTCGAACGCGCGAACTTGCAAGGGAGTACTGCCAACAGGGAGTACTGCCCACCCTGCCGGCGGCTAGGGGAATCGGCGTCACCGGATCGAGGGGTCGATCGCCAGTTGCTTGGCGCTGCGCCAGAGCCGTTCGAGGTCGTAGAACTCGCGGGCGGGCTGGGAGAAGATGTGGACGATGAACTCGCCGTAGTCGGCCAGGATCCAGTCGGCCTTCTCGTACCCCTCGATGCCCAGGGGACGCGCGCCGTGCTTCTTGAGCCGGTCCTCCACCTCGTCGCTGATGGACTGAATCTGCCGGATGTTCGCCCCTGAGCAGATCACGAAGAAGTCGGTGAAGGAACTGATCCCCCGAACGTCGAGAATGCGGATGTCGAGGGCTTTCTTGGACTCCGCCGCTTCGGCCGCGAGGACGGGTGCGACGGGCAACTCTTTTTCCGGCAACGAACTCCTCTCCAGGAAACGGCCTGCGGCCGCCTCTCGACTCGAACATCTGCACGGCGCGGAAGTTCGCCGCTCAGGCCCATCGTACTACAATCGGAAGGATGCGGCGCGCAATGATTCTGGCAGGCTTGTCATGCGCCGCGCTCGCCTTCGGGCAGGGAGTGAGCGGGCTCGATCTGCACCGCGGCGGCGAGGAGCCCGCGCGGATTCTCGCCGATGCCCAGGACGAAGCCGTTCTTCGCAGGACGCTCTACGGCAACCTCACGATCGAGGAACTGACCGAACAGCAGGGCCAGGAGATGACCGCGGCCGCGACCCGGTTGTTCGAGCGCCGCCAAGCCCGGATCGAGGAGGCCCGGAAGCTGGTCGATGCGGGCGCCCTGCCGCGCCTGGCTCTCACGCCTTACCTCGAGGAACTGGACCGCAGCCGCAGGACGCTCGACCTGGCGGTCTCCCGAGCCGCCCTGCTCGCCCAGCTTGTCGAGATGGCCCGCCGTGAACAGGAAGCTCTGGCACAGCGCCAGGAAACGGCGCTCGAACCGGGGCCGCTGGCCGAGCGCTACGACGGCGACGGGCTGTTGCGCTCGGGCGACCTCAAGACGATCACTCTGGCGTTCGAGAAGCAGTTTTCAAAGCCGCTCCCGGTCAGCGCCGTGGGAGACACCGCCGTCCACCGTGCGCTGGGGTTCGACCATCGCGGCCGGATCGACGTGGCGCTCGATCCCGACCAGCCCGAGGGCATCTGGCTGCGCAAGTACTTGCGGACCATGCGCATCCCCTATTTCGCCTTCCGCGGTTTCCTGGCGGGCAGGGCCACCGGCCCCCACATCCACATCGGACCTCCCAGCGAGAGAACCACACGCGGCGGTTAGTGTAGCCATGGCCCAGAACTCCATGCGCGTTCTTCTATCTTCCGAACAGATCCAGGCGCGGGTCCGCGAGCTGGGCGCCCAGATCGACAGGGACTATCCCGAAGGCCCGGTCTACCTCGTCGCCATCCTCAAAGGCGCCTGCTTCTTCCTTGCCGACTTGGCGCGCGCCATGAAGCGCTCGGTGCGGATCGATTTCATCGGCATTTCCAGCTACGGCAAGGGCAAGACCAGCTCGGGCGAGGTGAAGCTGACCAAGGACCTCGACAGTTCGATCGAGGGCGCGGATGTGCTGGTGGTGGAGGACATCGTCGATAGCGGCGTCACCCTTACTTACCTCATTCACGTGCTTTCTCAGCGGCGCCCGCGCTCGCTGCGCATCGTTGCGCTGCTGGATAAGCCGGATCGCCGCCAGCGTCCCGTCGAGGTGGCCTACGTGGGATTCAAGATCCCCGATGAGTTTGTGATCGGCTACGGCCTGGACTACGCCGAGAACTACCGCAACCTGAGCGACATCTGCATCCTGGAAGACCCGAAAGCTGGTTGACGGCTCTCGGCTATAATGATCCCGATGCGTGGTGGGTCCGTCTGCGCGTGCCTGTGGCTGGCGGTGACCGCGCCCGCAGCCCAGCCGGAAAGCGCGCCGCTGGGCCGCATCCTGGAAAGAATGGCGAGCAACTTCGCCAGAATCCCCAACTACACCTGCACCCAGACCATCGATCGATGGTGGGGCAGCTCCCCCTGCCCGAAGTGCGTGTACTCGGATCGCCTGCGGCTGGAAGTGGCCGTGGTTGGCGGGAAGGAGCAGTTCGCCTGGCCGGGCGCCGGCGGGTTCGGGGACCGGAACATCCGTGAACTCATCGGGCGCGGAGCGATCCTGACCGGGGATTTCTCGGGCTTCGCCAAGAACGTGTTCCTCACCAAGGGGCCCGCCTACTCCTATGCGGGCGAAACCACGCTCGATGGGCGGCGCGCCTTGCGCTACGACTACCGGGTGCCGATCGAGCACAGCGGGTACCGCATTCAGGCGAACCACGCGGAAGCCATCGTCGGGTTCAGCGGTTCGTTTTGGGCCGACGCCGAGACTCTCGACGTGCTTCGGCTGGACCTGCGGACCGCCGCCATCCCTCCTCACATGGACATCCAGCAGGCGGACTCAAGCATCGAGTACGGCCGAATGCGAATCGGCAATTCGGAATTTCTCTTGCCGCAGACCACCCAGACCACGATGCTCTCCCGCCGCGGCGTCACCAGTCGGAATCACACCCGGTACAGCGCCTGCCAGCAGTACGTGGGTGAATCGACCATTCGATTTGGGGAAAGCGATCCGGCCTCCCCCGGCGCGCCACGCGAGCCCGGTCGCGCCGCGGAGTTGCAGGCGCCGCCCGGGCTCTCCATCGACACCGTGCTGGCGGAGCCCGTCGAGTTCAGCCAGTGCGCCGTCGGCGATGCGGTCACGCTGGTGGCCGCAAGTTCAGCCGTGAGTGGCGCTTTCCGCGTGCCCAAGGGCTCTCTGCTGCGCGGCCGCATCGTCAGTTTCGTCGAGCGCGCGCAGCCGGAACCGATGGTGGTGCTGGGCTTGCGAGTCTTCACGCTCGAGATCGAGGGCAGAAGCATGGCGTTTCACGGACGGCTGCGGGATGTGCGCCGGCTCGCGGGCGGCGGGCGCCCACGGAGGTTCACCTTCGAAGCGACGGGTGGCAACGCCGTCTTGTACATGGACCCACGCCACGCCGAGATCCCCAGGGACCTGCATTTGTACTGGAGTACGATAGCAGGGGAGCACCAGTGATCTCGCTTGAATCCGCATTCCAGCGCAGCCTGTTCGAGCACGCCCTGGAATTCGCCGGGCGACAGATCGGCAACCTCGTCGAGCGCTATCCGGACTTCTACCCGATGTACACGAAAGAGGGCCGCTGGAAGCATGAGTTGCCCGCCTGGACGCATTGGTGCGACGGCTTCCTGCCCGGCATGATGTGGATCCTCGCCGGCCGCGAGGCCCCCGGCGGGTGGCGCGATCTGGCCATCCGTTACTCCCGGCCGCTCGAGCCGCGGCAGTTCGACCGCGACGTCCACGACCTCGGTTTCATCTTCATGTCCACGTACTACCGCTGGCTCGAACTCACCGGGGATGCGGCCTTGAAGAACGTGCTCGTCCAGGCCGGCCGCACCATGGGCCTGCGCTTCAAAGAGAAGGGCGAGTATCTGCGGTCGTTCGTCTCGGACGACTCGCTGTTCATCGACATCATGATGAACGTCGGCGTCGTCTTCTACGCCGCCCGCGAGACCGGCGACGAGCAACTACGCGACCTCGCGATGCGGCATTGCCTGACCACCCGGCGCGTGCTGGTGCGCGGAGACGGCTCCACCGCGCACGAGGGCCTGTTCGATCTGGAAACCGGCGAATTCCTCAAGCAGAGCACGCAGCAGGGCTTTCGCGGCGACTCCTGCTGGTCGCGCGGGCTGGCTTGGGCGCTCTACGGGTTCGGAACTTCATACAACTACAGCGGCGACCCCCGGTTCCTCCGAACCGCGGAGGCTTGCGCCGATTTCTACCTCGCTCATACACCCACGGACGGCGTGCCGCCGTGGGATTACGACGCGCCGCCGGAGAGCCGCGCGCTCGTCGATACCTCGGCCGCCGCGATTGCCGCGTCCGGCCTGTTGCAACTCTCGAAACTATCCACCGACCCCATCCGGGGCCGGCTTTATGACGCGGCCGCGCGCCGCGTTCTTGAAACACTGTGTTCCGACCATCTGGCGGAATCCGATCCCGTCTGGGAAGGTATTCTCAAAGGCGGGGTCTATCATATACACAAGAAACTGGGCGTGAACGAGTCGGTGATGTGGGGAGAATACTTCTTCGTGGAAGCGCTCGATCGCGCCCTGGAAACGACTACCGCTCCCTGACGATCGCGGCTCCGACCCGCGCGCGCCGGCAAGCGGTCTGGCTAGGAGGCTGGCATGGCATTCAAGATATTGTGTGGCGCCTTCCCGGAAGCGACCCCGATCCCGAGACTTTATACCGCTGATGGCGCGGACATCTCGCCCGAGCTCGAGTGGAGCGACGAGCCGCCCGGCACCAAGAGTTTCGTCCTTATCATGGACGATACGGACGCTCCGGCGGGCACCTGGAACCACTGGCTTCTATGGGATATTCCCGCGACCGTGCATTCGCTGGCGCAAGGGTTCAAGCCCGGGCGCGTGGGCGAAAGCGGGACCAACGATTTCGGCAAGACCGGTTACGGCGGACCCGCGCCACCCAAGGGTCACGGCCCCCACCGCTACTACTTCAGGCTCTTCGCGGTCAACGCTGAGCCGCTGGGTCTGCGGGCCGGGGCCCGGCGCACCGACCTGGACCTGGCGCTGGAGACTCACGTGCTCGACCAGGCTTTGTATATGGGCCGGTACGAGCGAAAGTGGATGCGCTGAAGGGCGCGCCTTAGGGCTTCCGCCGCGCGCTGGCCTCGAGGTAGGTGGAAAAGGAATCGGGTTTCCCCGGCGGTGAGATCTCGAACTGGATCGCCACGGTTTCATCGCCCGTCAGCCGGTAGGTCAGCCGGTACCTCGGGCTCGAAGCCGCGGGCTCGCTCACAAACCGAACCGTGTTCGTATCCCCGGAGACCTCCACCGCGTACTCGATGACGTGCCCCTCGTTGTCGAAGTAGACCGCGCGAAGCCGATCCGTTCCAGGCTGCTGGTAGACAATCGTCAAGTCGTCGTGACGGAACGCGGGGCGGTCTTTCGTCGCGGGGTACTCCGCGCAGCTTTTTCTCACCAGGATCTTCCGCTGCAAGTCCGGATGGAAAGAAAAGCCGCCCGCGCCCTGGCCGGGAGCCCCTCCTCCTTCGCCAACCCACTCGCCAAGAAGGAACTCCAGCGGCGCCCAGACAGCAGGGGGCGGCTTCTGCGGAGCCGGCTGGGCGAAGGCGAGGCCGGCTGTCAACAGCGCTGCCAACCGTCGAATGTGTACCGAAAGCGTCTCGAGCATAGCGTGGAAACCATTATGACGCGCCTTGAAGAGCCGGTACTCGGTACAATAACTGTCGTTATGCGACTTCTGATGGTGGCGGTGGTGGCGTGCGGCGCGCTCGTGGGGCAGAACCTCGCGGACGTGCATGTCGAGAGGGCGGCCTCGGGATACAAGTTCACGGAAGGGCCGATTTGGTCGCGGGAAGGCTTCCTGCTCTTCAGCGACATCCCGAACAACAAGATCTTCAGGTCCGTGCCGGGCAAGGCGCCGGAAGTTTTCCGGGAGCAAAGCAACGGCGCGAACGGGAATGCGTTCGATGCGCAGGGGCGGCTGTACACCTGCGAGAGCGTGACGCGGCGGATCACGCGCACCGACAAGAAGGGCAACCTCGAGGTACTGGCGGACAAGTGGGAGGGCAAGCGGCTCAACTCGCCGAACGACATCGTGGTGCGCAAGGACGGACAGGTGTACTTTACCGACCCGGCGTTCGGCAAGGACATGGACACGCGCGAGCTGGACTTCTTCGGCGTCTACCACATCACGCCGAAAGGGCAGTTGGAGCTGGTCGCGAAACCCAAGGGCCGCCCCAACGGCCTGGCGTTTTCTCCGGACGGCAAGATCCTCTATGTGGACAACACCGACGAGCGGAACGTGCGCGCTTACGACCTGGACCGGAACGGGATGGCGACCAACGAGCGCGTCCTGATCTCCGACATCGAGGGCGCGCCGGACGGGATGAAGGTGGACGAGAAAGGCAACCTGTACATCGCGGCGAAGGCCATCGCGGTGTATTCGCGGGAGGGGAAGCCGCTGGGGAAGATCGAGATCGCGGAAACGCCCTCGAACTGCGCGTTCGGAGACCCGGACCTCGAGACGCTGTACGTAACGGCGCGGACAACCGTCTACAAGGTGCGGTTGAACGTCAAAGGGTCCACCCAATACTGACGCCATGAACACCAGCGGCGACTACCTGGAATTCGCGAGCCTCAAAGCACTGCTGGGGCGCTACATCGCCAGCCCGCTCGGACAGGTGGAACTCGACAAAGTCGAACCGCTCGACGACCGCGCGCGGGTCGAGCAGATGCTGAGCGAGGCGGCGGAGGCCAAGGAGTATCTGGATACGGCGGCGCGGCCCCAGGCTGCGGCGCGAGGCGCGGCGGTACGTATCCGCTTTGGGGAACTCCCGGACACCACGGAATCGGTAGCTAAGCTGCGGATCGAAGGGGCGTCGCTGGAGGCGAAGGAGATTCTCGAGCTTACCGGGCTGCTGGACCGCTCCAGCGACATCCGCTCGGTGCTGCTGGCGGTGGCGCAGCGGTTCCCCAAGCTGGGGGCGCGGGCGGCGGCGATGGGGGAGTTCCGCTCGCTGCTGCGAGACCTGATGGGGAAGATACTGCCCGACGGCACGGTGGCCGATCACGCCAGCGCGCTGCTGGGGCGGCTGCGGCGGGACATCGAGAGGCAGAAGCAGGAGATTCAGAACTCGCTGGAGCGGTTCCTGCGCGCGCACCGCGAGGAAGGCGTGCTGCAAGAGGAATTCGTAACCATCCGCAACGAACGCTATGTGGTGCCGGTGATCGCGGGGCAGCGGCGCAAGATCGACGGAGTGATCCACGGGGCGAGCGGAACGGGGCACACGCTGTTCGTCGAGCCGCTCGAGACCATCGAGCTGAACAACGAGCTGGTGCGGCTGACCGAAGAAGAGATGCGGGAGGTGCACCGCATCCTGCTCGAATACACCCAGCGGTTGCGGGAGTACGCGGACGCGATCGGCCGAACCCTGGCGATCCTGGGCGAACTCGAGATGCTGTTTGCCAAGGCGGAGTTCGCGCTGGCGTTCGGCTGCACGATTCCGCGGTTCAGCGGCGGGGAGACGCGCCGGCTGGCGTTGCGGGAGGCCCGGCATCCGCTGCTGGAGGACGTGCTGCGGCGCCAGCGCAAGCAGGTGGCGCCGGTATCGCTGATCCTCGAAGCTGGCGCGCGGACGCTGCTGATCAGCGGGCCGAACAGCGGCGGCAAGACGGTGACGCTGAAGACCGTGGGGCTGCTGGCGCTGATGGCGCAGGCGGGGCTTCCGGTGCCCTGCGTGGAGGCGGAGTTTCCGTTCTTCGACCAGGTGCTGGCGGATATGGGCGATCAGCAGTCGATTCAGGAAAGCCTGAGCACATTTTCGGCGCACATGTCGCGGGTGCGGGACATCGTCACCGAGGTGACGCCGGATTCGCTCGTCCTGCTCGACGAGTTGGGCCGGGCGACGGACCCCGAGGAGGGCGGCGCGCTGGGCGTGGCCATTCTGGACCGGTGCCGGGCGTCGGGGGCGTTCACTTTAGCGTCGACGCACCTGCTGGCGCTGAAGATTTTCGGCGCCAACACCCCGGGCGTGCTGAACGCCTCGATGGGTTTCAACGAGGAGACGCTGGAGCCGACCTACGTATTGCGGCTGGGGGCGCCGGGCAAGTCGGCGGGCATCGACATCGCCCGGCGGCTGGGGATGCCGCAGGCGCTGCTCGAGCGGGCGCGGGCCGCGCTGAGCACGCGGGAGCAGGACCTGGCGCGGTTCCTGAGCGAATTGGACCGGCGTCTGAAAGAGGTGGCGCAACTTCAGGAGGGCCTCGAGCGGGAGCGCGAGCGGCTGGCGGCGCGCGAGAAGGCGGTGGCCGAGGAGTGGGCCAAGAAGGAATCCGCCAAGATCAAGGAACTCGAGCGGCAGTGCGAGCTGGTGCTGGAGCGCTTCGAGGAGCAGGCCCGGGAGACGCTCGGGAAGATCGCTACCGGCGGCGGCGACAAGAAGACGGCGGCCCAGGCGCAGCGCAGCGTGGCCAAGGTGAAGCGGGAACTGCGGGAGGAGATGGAGTCGGCGGTGCTCTCGACCAGGGCCGACGCCCACGAACCGCTCAAGATCGCCGAAGGCGCGCGGGTGCGGTTGAAGGGCGTGCGGGAGCCGGCGCGAGTGCGGCGGCTGATCGGCGTGGACCGCCTCGAGGTGGAAGCCGGGTTCATGAAAATGCAGGTGCCTCGCGACGATGTCCTGGAGGTGCTCCCCGGCGAGGGCGAGGGCTCCAAACTGCCCAAGAACGTTACCTTCAAGCCTGCGGGGCCGGACGCGTATGTGAGCATGCAAGAGATCAACGTGATCGGCGAGCGCGCGGAGGCAGCGCGGGATCGGGTGGACAAGTTTCTGGACAGCGCGGTGCTGGCGTCGGTGAACCGCGTGCGGATCGTGCACGGGCACGGCATGGGCATCCTGAAGAAGGTCATCGCCGAGCTGCTGGGCGCTCACCCGAGCGTCGAGAAGTTCTACCCGGCCCCGCAAAGCGAAGGCGGCGCGGGGGCGACCATCGCGGAGTTGAAGGAGTAGAGGGGCTCGCAAAAAAACAAAAGGAAATCCGCGGCCGGGCGTTGTAGTGTGTGAAGGCTGTGAGCGAAACGGCACAGATCGAGACCAAGCCCGGAGACGCGGAACTGGTGGAGAGCTTCAGGCGCGGGCGGATGGCCGCCTACGAGGAACTTTTCGACCGGTATAGCGCGCGGATCTATGGCTACATCCGCCGCCTCACCAGCGATACCGCCCTGGCCGAGGACTTCACCCAGGAGGTCTTCCTCAGGGCGTTTCGCGAGTTGCGCAGGCTGCCGGGTCCGATCAATTTCGCCGCCTGGGCCTATCGCGTCGCGACCAACCTGTGCCACGACCACTTCCGTCGCATGGCGCGGCGGGAAGCGGCTGGGCCGCCTCCCAGTCCCGCCTCGGAAGACGCGGAACGCGAGTTGCTGCGGCGGGAGCAGGCGGCGCGGCTGGAAGCGACATTAAGCCGGCTGCCGCTCGACTACCGGACCGCGCTGCTGCTCAAGTACGTGGAGGGATTGTCGTACCGGCAGATCGGGGCCGTGCTCCTGCTTTCGGAGGGAGCCGTGACATCGCTGCTGTATCGCGCGCGGGCCGAGATGCGGCGGCTGTGGGATAAGGAAAGGAGTCTGGAATCATGAGCTGCGCGGATGTGGAACAGTTTCTGGGCGCCTATGCCGACGGGGAGCTGAGCCCGGAGCGACGCCGGGATTTGGAAGCGCACTTGCCCGGGTGCCCGGGTTGCTTGGCGCTCTTGCGGGACCTGGAGGAACAAAATGCGGCGCTGGCCGCGCTGCGCGGAGACGAGCCCCGGCCTCCCGCCGCTTTGAAACGCAACTTGAGGCGGCGCTTGCGCCGCACGGCTTTGCTCACTCTGGCGCGGGTCTTGATCCTGGCGCTGGTGGTGGCCGTGGCCGCGGCCTTCGTTCCGCTGGCGATGGCCCGGGAGTGGCCCCCGCTGGCGCGGGTCCTGTTCGGGCTGTCGGGACTCGCGCTTTTCGCGGCGCTGGCCCCGCTGGTGTGGCGGGCGCTGTGGGATGTGAAGAACGTGGTGTGGGTGCGGCTGGCGGTCGAAGAGGAGGAAGGACAATGAAGTTCTCGTACATGAGCTCAGGCGCAAAATGGACTTTCGGATTGCTCGCGCTGGCGATCGTTCTGTTCGGGGCGGCGGAGGTGGCGGCGCGGCAGACTGGCCGCATCGGTATCCTGCAGGTCCCGCAGACGCCCTGGCAGTGGCTCGGCTTCGCCGGCTCAACGGGCTTCCTGCTGGCACTATTCGCCAGCATCGCCCTGACGCGACACGAGGTGACGGGCCGGGAGCTGATCCTGCGGCAGGGGCTGCTGATCCGCTGCGTCATCCCGCTGGCCAACATCGAGTCGGCGTGCGAGACCGCGCACATGCCGTTCGGGTTGGGCGTGCGATTCGGGCCGGACCGCACCATATTCATCAACACGGCGGTGACCAACCTGGTGGCCATCGAACTCAAGGAGCCGATGCGCTTCCGGCTGTTCTTCCTGCTTCCGGTGTGGAAGATGCGCAACGTGGTGGTGAACCTCGCCGATCCGGAGGCGTTCATCCGGTCCATCCGCGAGCGGTTGGCGGCGGAAGGCCGCTGAGGGGAGCACCACCCGCCGGTGGGCGGATGTGAAAAGCGCACCGGCGGGCTTCCCAGCGGGCGAAAAATGGTGTACAAACATTCTAGGAGGGTTTTGTTCGCGTGTTTCTGTGGATAACTTCTGCGCCGCGCGGGGGAGGGCTTTGTCTTGACGCACTTCCGGCGATCGCGGGAGGAAAACCGCGCGAATGGATGTCCACAGGTTTTTCCTGAGGCTAAGCCGCACAAAGCACGGCACGAATATTTTTGTTGTCACGCGGGCGTAACAACGCGTTTAATAGGGAAGCGTTCCATGGCATCCGTCGATCTCGCACTGGATAAAGGGCTCCCCGTCAACTTGGATGCCGAGCGGTTCGTGCTCGGCTCGATCATGATGGACGATTCGCTGTTCGTCCAGGTGGCGGGCGTGCTGCAAGGGGAAGACTTCGCGCTGGAAAAGCACCGGCGCATCTTCTCCCGCATGGCGCAGCTCCACGAGCGCGGGGAGCGGATCGACCGCGTCACCGTCGCCAACGAGCTGCTCAAGCACGGCCAACTGGAGTCCTGCGACGGTCTGACCTACCTGATCTCCCTCGACGACGGGTTGCCGCGGACCTCGAACGTGGACGGCTACGTCGGCATCGTCCGCGACAAGGCGCTGCTGCGGCGGATCATCTTCTCGTCGCAGAAGCTGATCGACCGCTGCCTGATGGGGGAGGAGGAGCCGGAAGAGATCCTCGCCTCGGCCGAAGAGTCGCTGCTGAAGCTGAACGACTTGCGGGGGAGCGCGGGGCTGGCGTCGCCCGGCGAAATCATCCAGGAGTACGACGGCGGAATCAACGCGTTCCTGGACCCCAGCAAGCGCATCAAGGGGATCAGCACGGGGTTCGTGAAGCTGGACGAGATGACCGGCGGGTTCCATCCGGGAGAGCTGATCATCCTGGCGGCGCGGCCGGCGATGGGCAAGACGGCGCTGGCGCTGAACATCGCGCAGCACATCGCGACGGCGAAGAACAAGCAGACGGTGGCGGTGTTCTCCCTCGAGATGTCGAAGGAATCGCTGCTCACCCGCATGTTGTGTTCGGCGGCGCGGGTGGACAGCCAGAAATTCCGGGCGGGCTTCCTGACCCAGACCGAACGCCACCACTTGCAGACGGCCGCGGCGCAGCTCGCGGGCGCGCCGCTGTACATCGACGATTCGGCGGGCACCAACCTGATGGACGTCCACGCGAAACTGCGGCGTCTGAAAGCGGAGCATGGACTGGGCCTGGCGGTGATCGACTACCTGCAATTGATGAGCGGCCGCGGGCGTTTCGAGAACCGCAACCAGGAGATCAGCACGCTCTCGCGAGGTCTGAAGATGCTGGCCAAAGAACTCGCCATACCGGTGCTGGTACTCTCGCAGTTGAGCCGCGCGCCGGAAACGCGGCAGGGGGATCACCGGCCGCAACTGAGCGACTTGCGCGAGTCGGGATCCATCGAGCAGG
>PLEM01000470.1 GCA_003137035.1 Bryobacterales bacterium | reverse complement strand
GGTTGAACATCGAGTCGATGATGTGGATGAACGCCTCGTAGCACGAGAAGAACCCGTGCCGCCCCGTCAGCAGGTAGCCCTCCAGCCACCCCTGGCACATGTGCTCGCTCAGCACCTCCATCACCCGGCCATCCGGCGCCACATGATCGTCGGTGGGCAGGATTTCCGCCGTCGAGACCCGGTTGGTGACCTCGAACACCGCGCCCAGCCGGTTGGAGGCCGTCTCGTCCGGCCCGAAGATCCGGAAGTTGCGAGATTCCTGGTTGAGCGTCAGGACGTCGCGCAGCATGTTCCCCAGCACCCGGGTCGCTTCGGCGTTCACCGCGCCGGGCTTGGGGACGGCGACGGCGTAGTCGCGGAAGTTGGGCATCCGCAGGTCTTGCAGCAGCCGCCCTCCGTTGGCGCGCGGATTGGCCCCCATGCGGCGATCGCCTTTGGGCGGCAGTTCGGCCAGCTCGCGGATGAGCGCCCCGTTCTCGTCGAACAACTCGTCCGGACGGTAGCTCTTCATCCAGTCTTCCAGGATCTTCAGATGATCCGGCTTGGTGGCGAAATCGGTCACCGGCACCTGGTGCGCGCGGAAGGTGCCCTCGATGGGCAGCCCGTCGACCACCTTCGGGCCGGTCCAGCCTTTCAGCGTGCGCAGGACGATCATGGGCCACGGGACGCGGCGCGAAAAGCCGTGTTCCCGGGCCTCCTTCTGGATCGCCCGGACGTCCGCCAGCACCGCCTCGAGCGTGCCCGCCATCAGTTGGTGCATCGCCGCCGGATCGCTTCCCTCGACGAAGTACGGCTTGTAGCCGTATCCCGTGAACAGATCCGCCAACTCCTCGTGGGGGATGCGCGCCAGCACCGTGGGCCCGGCGATCTTGTAGCCGTTCAGATGCAGGATCGGGATCACCGCGCCGTCCCGCGCCGGGTCCAGGAACTTGTTGGAGTGCCAACTGGTGGCCAGCGGTCCGGTTTCCGCTTCTCCGTCGCCGACCACCGCGCACACCAGCAGGTCCGGGTTGTCGAACGCCGCGCCGTAAGCGTGCACCAGCGCGTAGCCCAACTCGCCGCCTTCGTGAATCGATCCGGGCGTTTCCGGCGCGACGTGGCTGGGAATTCCGCCGGGAAAGGAGAACTGCTTGAACAGCCGCTTCATTCCTTCGGCGTTCCTGCCGATGTTGGGGTAAACCTCGCTGTAGACGCCCTCCAGATACGTGTTGGCGACCATCCCGGGGCCTCCGTGGCCCGGGCCGGCGACGTAGAGCATGTCCAGGTCGTACTTCTTGATCAGCCGGTTCCAGTGCGCATAGATGAAGTTGAGGCCCGGCGTGGTGCCCCAGTGGCCCAGCAGCCGGCTCTTGACGTGCTCCAGCCGCAGCGGCTCGGTAAGCAGCGGATTGTCGAGCAGGTAGATCTGCCCCACCGAAAGGTAGTTCGCCGCGCGCCAATAGGCGTCGATCTTGCCCAGCTCTTCGCTCGAAAGGGTGTCCATGTTTCCAGGATGGCAAAAATGTCCCTCCTCCGCCTGCCCCGTCCGCGTGCACCAGGGTTTTGTCCCCGAGTCGCTTATAATGCGGCTATGGCTTCCACAGCCGAGCGGCACGTTCCGGTGGTGCTGGATCTGTGGCAGTTCCGGGCCCAGGATCTGGGGGAGATGCTGGAGGAGGAGACGGCCGCCTGGCGGGAAGAACTGCACTGGGATTTCCGGCCGTCGGCGCAATTGGTGCGGCGGTTTGTGGACGCGCATGCGCTGAACGGCTACGTGCTGGTGATCGACGACCAGGTGGCGGGCTACTCTTACTACGTGTGCGAGGAGCACAAAGGGCTGGTCGGGGATCTGTACGTGCGGAAGAAGTTCCGGACGGCGGGAAACGAGCGCAAGCTGCTGGGCGCGGTGGTGGATCACCTGATCGGGGCGCGCTACGTGAAGCGGATCGAGTCGCAGTTGGTGCTCTCGCGATCGTTGGACTCGGGCCCGTTGCCCGGGGCCAGCTTCGCGAGGCCCTACCCGCGGTACTTCATGGAGATCGATGCTGCGGTGGGGGCGAAACTGCCGGCGCGGGCACTGGAAGAAGTGGTGCTGGACCAGTGGACCGAGCGATGGCAGGACGAGACCGCGCACCTGATTGCCTCCGCTTACCGGGGGCACGTCGATAGCGAGATCAACGACCAGTACCGCTCGGCGTCGGGGGCGCGGCGTTTCCTGTACAACATCGTGCAGCATCCGGGATGCGGGACGTTTTACGAGCCGGCGGCGTGCGTGGCGGTGATCGAGAACACGGGGAAGCTGTGCGGCGCGTCGCTGACCAGCATGGTGGCGGAGGATTCGGGGCACGTGACGCAGATCTGCGTTGCGCCGGCGACCAAGGGGCAGGGCGTGGGATACGAACTGCTGCGCCGGTCGCTCGGGGCGCTGGCGGTTGCGGGAGCGAAAACCGTCAGCCTGACCGTGACGGCGGCCAACCAGGACGCGGTGCGGCTCTACCAGCGGGTGGGCTTCAGTATCGAGCGGCAGTTCTCGGCGTTTGTGTGGGAGGGGTTCTAGGGAAGTACGAAGTGCGGACGAAGAGGACGGAGGCGGGGCGATGCAAACGAACACTGCGGTGGCAATGGAGAATGAACTGAATCCGTGGCTGGCGGCCGAGGCGCGGTTCGATCTGGCGGCCAGCCGGCTGGGGCTGGACAACGGCTTGTGCAAGGTGCTGCGCATGCCGTCCAAGGAGATCACGGTTCACATTCCGGTGCAGTTGGACGACGGGCGCCTGGAAGTGTTCACGGGATACCGGGTGCAGCACTCGGTGGCGCGCGGTCCGGGTAAGGGAGGCGTCCGCTTCTCCCCCAACGTCACTCTCGACGAGGTACGCGCGCTGGCCGCCTGGATGACCTGGAAGTGCGCGGTGGTCAACATCCCGTTTGGCGGCGCCAAGGGAGGAGTGATCTGCGATCCGCGCCTGCTCTCGGAAGGAGAACTCGAGCGGATCACCCGGCGGTACACGGCGGAGATCCTGCCGTTCCTGGGGCCGGAGCGGGACGTTGCGGCGCCCGACGTGAACACCAACGAGCAGACCATGGCGTGGATGATGGATACCTACTCGATGCACGTGGGGCACACGGCCACGGCGGTGGTGACGGGCAAGCCGCTGGATTTGGGTGGGTCGCGCGGGCGGCCGGAGGCGACCGGCCGGGGCTGCATGATCGTCGCCCAGGAGGCCCTCAAGCACCTGGGGATGCCGGCGCAGGGCTCGCGGGTGGTGGTGCAGGGCTTCGGCAACGTGGGCGGGATGGCGGCCAGGCTGATGGCGCGCGTGGGGTTCAAGATCGTCGCGGTGATCGAGGTGGATGGCGCGGTGTACAACGCCGATGGCCTGGACGTCACGGCGCTGACCGAGCACCGCAAGGAGACCGGATCGATCCGGGGCTTCGCCGGGGGCGAGGCGCTCGATCCGGGAGAAGCGATGTTCCTGGAGTGCGATGTGTTGCTCCCGGCGGCCACCGAGAACGTGATCACCTCGGTGAACGCGGGGCGCATCCGTGCGCGGATCGTGTGCGAGGGGGCCAACGGGCCAACCACTCCGGTGGCGGACGAGATTCTGCAAAAGAAGGGGACCTTCGTGATCCCCGACATCCTCGCCAACGCGGGCGGGGTCACGGTGTCGTACTTCGAGTGGGTGCAGGACCGCCAGGGCTTTTTCTGGAACGAGAACCTGGTCAATGCGCGGCTCAAGGAGATCATGGTGGAGAACTTCGGGCGGGTGGTGACCTACGCGGAGAAGCACGGGGTGAACAACCGGATCGCGGCCTACATGCTGGCGCTGGACCGGGTGGCGTTCGCGATCAAGCTGCGCGGGATCTATGCTTAAACACAGGCTGAAGGCCTGTGCCACGAAATGAGTTCCGACGCTTCCACGCCGCTGATGCGGCAGTATCATTCCGTCAAGCAGCAGGTGCCGGGCGCGCTGCTGTTGTTCCGCCTGGGCGATTTCTACGAGCTGTTCTACGAGGACGCGGTGACCGCGGCGCGGGAACTCGAGATCACGCTCACCTCGCGGAACAAGGAGAAAGGGCAGGCCATCCCGATGTGCGGGGTGCCCCACCACGCGGTGGAATCCCACATCGCGCGGCTGATCCAGCGCGGGTATCGGGTGGCGATCTGCGACCAGATGGAAGACCCGCGCTTTGCCAAGAAGCTGGTCAAGCGCGAGCTGACGCGCGTCGTGACGCCCGGGACAGTCACCGAGACCGGCCTCCTGCGGTCGCACGAGAACAACTACCTGGCGGCGGTGGCGCTCGATGGCGGGCGCGCGGGCCTGGCGCACGTGGATGTGTCGACCGGCGAGTTTCGGGCGACCGAACTCGAGGCGCCCGAAGTTGCGGCGGCGCTGGAACAATTGGGCGCGCGCGAGGTGTTGTGCGCGGCGGGCGTCGAGCCGGCGGTGGCGGGAGCGCTGCGAACCGAGCTGGATGGATGGCTCTTCAGCTACGATCACGCCGAGCGGAGCCTGCGCGAGCATTACCGCCTGCTCTCGCTGGATGGGTGTGGACTCGGCGGGCGGCCGTTGGCGGTAGGCGCGGCGGGCGCGGTCCTGCAGTACCTAAAGGATACCCAGAAGGGGACCCTCGACCACCTGGACCGGCCGTCGTATTACGACCGCGCCGGGGCGATGATCCTGGATTCGGTGACCGTGCGGAACCTGGAGCTGATCGAGCCGATCTTCCCGGCGGAACTGGGCGGAGAGAAGGACGCGTGCCTCCTGGGCGTCATCGATCAGACGCTGACCGGGATGGGCGGAAGATTGCTTCGGGCGCGGCTGCTGCGGCCGTCGATGCAGGCGCCCGAGATCGAGGCGCGGCTGGAGGCGGTTGCGGAACTGGTGCGCGAGACCATCCGGCGGGGCGAGCTGCGCAAGGTGTTGGCGCAGATTCAGGACCTGGAGCGGCTGCTGGCCAAAGTGACCATGGGCTCGGCCAGCCCGCGGGACGTGCTGGGGCTGGGGCGGTCGCTCGAGAAAGCGCCGGAGTTGTCTCCAACGCTCGACGAGGTGAAGGAGGTCAGTGAGCGGATTGGAGCGGCAATTGCCGATTCCCCGCCGGTGAACCTGGCCGATGGGGGCTCCATCCGGGCGGGATTCCACCGCGAGCTGGACGATCTGCGCGACATCAGTCGGAACAGCCGGCAGTACATCGCGCAGGTGGAGACGCGCGAGCGCGCGCGCACGGGCATCCAGTCGCTGAAGGTGCGGTTCAATAACGTTTTCGGTTACTACATCGAGGTGTCGAAGCCCAACCTGCACCTGGTTCCCGACGATTACGAGCGCAAGCAGACGCTGGT
>PLEM01000455.1 GCA_003137035.1 Bryobacterales bacterium | reverse complement strand
TGGCGCTGGCGTTTGGGGGAACGGTGGATTTCGGCAGCCTCCAGTCGGGCTCGAGCGCGTCGCGCACGCTGGTTCTCCGGAACCGGAACACCGATCCGGTGCTGGTCAGCCAACTCGCAGTGGGCGGAACCGGTTTCCGGGGACCGGTTGGAGCCTCCGCGCCGCTGACGCTGGCGCCGCAGCAATCGGTCGAGTTCGAGGTGGTGTGGGAGCCGCAAGCGGCGGGAGCAGCCGAGGGCTTTCTCACCGTGAATCGCGTCACCTACCGCCTGCTGGGAACGGCCACGGTCCCCCCGTTCCCGAAGCCGCGGATCGTCATTCAGCCGCAGGCCCCGGGCAGTGGCCAGCAAGTCAGGCTGTCAATTGGTTTTGCCGAGCCCTCGCCGGTCAGCGGCTCGGGCGAACTGCGCCTGGAGTTCGTCGGGCCCAGCGATCCGGGCGCGGGCTTCCTCTCGCCGCCGGGACTCTCCGCCACCTTCACGGTTCAGTGCGGCGAGGACATGGCTCGCTTCGGCAGCGGCGCCGAGATTACCTTCCAAACCGGCACCACCGCCGGCACGATCATCCTGACCGCACTGCTGGGTGCGCAAAGCGAGCAGGCGTCGTTCCAACTGGCAGCCATACCCATCGCGATCGACTCCGCCAGCGCTGTCCGCCGCACGGGGAGCCTCGAGGTGACCGTAAACGGCTTCGACAATTCGCGCACGGCGGGGCCGCTGGTCTTTACGTTTCTCGATCGCTCCGGCCAGGTGCTGGCTCCCATCCGAGTGGATGGCGCGGCGGTCTTCGCCCAGCACTTCGAGACGGCCAACGCCGGCGGATTGTTTGCGCTGCGGGCCGTCTTCCCGGTGACGGGCAACGCCTCGGTAGTCGATTCCGTGGATGTGGAACTGGCCAATGCCGTGGGAACGTCGCGCAGAAATGTCAAAATGACAGAGTGATCCCTGTCGCGCTGACCATTGCCGGCTCGGACCCCAGCGGCGGGGCGGGCATCCAGGCGGATCTCAAGACGTTTCACCAATTCGGCGTCTACGGTGAAGCGGTCATCACGCTGATCACCGTGCAAAACACGGTGGGAGTGGAACGGGTGGAGTGCCTGGCGGCCGAATTGGTGGTGCAGCAGATCCGCGCGGTGCTCGCGGACATCCGGCCGGCGGCAGCCAAGACGGGTGCGCTGGGGAATCGGGAGCTGGTCGAGGCGGTAGCCGCGCTGGCGGGCGATTTCGATTTTCCGCTGGTGGTGGATCCCGTGATGATCTCGAAGCACGGCGCCCCGCTGGTGGAGGCCGAGGCGCGCGACGCCATCGCCAAGCTGCTGGTTCCCCGCGCGTACCTGCTGACGCCGAACCTCGCCGAGGCCGAGGCGCTGACGGGAATCCAGGTCGAGGACGCCGGCGGAATGCGGCGAGCGGCCGAGCGCCTGGCGTCGATGGGGGCGCAGGCGGTGCTGGTGAAGGGCGGACATCTGAGCGGGTGCGCGATCGACGTGTTGTTTGCCGGCGGCGAGTTTCACGAGTATCCCGCCGAGCGCATCCCGACCCGGAACACCCATGGCACCGGATGCACCTATTCGGCCGCCATCGCCGCGGAGTTGGCGCGCGGGACGCCGCTGGTGGCCGCCATCGCCCGCGCGAAAGCGTTCATCACCGAGGCCATCCGCACCAACCCCGGGCTGGGGCGCGGCTCCGGGCCGGTGAACCACCACGCCCGCTTGCCATGAGCCGCACCCTCGAGGCTGTGCGCGCGCTTCGCCATCGCAACTACCAGCTCTTCTTCAGCGGCCAGTTCATATCGCTGATCGGCACGTGGATGCAGAACCTGGCGCAGTCCTGGCTGGTCTACCGGCTCACGGGCTCCCCACTGCTGCTCGGGTTGGTTGGCTTCGTGGGTCAGATCCCGATCTTCCTGCTGGCTCCGCTCGGCGGTGTGGTGGCGGACCGCTGGAGCCGGCGCCGGATCGTGATCGGCACGCAGGCCTGCGCCATGACGCTGGCCCTGATCCTGGCGGGAATCACGCTGCTCGGATACGTTCAGGTCTGGCACGTGCTCGTGCTGGCTGCGCTACTGGGCGTGGTGAACGCGTTCGACGTTCCGGCGCGCCAGGCGTTCGTGGTGGAGATGGTTGGTAAGGAGGACTTGCCCAACGCCATCGCGCTGAACTCGTCGCTGTTCAACGGCGCGCGGATTCTCGGACCGGCGGTGGCCGGGGTGCTGGTGGCGGCGATCGGCGAGGGCTGGTGCTTCTTCGTCAACGGCGTGAGTTACATCGCGGTGATCGCCGGCCTTCTGCTAATGCGGCTTGCGCCCCGTCCGGCGATCCCGAAACCCGGCTCCATGCTCGTGCACATGGCCGAGGGCTTCCAATTCGTCTGGCGGACGCGGCCCATCCGCGCGCTGCTGCTCCTGTTGGGCATCGTCAGCCTGATGGGCATGCCCTACGCGGTGCTGATGCCGATTTTCGCGGACCAGATCCTGCATAGCGGCGCGAGGGGCCTGGGCTTTCTGATGGGCGCGACGGGAGTGGGCGCGCTGTGTGGAGCGATCACGCTGGCCATGCGCCGTGGTGGCGTACACGGCCTGGGGCGCTGGATAGCGTACGCCGCCGGCGCCTTCGGGGTGTGCCTGATTCTGTTTTCCTTCTCCCGCTGGTTCTGGCTCTCGGCGGCTCTGCTGGCGCCGGTCGGATTCGCATTCATCGTGCAGATGGCCTCCTCGAACACGCTGATTCAAAGCATGGTCCCGGACCGGCTGCGCGGTCGCGTCATGGCCGTCTACTCGATGATGTTCATTGGCATGGCGCCGCTGGGCGCACTGGGCTCGGGAATCATGGCCTCGCGGCTGGGAGCGCCGGCGGCGGTAGCGATCGGCGGCGCGGTCTGCATAGTGAGCGCAGCGCTGTTCGGGGCGCGGCTGGCGTCGCTGCGGGCCGAAGAAACGGGGGAAGGCGGGTTATGAAGTACGAAGTACGAATTACGAAGGACGAAGTGACGGAGGTGTCGTGGTGAAGCAGGGAGATGAGTTGAGCCAACGAACCAAGCAGTTCGCGGTACGGGTCGTGAGGATGTACGCGACATTGCCCAAGACCGACGCTGCGCGCGTCATCGGGAGGCAGGTGCTGAGGTCGGGCACTTCAGTCGCGGCAAACTACCGTGCCGCTGGCCGGGCGCGATCCAGGGCCGAGTTCGTTGCGAAGCTGGGGATCGTGGTTGAGGAGGCGGACGAGACCGTGCTCTGGCTGGAGCTTCTGGTCGACTGTGGAATCGTCTCACGAAAGCGCATGGATCCGCTCCTGATCGAGGCAAACGAACTCCTCGCAATCTTCGCGGCGGCCCAACTCACGGCCAAGTCGAAAGCGCCACCTCGTACTTCGTAATTCGTAATTCGTACTTCTAGTCTGATTTACTGCGAATCCAGCCCCAGCGCCCGTAGCAGCGTGTAGAGCGACCAGGCGGCCACGGCGGCGCAGGGGATGGTGAGGGTCCAGGCCCAGACGATGTTCGTGGCCACTCCCCAGCGCACCGCCTTAATGCGCTGAACCGAGCCCACGCCGGCGATGGCTCCGGTGATCACGTGCGTCGTCGATACGCCGACGCCGAAGGCGGTGGCCAGCAGGATCGAGACTGCGGCAGCCGACTCGGCGCAGAAACCACCGCGCGGCTTGAGCCGGGTGATCCGCGAGCCCATGGTGTGCACGATGCGCCATCCGCCGCTCAAGGTTCCCAGCCCGATGGCGGCATGCGCGGACAGAATCACCCACACCGGCACGTGAAACGTGGGCAGGAACTTGGCCGCGACTAACACGCCGGTGATGATCCCCATGGTCTTCTGCGCGTCGTTGGTTCCGTGCGAGTAGCTCAAAGCGGCCGCCGACAGAAGCTGAAGCTTGCGAAAGTAAACGTCCATCTTCTTCGGCGTGGCTTCCCGGAACAACCAGTAGACGGCGATCATGAACGCATAGGCCGCCACCAGGCCCAGGAACGGCGCTACCGCCATGAATATGATGGTCTTGATCCAGCCGCTCCAGACCAGGACGTGGAGGCTGGAGGTGTGCGCGATGGCGGCCCCGGCGTAACCCCCGAACAGGGCGTGCGAGGAACTGGTCGGCAGGCCGAGCCGCCACGTAAACAAGTCCCAGACAATCGCTCCGGCCAAGCCGCACAGAATCACGTAGGGAGTGACCGCGGCCAGATCCACCATCCCGGATCCCACCGTCTTGGCGACGCCGGTGCCGAAGCTGAACGCCGAAACGAAATTGAAGAACGCGGCCCAGATCACCGCCTGGAGCGGCGTCAGAACGCGGGTGGCCACAACGGTGGCCACGGAATTCGCGGCGTCGTGAAAGCCATTGATGAAGTCGAAGGTCAGCGCGATCGCGATGATGACGACTACCAGGATCAGTTCCGAGGACAAGGGGATCGGGGGGCTCCGAAGTTCCAAGCTAGCGCCCGATTGTTGCGCGTTCGTGACGCTTTTGTTACAGGGATGTTAAGAGTTGTTCCTCGGGATCGAGCCGCAAGCGCCCTCAGAACGGCAGGATCTCTTCCCGCACCGGGTCGAAGTCGATCCGGCGCTTCTGGACGTAGGCCAGGTTGCCCAGGTGCGAGGCCTGGGCGGAGCGGTGGCCGACGAGCACGTCGCCGTTGGGCAGTTTGCGCGTCTTCATGCACTCCAGGAAGTTGGCGACGTGATCGGCATCCAGGCTGCCTTCGGCCTTCACCAGCACGGGCTTCTCGTTCCGGCCCGCCGGGATGAACTCGAAATGGGCCCGGTCGATGAGCAGGCGGCCCTGGGCGCCGCAGAATTCGATTCCGTCGCCCCAAATCCCAGGCGCCAGCGTAGCCTCGAAGGTGGCCGTGAACTCAGCCGGGTATTCGAGCAGGACGTTGATGGTGTCCGGAGCCGTCCGGCCGTCCTTGTAGTTGTACACGCCGCCAGCCGCCACCGCCGACTTGGGGATTTCCTGGCCCAGGAACATGTGGACCACGTCGATCCAGTGGGTGAACAGGTCGGTGACCTGGCCCCCGCCGAAATCCAGGTAGGCCCTCCAGTTGAAGAACTGCTGCGGATCGTAGTCCCGCCACCGCACGGGGCCCAGGAAACGCGCCCAGTCCAGGTTCGCCGGCTGGCTCTGGAGGGACGCCGGAGCGCGCCGCAGATGGTAGCCGTTGCCGTGCCACCAGGTGCGCACCAGCGTGATCTTCCCCAGCCGCCCGGTGTCGATGTACTCCCGCTTGGCTTGCAGATAGTGCCGGCCCGAGCGCTGCTGCATGCCGACCTGGCAGATGCGGCCGTTCAGCCGGGCCGCTTTGACGATCTCGGGGCCCTCTTCGATCTTCAGGGTGAGCGGCTTCTCGATGTAAACGTCCTTGCCCGCGTTTAGGGCGTCGATGGCGCACTGGGCGTGCCAATGGTCCGGCGTGGCGATGAGGACGGCGTTCAACTCCTTCATCTCCAGCAGCTTGCGGTGATCGGTGAAGCTCCTGGCGTCGGCCGCCGGCTTCCGCGCCAGATTGATCCGCTCCTCGTAGACATCGCAGAGCGCCGCCACGCTTACTTCGGGTTGCGCCTGGAAGTTCTCCATATCGTAGCGGCCGCGGTCGCCGCAGCCGATCACGCCCAACACGATCTTCTCGCTGGCCCCCTGTACGCGCGAGTACGAGAGGGCGGAAAGGGCGGCGGCGCCCCGCAGGAAGTCTCGACGAACAAATGTGCCTGGCATAGAGCGAATTATACCGTGCCAACGCACTTATATACAGGGAGCCGGCGATGAGACCCATTTTGATGCGAACCCTTTCCGTTGTCGCGTTCTGTTCCGTGGTGGCCGCGCTGGGCCAAACGGCGGTGCCAAAGAAGACCGCGCCGCGGGTCGCCGCGAGCGCTATGGGAGCATCCGAGGACCGGCAACTGGAAACCGCCATCCGCGCCCGCTTCGCGGATTCCGGAATCGCCGCCGACAAGTTCACGGTACACGTGCAAGGCGGTGTGGCTACGCTGGAAGGCCACACCGAGGTACTCCAACACAAAGGCACGGCCACACGCCTGGCGAAAACGATGGGCGCAAAGCAGGTGGCGAACCACATCGAGATCAGCGAAGCGGCACGGGAGAAGGCCGCAGGCAACCTGGCCCAGGGCCGCCGCCGCGCCCAGGTCAAACGCGGCGAGGCGCGCTCGGAACGGCGCTGACGGCTGACACAGGCTGAAGGCCTGTGCCACGGTTCCTCACGGCCGTGGAGCGGGGAAGCGCGCCAGGATGTTGAAGATGCGGGCGCCGTATTTCTCGACGATCTTGATGCCAACCCCCGGAACCGCGAGCAGGTCCGCGGTGCTTTCGGGACGCTCGGCGGCGATGGCCTGTAACGCGCGGTCGGTCAGGATGCGGAAGGCGGGAACCCCCCGTCTTTTGGCCTCGGCCAGACGCCAGGCGCGCAGCGCGTCGCTGAGACCCTGGTCCGGTTTCTTGGCCGGGCGCGGTTCGGTGCGCTTCTTTTTCCGCTTCTTGGCGACCCGCTCGATGGTCTGCTGAAGGGATATCTCCGGGAGTTCCTCGAGTGTGCGGGCCTCCGGGGTCAGCCGCACCCTGGTGTAGGGGACACGTTTCCCGGCTTTCTCGAAGGCTGTTTGGGTGAGCTCCACAAGGCCGGCTCGCGCCATGCCGCCCAGGATCTGCTCGAACGTGTCGCGGTCGACGGAATGGTCCGCGAAAACGCCGTTGAACAGGCGGCCCGCGGCGCTCTCGCCCCCGCGCTTCAGCTCCGCGGCGATCTGCTCGAGCGCCACGCGTTCGGCCTCGGTGGGCGGCCGGAACGACTGTGCCACGCAGTCGGCGGGAGCGCAGAAATCGCAGATGCCGCAGCGCACCAGCGCGTCGGCACGATCCCCGAAGTGGCGCACCAGAGCCGCCATGCGGCATTGGTGGGAGTCGGCGTAGCGCAGCATCTGCTCCAGGTGCGCCAGTTTGCGTTCGCCCTGCGCGATGTAGGAATCGCGCCAGGCGGCGTTGCCCCGGCTGACGTTCTCGGCGAAGTCCACCACGGCTCCGCCGTGAATCCACAGCTTCTCGAGCGCCTTCTCGAACATGTCGGCGTCCAGCCGGACGCTGCGTTCCAGGTCCTCCCGCGCCACCGGCTGCTCGGAGAGCCTGGCGTAGATGCCTTCGAGCACCTTGACGTCGGGATAGTCGCGCTCGAAGAAGTAATCGTGCCTGTGCCGGTCCGCGTAGGAGTGCATCAGGATGGCGCGAGACGGCGCCCCGTCGCGGCCCGCGCGGCCAATCTCCTGGTAGTAGCCTTCCACGCTGGCCGGGAGCGCGGTGTGGATCACGGTGCGGATGTCGGGCTTGTCGATCCCCATGCCGAAGGCGATGGTGGCCACTATCACTTCGAGCCGGCCTTCCAGGAACCGGGTCTGCGCCTCGTCGCGAACCTTCGACTCGAGGCCCGCATGGTAGGCGGCCGTGGGAAAGTCGTGGTTGAGGTCGCGGGCCAGCGCGCCCGCCTCCTTCCTCGTGGGCGCGTAGACGATGGCGGGCCTTCGCGCCGGATCGAGCAGCAGTTCCCGCGTCAGTGCAGCCCGCGCGGAGGGAGGCGCCTCGACCACCTCGACGGCGATGTTGGAACGGCGAAAGCCGTGGATGGCGCGCATCGCCCCGCCCAGCCCGAGTTGCTCGACGATGTCGTCCTGCACCACCGGCGTGGCAGTGGCGGTCAGCGCAACCACCGGGGCGGGGCGGAGCAGCGGCAGGTACTGGCCCAACATGCGGTAGTCCGGGCGGAAATCGTGCCCCCACTCGGAAATGCAGTGCGCCTCGTCGATGGCGAAAAACGCCAGCGGCAGCTTCCGCAGCCAGTCGATGGTATCCGGCCGAGCCAGCCGTTCCGGTGAAAGGTACAGCAGCCGGAAGGCGCCCTGCGCGGCCGCGCGCATCACCGC
>PLEM01000151.1 GCA_003137035.1 Bryobacterales bacterium | reverse complement strand
GAGCCTCCCGCTCCCGAGCCTGTTCCGGTTGAGGTAGCGCCCGAAGTGCCGCCGCAACCCGAGCCGGTAGTCGAGCCGACTCCCGTGGAGCCGCCTGCTCCAGAGCCTGTTCCGGTCGAGGTCGTGCCCGAGCCGCCGCCCCAGCCGGAACCCGTGCTCGAGCCAGTTCCCGAAGAGCCGCTTGCTTCCGAGCCTGTTCCGGTTGAGGTAGCGCCCGAAGTGCCGCCGCAACCCGAGCCGGTAGTCGAGCCGACTCCCGTGGAGCCTCCCGCTCCCGAGCCTGTTCCGGTTGAGGTCGTGCTTGAGGTCCCGCCGGCTCCCGAGCCAGCTCCCGAAGAGCCTCCCGCTCCCGAGCCCGTTCCGGTCGAAGAACCGAGCCACGACCGCGAGGGAGTGGTTCCCCGCGAAAGCCTGCGCTTGGGTTGGGAGGAGGTCCCCCGCGTCCAAGTGCGGCGGCGCTTCTCTGCCCCGGCGTTTGTCCGGATCGGAGCGGCTGGCGTCATGCACCTGGCGACTCCCGCCGAGGCCGATGGGCCGTGCCTGGGAGCAACCTCCATCTACCTCGGCTCGCCGCTGCCGGAGAACCTCGAGTTCACATTAGTGGTCCAGCAGCCTGGGGGTGCGGAAGCCCGGGCCGTCATCTCGGTCCCCGTACCGGCCTCCCTGACGGCGGGGGACCGGATCGAAGTCTCGCTGGTGGTCGATTACGAGACCGGCGTGCCCGGCCTCGAGTTGAAGTGGCAAGCGCGCGGCGAGACCGAATGCGGGACGCTGTCTTTGCGGGAGTGGAGCCCGGTGGAAGAGGAGCCGGTAGCCGAAGAGCCTCCCCCGCCGCCCCCGGTCGAGGAACCTGCACCGCCTCCGCCGCCCGAGCCGGCGGAAGCCGCCCCCGTGGTTGCCGTGGTCGAGGAAGCTCCCACAGTGCCGGAGCCTCCCAAGGCGCTTCTCGGCCCCTACGAGTTGCTCGAGCCGGTCGAGTCCGGCCGCTACTACGACGTCATGCTGGGCCGCGATCCCTCGACCGGCGACCGGGTCTTGATCACCGTCTTCTCTGTCGCCGACGAGCGCGGCCGGAACGCCTTACTGTCTTCGCTGCTGCCGCTCGGGGTGGATCATCCCAACGTCCTGCGGCTGCTCGATTTCGGCCGATGCCCGCAGGGATGCTGGGTGGCCACCGAGTACGCGGGTTCCAGAACCCTGCGCGACCTGATGGGTGTGGGCCCGGATCGTCAACCTGCTCCGATGGATCGCGTGCTGGCGCTCATGGTCCAGGTTTGCGAGGGCTTGCAGGCCCTGCACCAGCGACACATCTTCCATCGCAACCTCAAGCCCAGCAACATCCTGATCGATGCCGAAGCGAAATCCGCAAAGATCATCGACTTCCAGATCGCGGTGTCGCTGCGGGGCCGCGATCAGGTCACCCAGGTTGCCGGCACGCTTCCTTACATGGCCAAGGAAGTCCTGGAAGGCCATGCCGACCAGCGCGCCGACATTTACTCCGTTGGGGTGATGCTCTACGAGCTGCTGACCGGCAAGCTGCCCTTCTGGGCGACCAGCCAGCGCGCCTTGGTCGAGCAGATCTCCAGCGTCCCGGCCCCAGAGCCGAAATCGCTGAATGCGGCCCTCCCCGAATATCTGAACGATGCGATCCTCCGCGCCCTGTCGAAGGACCCCGCGCGCAGGTTCCAGACGGCGGCGGAGCTGCGCGATGCGCTGGTGGCCGGAGAGGCCCGGCCGGAGCCGGAATCGTGGTTGAGCACGATCACTCCCGAGAGCACGGCGCCGTGAGGAAAGGGAACCCGGAATGGCTGCAGCTTTGATCTGTCCGGTCTGCAACGCCAAGCGGGATGCCGCCACCGGGCGGTGCCCCGACTGCGGCAGCGACCTCTCGCTGCTCGCCGCGTTCGACAACCAGGCGCCGCGCTACTACAGCGAAGCGCTGGTTCTGGCCAGGGATCCGGCGACCATCGACCAGGCCATCGAGAAGCTGCTCGTGGCGACCGGCCTGGACCCCCAGCACGTCGCCTCCTGGGTGGTCCTGGGGAAGCTGTACGGACAGAAGGAGGATTTCGAGCGGGCCATCGCCGTTTTTAGCCGCGCCCTCGGGCTGGCCTCCGGATCGAGTGAGGAGCGCGAAAAAGCGCGCCAGGGGATGAACAAGGCCCAGCAGCTCCTGGAGCGGAGAAAGCAGGAGCAGGACGGCGCACGAGCCCAGGCTGGCCGTCTCGCCAATCGACGCCTGATGATCAGGATCGGCGCGGCGGGGTTGGGCGCCTGGCTGATCATGATTGTGGTGGCGTTCTACCTGCTGCGCCAGCCTCCTCCACCTCCCCCGCCGCCCAGCCCCGTGGCTGCGGTGCTCCAGAGGGCGCTCTCGGCCATGCCCTCCGCGCTGGCTCCCCACCTGCGCTCTGGTCAAGGGCGCGATCTCGTGGCTGCTCTTGCGGCCGCGCACATCACGGTCGCTCCGGCAGGCAACGGGCAGGTTCAGCTTCAGGGGACGGTTTCCGGGCTCGAGGTCAAGCAGATTATCGAGGCGATCGCGTCGGCTGTCGCGGGGCCGGCCGCGGTTCAGGCCGGCGGGCTCGAGATTCGGGACGAGTACATGGTCTACACCGTCAAGCGCGGCGATTGCCCAGAGCGGATCGCGCGGCGGCTCTGCGGAACCCGGCGGCGCCTCGAAGAGATCCGCGCGTTTTCGCCAGAGAACCAGCAGACGCTCCAGCGCATGAGCGTGGGTTCGACTCTCAAGATCCCCAAGCGCCTGCTGGCCGATCCGAATCGCGGGTAGCGTCATGAAGACTGTTGCCACTTGGATCTTGTGCTGCGCGGCGATCGGCGGCGCCCAGACCGCTAGCGACCGGCTGACCATCCCCCAGGTCAGGATGAACGCTTCCGGCAAGGTGGAGGCGCTGGTCTCGGTGGTGGACGAGCGGGGCGCCCCGGTCCGGGGGATGGGCGCAGCCAACTTCAGCCTTTCCCTGGATGGCAAAGCGGTGCCCGAATTCGGCGTCAAGCCCGTGCAGGAAACCGGCTCGGGCATCTCGGTCGTGCTGGCCATGGATATCAGCGGCAGCATGAAAGGCGAACGCATCCGGGCGGCGCAACGCGCGGCGGCGCAGTTTGTCGCCAATCTCAGCCCCTCGGATTACTGCTCGCTGCTGGCGTTCGGGAACTCCGCCACCTGGCGGGTGGAGGAGTTCACCCGCAACAAGAGCCAGGTGCAGGCCGAGATCGAGCGCCTGGAAGCCACCGATGCCCGGACGGTCCTGAACGAGGCCTTCTTCCGCGCCGCGCAGAAGGGCGACAAGGCTCCGACCACGCACGTGGCCGTGGTGGTGATGACAGACGGGCGCGACACCGGTTCCAGCATCAGCCTCGACCAGGCGGCCCGCGAGGCGCAGTGGCGCAACGTGCCCATCTACGCGCTGGGCTTCGGAGCCGAAATCGACCGCCGCGCCCTCAGTCAGATCACTACGCTCACCGGCGGCCGCTTCTTCTCCGCCGACCGGCTCACCGACCTCACGGACTTCTACGCGACGCTGCTCCGGCAGTTGTCTTCCCAGTACGATCTGGAGTTCTCCGCTCCGGGCCTGGCCGCGGGCGAGCACAAGCTGGCCGTGGTGCTTCGCTACCGGGGCGTCGACGTCACGCGCGAGAGGCGGTTCCAGACTCAGGGGAACGCTGCCCAGGAAGTGCGCCAGCGCGCGTCGGCTTCGCCACCTCCGAGTCAAACCCAATCGGAGCCCTCTACGGAATGGGGAATCGTGTGGTGGTTGGCGCCGGTGGTCGTGGTGCTGGGCGCCGGCGGCGTTCTGGTCTACCGCCGCATGCGCCGGCAGTCCTCGGCCGCTCCGCCGTCGGAGCGCAAGTGCTTCTACTGCGGCAAACCGTTGGCTGAGGGCGAACAGATGTATTGCGCGGCTTGCTCGGGGGCGGAACAGAAACCCTCTCCGGTCGAGTCTGTGGAGGCGGCTTCCACTCCGCCTCCGCCGCCGGCCGCGCCCGGAGCGCCCAGCCTGGAGTTGCTCTTCGACCCCCGCCGCGGCGAGCGCGTCGGCCTTCCCGAAGACCGCCCCTTCACCATCGGCCGCCGCAGCGACCAGGATCTGGTTATCGAGGGCGACCGCCACGTCTCGCGCGACCACGCCAGCATCGCCAAGGACCGCAACGGCCGCTTCGTGCTCAGCAACCTGAGCCCCAATGGGACTTATGTGAACAGCCGCCGCATCGAAATGCCGGAAGTACTTCAGGACGGCGATAAGATCGGCTTGGGCAACGAGGAGCCCCAGTTGCTCTTCGTCAGCCCGCGGGCCGGAGCTTAGCCGGAGAGAGGAGATTCGCCATGCCGACCGACGAACCGAAGTGGGAAGACCAGGAGGAAACCATCGTCAGCTTCGCACAGGTTCCCCCGCAGCCCACCACCGAGGCTCAGCCGCCCGGCGCGGCCGCCGCCGGAGACGAGGACGCCACCATCGTCGCTCCCCAGAAGCCCGGACGGGCGGGCCTGCCCGACGACCGCACCGTAGTCGCCGGAGAGCGCCCGGTCGCGGAACAGGTGGATCTGCTGGCCTGGCTGGTCATCAGCCGCACGCCTTCGGTCCGCCGCGGCCAGATCTTCACCCTCGACAAGCCGCGCAGCGACATCGGCCGCGGCGCCGATGTAGCCGTTTTCCTCAACGACCCGGGCGTCGGTCACCAACACGCCACGGTGAAATACGAAATCGCTTCGGATGGAACGCCGCAGTTCGTGCTCTACGACCTGGCCTCCACCAACGGCACGTTCCTCAACGGGAAGCGCGTCACGTCCCCGGCGGCGCTCAAGGACGGCGACCGCATCCGCCTGGGCGATACCGAACTGGCTTTCAAACGGCTCTAAAGGCATGTCTCCATCGAACATCAGCGCGGTTCGATCTTACGGCGGCTCGTATATCGGCCGGAGAAGGAACAACGAGGACAGCCTGGGCAAGCGCGAGCCTGGGGACCTCGAGGTGCGCCGCCGGCGCGGATGCCTGTACGTGGTCTGCGACGGCATGGGAGGGCATTCCGCGGGAGAAATCGCCAGCCGCCTGGCGGTGGAGACCATCCTCAAGGAGTATTACGCGGCCCCGGGCGAGCCGGCCGAAAGCCTGGTGGCCTCCATTCAGCTTGCCAATTCCCGCATCTTCCAGGAGGCCGGAGAGGATCTGGACCGCGCGGGCATGGGCTGCACCGTGATCGCCTGCGTGATTCTGGAAGACCGGGCACTGATCGCGCACGTAGGCGACAGCCGCGCCTACCTGTTCCGGGATGGCGAGTTGAAGCTCCTCACCCGGGACCATCTGCACATCACCGAGGATCTGGGGCTGGATCAGGAGGTGGCCAAGCGGCATCGCCTCCGTCACATGCTCAGCCGCGCCTTGGGTAAGGGCCCCGAAGTTCAGGTGGACTGCGAAACCCGGCCCTGGGCGCCCGGCGACCGCTTCCTGTTGTGCAGCGATGGGCTGAGCAACGCGCTTTCCGAGGCCGAGTTCGGGACGGGACTCAGTGAGCCGGGGCCTCGCGAAGCCGTCGTCTGGCTGCTCCGGCAGGCCGAAGAGAATCAGGCCGATGACAATTCCAGCGGCATCGTGGTGGCCATTTCAGCCGCCCCGCCGCAGACCGACGAGCCGGAGCCGAGCCGCGACCGCGAGGGAGCGGATCCTCCCGGGCGCCTGTCGCGCTGGCTGCGTGGCTTCGGGCGGAGAAGAGAGTAATCGAGGAGAAGTATATGGCAAGACAACATCAGTTCACTGGCAAGGTCGAGGCGCAAGCGGAGAAACAAGGCTGGAAGAACGAATTGCCCAAGGTCCAGTCGGCCTACCATCCCAGCGGGAAGCTTCCCCAGGAGGCCATCGCCTGGATGACCGGGGGCGTCATTCTGGGCATTCCGGCGGGAGCGCTGGCCGGCGTCGTCGTGGGCGTTGCCGGGACTCTGCTCAGCATAGGCATGGTGTCCATCCTCAAGGAGATGAAGCGGGGCATCATGCTGGGAATCGGCACCATCATCGTGGTGCTTGGCACCTTCTTCGGGATGTTCGCCATTCTGGGCGTGGTGGCCAGCCACTTGACCTTTCTGGCCGGCAAGCGCGGCAAGAACCGCAGCCGATTTGCCAGCGTCGTGCTGGCCATCGTCTCGGCCTTGCTGGCCCTGGGGCCGTTCTGGATGATCATGAGCACCGCGCCGGAGTACTTCGACAGTCGCGAAACCCGCGAAGCTCTTTCCAGTGTCTTCGGCGTCGGCGATTTCGGGGTCTTTTGTCTGGTCATCGGGGCCATTACCGCGGCGGTGGCCGCGGGCCTGCACGCGAACCACAGGGTCAAAGCCGCCAAGTTCTGCGAAAACTGCGACCTGTTCATGGAGACCGCCAAGCCCCGGCCGGTCTCCTTGGCGGGAGTGAAGCAGGCCGCCGCCAGCCTGGGCGCCGGCAAGCTCGAAGAAGCGGCCGCGTCCTTGGAGCTTCCGATTCTCGGCCCTCAGATCGCCGAACCCCAGCCGGTCCCTCTCACGGCCATGCCCGAGGCGGTCGCGGCGCTGAGCTCCTCGAAGATCGACACCGCGGCTAGCGCCCTGGCTCCTGTCGACGCCAAGCTGCAGGAGGGCTCCGTGGAACTGTTCCATTGTCCCCGCTGCCGCGCCGGCTACGTCGAAATCAAGGTCACCTTCGCCGCCATTTGGCCCAAGCCCGGCAAGGCGGGACAAAACGAGACCATGGCCGAGACCTGGATGTGCCTTTCCAAAGCGCTCCCCCCAGGCGGCGTGGACACGCTCGCCAAGGTCCCCGAACCGAAGCCGCCGGAACCCGCGCCGACGCCGGCTGCGGGCTGAGGACCTGTCCCGCTCTGATTCTGGCAACGAGCCGCATTTTGACGGGACTGTGAAAAATCGCCGGGCAAGCTGTTGATGCTCCGCGTAGGACATGCTTCAGCTTGTCCTCTTCGGCGCGGCTCGACAGTGCCACTACGGTGAGAGTCGGGGCGGCCGCGTGTTCCGCCCCAGGGCGTCCCACTCGATTCTTCCCGAGACGCCCTGATACGGCGAGAGCGCTTGGATGGCGTCGCGGAGGCGGGCGCGGTTGAGGCCAGTCTTGCGGATCGCGGCGACTATCAGGCTGACGGCGTCGTAGGCGTGCGCGGCGGCGGCGTCGGGCTGCCTCGCGAACCGGGTCACGAAACGCGCGCGGAAGTCGGGGGCGATTTCGGCGAGCGAGAGCGACGCTCTCGAGAAGATCAGGCCGGTGAAGCCACTCGCGCGGATGGCCTGGATCACTCGCGCAGTGTCTTGAGCGTCGGCAACCACCACGACCGCTTCCACTCCCGTCAGGCGTTCAGCGAGCGCCGCGGCTTGGTGAGCGCCCGGTTCGAAATCGACCTGCAAAGCGGGCGTGAGCTTCAGCTCGGCCAGGAACGCGCGAGAGTCGTGGTCGGTGGCGGAGAAGACCGCAAACGGAACGCCCGCGCGCTTCACGGCTTCCCTCAGCAGCGGCGCCTGCAAATGGTCGCCGGGCGGAACCGAGAAGATCCAGGGCACGTTGGCGGCGTGGATGCCGCGGTCGGTCCCGGCCGGATTGACCAGCGGGACTTGCGCTTTCGCCACCACCTGCTCGGCCAGGTGGGTGGTGGCGCCGTCGATGCCGCCGACGATGGCCCAGACTTTGTCGTCGTACACGGCGCGCACCAGTTGCGCCGGGCCGCCGGACCACGGGTTTTCCGACCACGCCGGCAGCAGGCGGAACGGCAGGCCGCGATATCCGCCGCCACGGTTGGCATCTTCAATGGCCAGCGTTGCGCCCTGCCACAGCATTCCGCCCACCGGATGCGCCGGATCGGAGGGGCCGAAATACCCGATCAGCACCTCGCGCAGATCCTTCGGCTCAGGCTCCTCGCGACCGGGGCCTTCGTAGGTTCTGGGATGGCGGCTGGGATCGGCGTAGGGCCTGTCCTGCGCCAGCACGGCCAGCGCGAGCCCGAGTCCGATCCAGCAGCGCGTCATGGTTTCGGCACGATGGTTCCGGTGGAGCGGTCCACGCGGTCGCGCGCTGGAATGAAGCCGCGCGGAACTTTGAGATCCTCGCGCGAGTGGTACTTCCAGGCGCCGTTCTCCCGCCGCGCCAGGAACACCTCGCCGAGGTCGTCCAGGGCGGCGCTGAACGGAATGTCGCCGGTGACGCCGGGCCAGGGTTTGGAGCGATACGCGAGAATGTCGCGGATTTTGGCGCGGTTCAATCCCGCCACTTGCGTGGCCCAAATCAGCAGGTTCATGCCGTCGTAGCCGTGCGCGGCGTAGGTCTCGGCTTCCTGCCCGAAGCGCTTGCGAAAGGCCGCGCGGAACTCGTCGAGCTTGGGGTCCTGGCGGTCGGGGTTCCAGGGATAGCCGCACATGACGCCGTCGGCGTTCTTGCCCGCCAGGTCGGTGAACTCGGGCGAGACCGTCCGGTCGCTGGCGAAATACGGCTGGTTCATCCCCATCTTGCGCATCTGGTTCAGGATGATCGCGCTCTCGCGGGCGTCCCCCCAATGGATGACGCAATCCAGGTTGGCAGCCTTCAGGCGCTCGAGTTGCAGCGAGTAATCCTCGCCGCCCACCTTGTAGGCCATCTCGAGGAGCACCGGGCGCTGCAAGCGGCGCGCGGTATCCATCACCTCGCGCACGCCGAAGCGTCCGTAACGATTGCTGCTGCGGATAATGCCGATGCGCTGGTAGTTCATCTTGCGGATGATGTAGTCCATCAACAGGTAGCTTTGCTGCCGGTCGTCTCCAATCACGCGCATCACCCAGGGGATGTTGGTCTCGATGAAGGTGGGGTCGGTGTCGCCGGTGTTCAGCATCACGATCTCGGCCTTGAGCGCGACGCGAATGGCGATGTGGGAATTGGCGCCGTCGATGGTGCCCAGGATGGCCCAGACCTTATCCTTGTAGGCCATGTTGATGATCTCGTTGCCGGAGGCGCCCCACAGGCCGTTGTCGTTGACCGTCACCATCTCGAACGGGATCTTGCGGCGCAGGTAGCCGCCGCGCGCGTTGGCCTGCTCGATGGCCAGCCGCGCCCCTTGCAGCATCTTGACGCCCAGGGCCTCCTCGTGGCTCTTGCCGCCGGTGGCCACCGAAACCGTGGACATGATCGGCCCGATGAAACCGATTTTCACCGTCTTCAGATCGGGTCCCGGCTCTGGAATCGTGCGGCCTGGCCCGGCGTACTCCATCTGGAGCAGGAAGAACTCCTTGTAGGGCTTGACCGCGCCGTACGGCTCGATGTCGGCCGGCGTGTTGGCGTAGTTCTGTTCCTTCTTGAGGAGGAGGTCGGGGATCTCGTAGGGGCCCACCGCGTTGATGCGGCGCAGGACCTCGGCGGTGTCGGAGTCGATGAGGGCCTTCAACTCAGGCGGATCCTCGGCCGGGGGCTTCTGCTGCGCGAACACCACGCAGGCGGCGAGCAAGGCGAATGGCAGTCTCATTGGGCGCCTCCCCGTTCGCGAAGTCCCGGGTAGTAGTCCGTGCCGATGCCCCAGGCCAGGCCTTTCGAGGTGCCGATCCATACGTCGTTGCCATCCACGTCGGCGGAGATGATGAAATTGTGCGGCACGCTGAGCCCGGTGTCCACGGTCTCGAGCACCTGCTTGTCGCGGCTGACCACGGCGATGCCCGTATTCTTCTTCGGATCGCGCGTGTAGGCCACCCAGGTGTTCGTGGGGAAGTCCATGATCGCGCCGAGTCCCTTATCGGTGCAGAACCAGGCCTCGTTTCCGCTGCGCGCCTTGATGTTGTTCATGAAATCGCTCGGAACGCCCGAGTCCTGGTTGTAGTACCCGCGCCAATGGCGGCCGTCGTAGCGGGAAGCGCCGAAGTAGGTGGAGACCCACATCGCCCCGTCGATGTAACTCACTCCGGTCGTGATCACGTGGACGATGCCGTCGTCGCGGTACAAATCGATTTCCATTTCCTTGTCCGGATCGAGGTACTCCTTCCAATGACCGGTGGCGATGTCGTACTCCAGAATCCCGCTGCCCCAGACGGCCAGGTGAACTTTCCCGTCGGCGTAATTCACGCCGTAGTTCCAGATTTCCTCCATCGGGGAGTTCTTTTCGGTGAAGATGGTCCACTCGCCGGTGACCGTGTTGTAACGGCTCGCTCCGGCGGTTGTGGCGGCCCACACGTTGTCGTTCTCGATCGCCACGGCGTAGACCACGTCGTTGACCAGGCCGCTGTTCAATTGGTGCCAATGGTCGAACCGGCCTCCGCTAAGCCGCGCCAGGCCGCCGCCGAACAGGGCCAGCCAAACGTCGCCGGTCTTCGGATGCACGGCGATGCCGGTGACCACGCGCCAGGGCAGGCCGTCTTTTTCCGTCCAGGTCTTGATCTTGCCGGTGCGCTTGTCGAGCATGGCCAGCCCGTTTTCGGTGCCGATCCACACGCGCGGCCCGTCCACCTTCACCGCGAAGATGTGATCGTTCGGCAGACCGTCGGCGACCGTGAACTGCTTCCAGTGCGTGTAAACGTATGGCAGTTTTTCCGGCGGCCCGGCGGCGGCGAGCATCCCAGCGGCCGCCACGGTCAGAATCGCCGTCGATGCAAGTTTCATTCTCCCCTCCTCGATCCTCCGATTACCGCTTGCTGGCGCGCGCGGCTCAGTTTCGGATCTGAGCCGCGACCGCAAGGGAGCGGAACTTCCGGACGCAGCATTAGAGTGTCTTCAAATACTCGACTAGGTCGTTGAGCTGATCCTTGGTCATGTCGTTGGTGACGCCGTGTGTGTCGTAGGCGTTGTAGACCGTCCAGATCTCTTCCAGTGTGGCGGCCATTCCGTTGTGCAGGTACGGCGCGGAATCGTAAATGTTGTTCAAGTGCGGCACGTCGAACTTCCCGGTGCGGTCGTTGGGCTGCTTCGTGCCGACATCGTGCACCTTGCGGTCGGTGAAATACGGTGGTGGATGGCAGGTGAGGCAGCGGTCCGTCACGCGCATCTCGCGGCCGTCGTTGGTATTGGTGCGCTCGTAGACGGCTTTGCCGCGCCGCTGCGCCGGAGTGAGCGCCGCATTGAGCGCGCGGAAGCGGTTGGGCGGGCGCGGGATGGTGGTGATGTAGTAGTCGAGCGCGTCCAGCTCCTGCGGATTGAAAGGCGTCAGGCGGGTAAAGAACACGGCCAGGCGCGGCCCGCACTGGCGCTGCAGGCTGGGGTTGGTTCCCTCCCACTTGAACGGAGCGGTGTCCAGGATGCCGCGCAGGGTGCGGTTGTCCACCGGGCTGATGCCGATGCCATCCGCCTCGATGTCGTACGCCAGACCGTCCACGTGCCCGTCGGGGTGGCAGGAGTGGCACGAATACTGCCGGTGGAAGGTGATCTTGGCGTTGTGGAACAGGCGCTCGCCGGTACGCTGCCGGGTGATCTCCTTGGGCCCGCCGAGGTCGATGACGCCGTCGGGTTCCAGCTTTCCGAGATCGATCACGCCGATGGTGTCGTCGAGCGAATTGGCCACGTAAGCCTTCTTCCCGTCCGGCGCGACCACGATGCCGCGCGGGCTGTGGCCGGTGGGAAGGTGCTTCAGGATGAACTCGGTAGGCTTGCCGAGATGGTTGGGCAGCACGTGCTCACGCTCGTACTTCGAGGAGCGCTCGAGGAGGCCGGTGAGCGCCGCCACGTCCACTACCGCGACGCGGTCGGTTCCCGAGCTGGTCGCCAGAGCGTATCTCCCGTCCGGCGTGCAGGCGATGTCGGTGGCGTCGGCGAAGCCTAAATCCGGCTCGTCGAGCAGCACCTCATCTACGCCGCCGTCGCGCCACAGGACGGCCAGGCCGTTGGTGATGGTCCAGCCTTGCAGCAGGCGCGTCATGGGGACCAGGTTCTTGGTCCGGTTCATGGTGGCCAGCGCGAAGCGGCCGCTGGGATGCCAGTCGATCCCGGTGATGAGGTTGGCGTCCGGCACCACCACACGGTTATCCACGGTGCCCCGCTCGGTTTCGACTTGCGTGACCTCGGAGACGAAGGGTGTGCGAGGCGCCGAGTAGCGTGCGAGCGTGTTGGTGACCAGGATGGAACTGCCGTCCGGGGAAAGCGAGAGCGACCAGGGACCCCGGCTGGCCGAGAGGTTCTTGATCCACTGGAGCGATACGGCGTCGAACACCGAGATATCGTCGGAGGAAGTGTTGAGCACGTAGAGCAGCTTGCCCTGGCGGTCCGTCGTCACGTCATGCGGCTCGGTTCCGGTGGGCAAGGTCTTGAGGACCGCGCGGGACGCCGCGTCGATCGCCGTGACCGTGTTATCGAGGCGGTTGGTGACGAAGGCGCGCCGGCCGTCCGGCGAAAACGCGACGCCGGTCGGATTGCCGCCCACGGCAATCTCGGCGACCTTTCGTCGCGCGCCGAGGTCGATCACGATCACCGAATCGGCGGCTTCGCAGGTGACCCACAGCTCGCGGCCGCCGGGCCGGATGGCTAAGCGCAGCGGAGTCTTGTAGCGCGGATCGCTATTCGCGACAGCGGTCCGCGTGGGGTGCGCGATCTTCTTCAACGCCTCGTCGTACTTGAAGGTCTTCGCGTCGTGACAGGTGACGCAGGTCTCGCGAGTGACCTGGCGGAGCCCGGCCTGGGTGGCGGCGCGCTTGTCGAGCATGATTGCCTCGGCCACGTACGCGCTCCCCGGTCCGTGGCAGGCTTCGCAGCCCACGCCTTCCTCGATGCGGACTGAGGCCAGGCGGGCCGGAACCGCCGCCGGCGCGTGGCACTTGAGGCACGCAGGATCGCTTTGCGGGTCGGCAACGCCCTTCTTCTTGGCCTGCTCCAAGCCTGCCGGCGTGGCGAGCGTGGCCCAGGCGCGCGCGTGCGCGCTCATCTGCCAAAGGCTGTACTGGTAGCCCATGCGCGGCCCGCTGTGGCACTTGCCGCACTCCGCGGCGCCGGCGAATTTCGGTCCTTTCGCCTCCGGGTCCGGCGGCGGTACCGCGGCGATGGGAGCGGGCTTAGGGTTCTTCGCCAGGGGATGCCGGATGGTTTCCAGGCCCTTCTTGAAGTCGTACTGCGGAGTGTGCAGGACGGCCACGTGAGAGCCCTTCTCGATGTGGCAGTTCAGGCACTCGCGTTCGGTGGGCATGCGCAGGCCGGCCTTCATGGCCGCCTCGCGATCGCGCATCACGGCCTCGGTCATGTACTCGCTGCCCGGACCGTGGCAGCCCTCGCACTGCACGCCGTCCTCGAAGCGGAAATCGGGATCGCGCTCCCAATCCTCGGTGTGCGCGGCGGTGGCGTGGCAACCCAGGCAGATGGGCGCCTGCTGGGGTTCCATGCGCAGCCCGCTGAGCTTGGTGATCTCGCGCGATTCGGGCTTGGCCAGCGAGGCGTAGGCCTGGCTGTGCTTGGTGTGCAGCCACTGGCTGTACTGGTTGCCCATGCTCATGCCGCCGTGGCAGGCGGCGCACTCGCGCACCCCCACGTAGACCGGCTTCTTCGGCGCGGCCCAGGCGGTCCCGAGCGCCAATAACAGAAGCGTGCCCTTGCGTATCATGGCTTGACCTTGGTGGCTTTCGCCTCGTGTACCAGCTTGAGAAACTGGTTCGCCTTCACTTTTTCGTATTTCTCGACGGCTCCGTCGGGCCAGCGAATTTCGACCAGGTCGGCGTAGGCCGCCTGGCCCAGCCCGAAGTGCAGCCGCGGATCGCCCTGCGACATGTAGCCGCGGGACGGAATCAGGTCCTCGATCTGCTTCAGCTTCCCGGTGGCAACGGTGACGCGCGCGCCGATCGCATCGCGGCTTCCGGTGGGGAATTTCAGCTTCGCATCTACGGTGAGCCAGTGGTTCCGGTTCCCACCATCGTTGCGCAGCAGCTTGGGAGAGTCGTTGAGATTCGCCACCAGCAGATCGATGTCGCCGTCGTTATCGATGTCGGCCCAGGCGACCCCGCGCCCCACATACTTCTCCTTGAAGTACTGGCCCGAGCGGTCCGAGACATCCTCGAACGTGCCGTCGCCCTTGTTGCGCATCAGGCTGGCTTCCTCGACGTACTCGTGGTGGGCGTCGCCGTGGGCCACGAACAGATCCAGCCAGCCGTCGTTGTCGTAGTCGAACAGCACGGCGCCCCAGCCCGCGTACTGGCCCAGCGCCTGGGAAAGCCCGGTCGCCACCGTGCGGTCGAAGAACGTCCGCCGCCCATTGACCAGCGCCTGCTGGAACAGGATGCAGTAGTTCAAATTGGGAATAAAGATGTCGAGCAACCCGTCGCGGTTCACGTCGCCCACCACGGGACCCATGGACGAAACGCCCTGCCCGTTCTCGCCGAAAGCCAGGCCGTAGTTGACCGCCTTCTCGACGAATGTTCCCTTGCCGCTATTCTCGAAGAAGTAATTCTCCATGGCGTCGTTGGCGACGAAGATGTCGAGCAGGCCAATGTTGCGGAAGTCGGCCACCGTGACGCTCATGGCCCGGCCGTCGGGCTTGAAGAGGCCGGCCTCTTTGGTGACCTCGGTGAAGGTGCCGTCGCCGTTGTTGCGGTACAGCGCGTTGGGCTGGCCGCTGTAGCTCAGCGGTCCGGGATATCCCGCGGCCGGGTAGAAATCGCGAAACTTGCCGTCGTCGTAGAGCAGGTAGTTGCCGACGAACACATCCAGGTAGCCGTCGTTGTTGTAGTCGAACCAGACCGCCGACAGGCCCCAGCGATTGCTCGCCAATCCGGCCTTCTTCGTGACGTCGGCGAACGTGCCGTCGCCGTTGTTGTGGTAGAGAATGTTGCCGTTGTAGTTGAGCACGTAAAGATCGACGTGCCCGTCGTTGTCGTAGTCGGCGGCCGAGCAGCCCGAGCCGAAGGCGCCGTTGCCTCCCACGCCGGCCTTCTCGGTGACGTCGGTGAACGTGCCGTCGCCGTTGTTGTGGTAGAGCTTGTTGGAAAGCTTGCCCCGCAGGTCGCGTCCCTCGTTGCTCGAGACATTCTTGGTCCAGGTTCCGGTGACCAGGTAAATGTCCATCAGGCCGTCGCCATCGTAGTCGAAGAAGCAGGCGCCGGCGCCGGTGCCCTCGACGATGTTGTCCAGGTGATGGTCGCCGTAACTGTGCTTGAAGGTGATCCCGGCTGCCTTCGTGATATCGGTGAACACGGGAAGCTCGGGGGCGAAGGCCGAGGCGCCCAGGGCGGCCAGCCAGAGCAGGGCCAATCTTCTCATCGCTGTCCTCCAGGGGGAAGCGCGTCCCAATGCGCGCCCAGATCGATCCACTCGGCGATGGCCCGCTTCTCCTCGGCGCTGAGCGGTGGCGAGCCGGCCGGCGGCATCGGCGCGGCCGCGGAGGCGGCGACGCCGTCCCAGGGGCGGGAAGTGTTACGCCCGTAAATGCGCCAGACCAGCGGGCTGGTGCGCGCGCGGCCCGGCTGCACATGCGCCAGCAGGCTCTTGTAAGCCACTTGCGCGGAAGCCAGCGGGAGCGGCGCCGCGGCGTGGCAACTCGCGCATCTGGCGGCGACGATGGGCATGATGTCGCGCCGGAAATCGACCGTGCGCCTGCGTTCGGGCGCGAGTGTAAGCTGGACCGCCGGGTGCGTCAGCGCCTGCGACATCACGTTCTCGGGTGTGCGCTCGCGGTCCTCGTGGCAGCCGATGCAGCCGCGGTTCTCCCGATTCTTCGCCCAGATCCAGGCGCTCGACCGCAACGCGATGCCGTCGGAATCCAACGCTTGAAGCTGAATGGGGAGATTGGCGGGAACCCGAATCTGGAACGAGCCGTCCTCGTCGAGATCGATCTCGCCGAGCAGACGGCGGTGGAGCAGGGGCGAGGGCGCCGCCGCTGTTTTTCGCGGCACGCCTTCCAGCACCCGGAGCCGCTTCACGCTGCCCGGCGGCATCCAGGTGGGATCGGCGAAGTCGGTGGTATAGACGCTGAGGCAGTAGAGCGTCGCATTCGGCTCGCCTTCCTCGACCACCGAGGACCGGCCGTCGGGCTCGTTGCGCGGCGCCACCAGCTTGGCCTGAATGTTGTGGAAGCGCGGATCGGCGAAGACCAGTTGCGCGCGCCCGGTTTCCGGGTCCAAGCGGTAGAGGCCGTGCGTGCCCGTTCCAGTGGCGGGCCGCCGCGAAATGAGCACCGACCCGTCCGGCAGCGGCGAGGGCGAGTGGTACAATCCGTCCGCGGGAGCGGACAGCGCGCGGTAGGAATGCAGGTTGCGCCGCAGGCTCAGCGTCGAAACAGTTCCGGCGCCGTCCCAGGTCGCCTGTTCCCCTTCGATGAACACCACCATCCGCTTGGCCGTCGTGCACGCCATCTGCTGGAGGCGCCGCCCCTGCTCGCCCGAGAAGGCCGCGTAGTCCGTGCCGTCCAGATTGATGCCGAAAAGTCCGGCGCGCGCGCCGTGCCAGGAGGAAAACAGAATGCGCCCGTCCGGCATCTGCCACGGGTCGAAACTGCTCGAAGCGGTGTAGGTAAGCCGCCGAAGTTCGCTGCCGTCCAGCCGGATGGAATAGAGACTCGACGCCAGCGCGGCCCCGTGCTCGTTGTATTCGCCCGCGGCGGTGCTTACGAAGGTCACCTGGTAGATCGGCTGGGAGTCGTTCAGATAGAACAGCGCCGATTGGTAGACCGGGCTGCGGCAATCGCCCAGGCCCCGCGTGATCTGGCGCGCGTCCGATCCGTCGGCCGCCATTTCGTAGATGTTCCAGTGGTCCGAGGCGGTCTTCCTGCCGGCAAACAGAATCCGCTTTCCGTCGAAGGAGACCTCGGGATCCATGGCGCTTTCGAAATCTTTGGTCAGCACGCGAGTGGTTCCGTCGGGCGAAAGCAGCGCCAGGTGGCCGCCACGGCCGTATTCGGCGGGCGAACCCGCTGGCGGCAATTGAGCGAAAACAATGGGGGCGCCGAGCTTCACGGGGACAGGCTGTCCGACGGCCGCCAGGCTGGCGAACAGAAACGGCGCTACCCGGGTAATACGGAGCACGGAACGGCTCACGCCGCGGTCGGGTTCCGGAAAATCGCGATGGCCTCGATCTCCACGAGGAGTTCGGGCCGGCACAGATGCGCCTGGATGCCGGTCGAGGCCGGCAGCGGGTCCAGTGCCTGCTCCTGGTAGAATGCCGTGCGCTCCTCGTTAAACGCAGCGTAGTCCCGGTCGATATCCCGGAGGTAGCAGGTGGTCCGAACGATGTCTTTCCAGGTGGCGCCCTCGGCCGCGAGCAGCCCCGTGATGTTGTCGAAGGTGCGGCGCATCTGCGCGCGGAAATCGCCGGGATAGAGGGATTCGCCGTCCGGCCCGATGCTGGCCGTCCCGGAAATCAGAAGGATGCTGAAAGCGCCCATGTCCATCCGCAGCCCGCGCGAAAACGAACTCGGACGCTCGTAGTGATAGGCCTCATTCAGCACCTGCGGGGCGCATATCGCCTTCTTGACCATCTCGGCATCCGGATTCATACACTCTAAGAGTAGTTCTTCCATTCTCATGATAATGTCCCTGAAGCTCTCTATGTATATTAAACATCCGGATTCGAAAGGAGAAAATAGGCAGAAGGGAGTAATGGAAAGCTACTAGGGCCACCGCAGGACCGCTTGCTGACGGGACTGTGAAGAAATCGCCTTGTGGCGCCGAAGAGGACAAGCTGAAGCATGTCCTACGTGGGGCATGCTTTAGCTTGCCCGGCGATTCTTTCACAGTCCCTGACGCGCGCGGTTCGGAACTGAACCGCGACCGCGAGGGAGCGGTTGGCCGCCACCGCTACAACTTGAACCCCATGTCCAGCCCCGTCAGGAAATCCACCGCCGGCGGATGCACGCCCAGGCGGCGCAGGAGCAGGGTGATTTGACCGCGATGGTAGCTCTGGTGGTTGGTGAGGTGCAGGACCATTCGCCAGATCGGATAGGTCCACTCCTGTCCCCGGGTGTTGGTGATGGTCCAGCAATGCGCCAGCCCGTCCTCGGTCAGTCCCGCCACGTAATCCCGCATGTCGCGTTCCACCGCGCTCCAGCGCTCCTTGATCGCCGCCAGCGTAGGGAACTCCGTGGCCGCCGGCAAGGCCTTCGGCGAGCGCCCTTTCCAGCGCTCCAGCCAGATCCACTCGACCCCCACCATGTGCGCCAGCGTGCCCCGGACCGACGAGAAGCTGGCGCCCAGAGGGGCCAGGAACTCCTCTTGAGTCAGCGTCGCGCAGACCTGGAGTTGGCGGTCGCGCGCCCAATGGTTGTGTTCCAGCAGTTCCCGCAGCACCGGTAAGAGTTCCATGTCATAACAGTCTAGCCCCAATTCACGCTATGCTGTGTAAGCTGAAACTAGTGCGATCCGCCCTGTCCTCTCCCACCAGCCGGCTGCTGATCGGCCTCGCGGTGACGCTGGCCGCGGTGGGCGTGTTCTCGCTTTACGCTCTGCGCCAGATCGCCGGCCTGCGCGACCTGCAGACCAGCACGGTGGACCGCAACCGCAAGGACTCGCTGCAACTGCTGCGCATCCAGAACAACTTGAATTCCCTCGGTTTGGCGATGCGCGACATGCTGGACCCCGACCCGGCCTACCCGCTGGAAGCTTTTAAGGGACAGTTCGCCCGCAGCCGCATGGATCTCGATGACGCGCTCAAAATGGAAGCGCAGCTTGCGCCGGCCGCGGCGGGCCCGGGCCGCCGGCAGTACGTCTCCAACCGAGTGGGGCAATTCTGGGTCTCGGTGGACCAGTTGTTCGCGCTCGCCGGACGCGACGACGCCCGGGCGCGCCGGCTCATCCGCGAAACCCTCCAGGCGCAACAGGCGGCCCTCACCAACACCGTTGCCCGCCTGCTGGTGGAGAACAACGAGGTCGAGCAGGCGGCCATGACGCAGATCCAGGCCATCTACGGCCGGGTCGAACGCCAGGTCTACTTCTTCCTCGCGGCGATGCTGCTGATCATCTCGCTTACCAGCCTGTACCTGATCCGCGCCAATCGCCGCCTGTTCAACCGCCTGGCGATCCTCTCCGACCACCGCAGCGAACTCGCCCGCAAGCTGATCACCGTGCAGGAGGAGGCGCTGCACTCCATCGCCCGCGAGTTGCACGACGAGTTCGGCCAGATCCTCACCGCGATCGGAGCCATGCTGCGGCGCGCCGAGAAGCAGGGCCTCCCACCCGACTCGCCCTTCCGCGAGGAGCTGCAAGAGGCCCGGCAAGTGGCCCAGACCACCCTCGAGAAGATCCGCAGTCTCTCGCAGGTGCTTCATCCCACCATCCTGGACGACGGCGGGCTGGAAAAGGCCATCGACTGGTACGTCCCCACCTTCGAGAAACAGACCGGCATCGCGGTGAAATACGAAAAGAGCGGCGCGTCTCCGGTGGTCCCCGACCGCATCGCCATCAACATCTACCGGGTGCTGCAGGAGGCCCTCAACAACGCGGCCCGGCACTCGCATACGCAGACCGTCTGGGTCCGGGTGCGCTTCTCGCCCGACCGATTTCGCCTGGAGGTCGAGGACCGCGGCGCCGGCCTGCCCGCCGAGCGCGATCCCTCGATGCGCCGCGGAACCGGCCTGGTGGCCATGCGGGAACGCGCCGAACTGCTGCGTGGGACAATCGAATTCCTGAGACCGGGTGAGAAGGGCACGCTGGTGCGCCTGGATGTCCCGCTCACCGAGGATGCAACCGCATGAGCAACAAGATATCGGTTCTGTTGGTGGATGACCACGCGCTGGTGCGCAAAGGCTTCCGGCGCATGATCGAGGACGACTCCGAAATTCGCGTGGTGGGCGAGGCCTCCAGCGGCATCGAGGCCGTGCAACTCTGCCAGCAGCTCAAGCCGCAGGTCATTGTGATGGACATGGCCATGCCCGAGATGGACGGCGTGCAGGCCGCGCGCGAGATCCTCAAGCGGATGCCCAAGACCGCCATCCTCATCCTCAGCATGTACTCCCAGGAGAATTACGTCCGCAATGCCTTCGACGCCGGCGCCCTGGGTTACATTCTCAAGAACGCCAACGACATCGATCTGGCCAGCGCCATCAAGGACGTGGCCGCCGGCAAACGCGTGCTCGACCCCGGCCTGATCACCGCCGAGCGCGAGCCCGAAGATACCTTCGACCGGCTTACCCAGCGCGAGAAGCAGATCCTGCAAATGATCGCCGAGGGCAATTCCAACAAGGAGATCGCCGCGCTGCTGGGCCTCAGCGTCAATACCGTGGCCGTGCATCGCGCCAACTTGATGGACGCTCTGGGAATGCATCGCACGGCGGAGCTGGTCGTGTACGCCATTCGCAAAGGACTGGTGAGGATGCCGTGAGGCGGCGCGATTTCCTTCTCGGGCTTCCCGCGCTCTCGAGCGCCGCGCCGCCGCCCGCGCCGGGCTTTCGCTTCGAGGACGTCACCGCCCCCGCTGGCATCGCCTTCAAACACAATAGCGGAGCGTTCGGCGACAAGTACCTCCCCGAGACCATGGGCTCCGGCTGCGCCTTCCTGGACTACGACAACGATGGCTGGCAGGACATCCTGCTGGTGAACGGTATGGATTGGCCCGGCCATCGCAAGGGGCGCTCTACCATGCGCCTTTACCACAACAACCGCAACGGCACCTTCACCGACGTCACCCGCCGCGCCGGGCTGGACATCGAGATGTATGGCATGGGCGTCGCCGTCGGCGATTACAACAACGACGGCTTCCCCGACCTCTACATCACCTGCGTCGGTCAGAGCCACCTCTTCCTCAACACCGGCAAGGGGACCTTCGTCGACGTCACCCAGCGCAGCGGCCTGGGCGGGCGCAACGCGTTCTCCAGCTCCGCGCTATGGTTCGACTATGACCGCGACGGCCTGCTCGACCTGTTCGTCTGCAACTACGTGAAGTGGTCGGAAGATTCGGACGTCTTCTGCACCATGGACGGAAAGCAGAAGGCCTACTGCACCCCCGAGGCCTACCGCGGGGCGAGTTGCTGGCTGTTCCACAACAAGGGCGACGGCACTTTCGAGGACGTCACCGCCGCCAGCGGCATCTTCGACTCCAGCTCGAAATCCCTCGGCGTGGCCATGTTCGACTACGACCTGAACGGCTGGCCCGACCTGTTCGTCGCCAACGACACCGAGCCCAACAAGCTTTACAAGAACCTGGGCAACGGCAAGTTCCAGGATGCGGCGTTGCGCGCCGGGGTGGCTTTCAGCGAGGACGGCAAGGCGCGCGGCGGAATGGGAGTGGACGCGGGGGACTACGACAACTCCGGCTTCCCCAGCCTGGTGGTGACCAACTTCGACAACGAGATGCTGGGTTTCTACCGCGCCAGCAAGGGCGGCATGTACGTGGACCAGGCGCCGCGCTCCGAGATCGGCCGCCGCTCCCAACGCAGCCTCGGCTTCGGCTGCTTCTTCTTCGACGCGGACCTGGACGGTCTGCTCGACCTGCTGGTGGTCAACGGCCATATCGAAGACACGGTGAGCACCGTCCGCGCCGACGTCGGCTACGCGCAGCCGCCGCACTTGTTCCTGAATCGCGGAGCCGCGGGATTCCGCGACGTGGCGGGCGAGGTCGGCGGCGGCTTCTCCAACCCCAAGGTCGGCCGCGGAGCCGCCTTCGCCGATTTCGACCGCGACGGCGACCTGGACGTCCTCATCACCACCAACCACGGCCCCGCGTATCTCTACCGCAACGACCAGATCTCCGGCAACCGCAGCATCCGTTTCCGCCTCATCGGAACCAAGTCCAACCGCGACGCCATCGGCGCGCAAGTGCGCATTTACCTGGGCGACCAGACCGGCTCCCGCCTGGTGAAGAGTGGCTCCAGCTACCTCTCGCAATCCGAGCTGGCCCTCACCTTCGGCCTCGGCAAGCGCGACAAAGTCGACCGCGCCGTCCTCACCTGGCCCAGCGGCCGCACCGAGGAATACAAGAACCTGGCCGCCGGGCGGCTCTGGGAGTGTGTCGAGGGCAAAGGCGTTCGGGATACGGGGGGATTTTAGGGGGCGGCTTCCGGGCGCGCTGCTCGATGCGCTGAGCGATGTCGACACGCCGTCGGGATTAGTCGCGGAGTCTCTCATCTGCCTTCTCCCGATCGGAACACGAGACTGGAGAGTCCGCAGGCTCTTCAGTAGACTACCAGTCATGAGTCTGTCGAACGCCGACCGGCTGGTGAACATTCAGGACACGCTCCGCATCGCGCTCATCCACCTGGGTGACAACGCGATCTCAGCAAAGTGGCTTGACGAGTCTGATCAGGCATTCGCGAACGTGTTCCCAACGACATGGAAACACCTTACGGATACCTGGCATGCGATAGAGCGCCACACGCACACGTCTCGCTCATACGAACTGACCGGCCTGGGATGGCGCAAGGCACTTGAAGTCTCCGGTGAGCTTGAGAGGCCGGAGTTCAAAGAGCGCCTCGGCAAACTGTGCGCGGCGTTCAAGGACACCTTAAAGGACCGACAAAACCCGGCGTTTCCGATGCTGCGAGAATTCGCAGAACAAACCGGGATACCGTGGCAGTTCATCTTCAACGTCATAGAGAGTGGAGTAATCGAGTACTGCTTCAAACAACGCGGCGTCGGCTGGTATAAGAGAGGCGCGGTGATCCGGATCCCTATCGATGTGGGGCTAGATCTGCTGTGAGCCGTTGGGAACGACAGGCCCTCCTGCAGTCTTCCCCACGAGCACGCGGCTGCGAGCACGGCGCGGGCACCGCGAATCACTCTGGTCGACGCCGGGATGGACTCGCTATACTCAAGTGGGATCTGAAGCTGCGATTTGTTGGCCTCCCAGGAGGCTGCGCTCATTCCTATTGTCGGCTCGGGTGAATCGCCAAGTACCTGCTATTAGGGGTATTGACGTTGAATGATATATGATATATACTAGTGCTGTCGTNNACGACAGCACTAGTATATATCAAATATCTTGCCAAGACGCAGAACGTCCATCGCCGCTGCACTTCAAGAACGGCTCGCTGCCGAGAACCGGCGTGTGCTCTCGGAGTGGCGTGCGGTCCTTCTGCTGCGGCGAGCATCGAGAGAGATTCCGCTCGAAGACCGCCGCTGGAGGACGCCACCGCGCGATGTGATCGAGATCCGGGCCATTCTAAACCGGCTCCGCAAGGCGGGCGAGTTGGTTTCCCTTGAGGACTTTCCGTTCCTCTATCGGGTCAATGCGCCCTACGCCCGGAGCGTCGCTGTAGAAGAGGAAGAAGTGCTGATGGAGCTGCATCCCTATGCCGCGCTGAGCCACCTCTCCGCTCTCAGCTTCCACCAGATGACGGAACAACTGAGCAAGGATATCCACGTGTCCATCCCGGACGATGGCTCCGCTGGGTTCTTGCCGGTGGGCACCGGGCCGAAAGACTGGGAAGGCATCGCGCTGGTTCGCGGGCGGGTGGCCGATTCCATTTTCGGTCGAAGGATTCACTGGCACCGGCTCGTCGGCAAACGCATTTTCGAGACGTCCGCATTCGATTACCACGGCTATCCGGTCCGCGTCACAACTCCCGAGCGGACCCTCCTCGACGGTCTGCTGCAAGCGGATTGGTGCGGCGGCTTCGCCAATGTCCTCGGCGCCTGGGCCGGATACCGGGACCTGATCGATCTCAACGCTTTGGTGAAGTATGTGGACCGGTTGGGGGTGCAGGTGCTGCGCCAGCGCGCCGGCTTCCTGATGGAAGAACTCGGGCTCCGGCATCCAGCGCTCGATGTGTGGGTCACGCAGGCCCGGCGCGGCGGGTCAAGCAAGCTGAATGGAGGGGCGGAGTTCTCCCCCCAATTCAGCAAACGCTGGCAACTCTCGATCAACGCGCCGATTGATGTTCTGCGCGAGGCCCGGACGTGAAACTCACCTATCCGACGTCTCTCCGGGGCATTGGGGAGTGGGCTGCCTCGAATAGGATGACAGTTGCAGTAGCCAAGTTCCGATTCGCTCAATACGGCATACTACAGGCGGTCGCCGACTCGCGCACTCTCAGCCAGGTACTGGCGTTTAAGGGCGGCAACGCTCTGGATTTTGTCTGGCAGCCGAACCGCAGCACCAGGGACCTTGACTTCTCGTCCCGGGATTCGACGCTCACCGCGGAACGCCTCAGAAACTTCTTGACACCGAGTCTCCAGCGGGTTTCCAGGAGTATCGGCGTTTTGTACCGCGTCCAGAGAATCGAGCAACAGCCTCCGGGTCCCAACCGGAGCTTCATCACATTTGAGGGCACGATCGGGTACGCCCTCCCGGATGAACGGCGCAACCGGGAACTCATCCAGCAAGACAAGAGCTCAAACGCGGCGGTGCCTCTCGACGTGAGTCTCAACGAGCCGATCTGCAGGATCGTGGAGGTTGACATCGCAAGCTCGAACCCCCTGCAAGTCTGTCAGCTTGAGGATATTGTGGCGGAGAAACTCCGCGCACTGCTCCAGCAACCCCGGCGAAACCGGCACCGGCCGCAGGACGTGCTCGACGTCTGTGTTGCGGTGCAAGAGAATCCGGACCTCGACCTCAGCCTTACGGCGGAATTCCTTCTGGAGAAGGCCAAGGCCCGCGAGGTCTCCGTATCGCGCGCGGCCTTTCACCAGGAAGAGATTCGGAGCCGCGCTCTCGAGGGGTACAATGAGCTGAGGGAGACTACACGCAACGCTTTCATCGAATTCGAAGAGGCATTCTCAATCGTGTTGAGCCTTGTCGATGGAATGCCGCTAGCCGATCGCACTCCGCCCACCCTCTGAGCGTGCCGTCGGCGAGGAGTCAACTCGGGACCAGCGCGCCCCGAATTGTCTAGAAGGTTCGGCGCCGGTCATCGTTGTCCGCTGCTATCCACCGAGAGCCGCATGACCCGAAAGTCGAGCGTGAAATTGCGGAGCTTACTCATCGCGTCCTGACCGATGTTTCCGTAAAAGGGCTCCTGGCCTGCATGGCGCGGCGCAGTCAAGACCGGCACATCGTCGATTGAGATCGGGGTGCGGCCGAACACAAGCGTGACATGCGCCGCAGTGTAGCTGGGAATCGTCTGTGTCCCGCCCGATCCGCCGATCTCGAGCTTGCCAACCTCCAGCCCCGCGAATTCCGCGCTGTGTTCGCGCCAGTATGGGGCGGTGAGAAACGTGTTTGCCGCACCAGTATCGAACGTGAATAACCGGGGTCCCTTGCTCGTACCGGCAGCCACAAGTGGAGTCAGTTCTTCCAGCAGCAGCGGCGCCCCCTGCGCATCGATGGAGCCCGGCCCGGGATTCGCCCCGAAGTGTCCGTCGGCATAGAAGCTGATCTGCCCGAGCGCAGCCAGCACCGGATAACCGAGCAGCGCCTCCATCTGGAACTTCACTTCGGGGATATAGAAGTCCTGGTCTTCGATGACCAGCGTCGCGACGTGGTGGAACTCCGCCCGGCCGATCCGGAGTTCGGGAATGATGGCAACGTGACACTGCACCCTGCGGCCGCCCAAGCCCGCCACCGGCGCCGTACCGGACGAGAGAGCCAGGCCCAGCCGCGTGGCCCTGGAGCGCGTGAGGGTGCTGATATTGGCGCCGGTGTCGAGCGCCCACCGCTCCATGCGCCCGCCAATCTCAACCGGCGCCTCGATGAGCCCCACCGCATTCCGCTGGGTCGGAACGATAAAAGCACTCTCCATATGCAGCGTCTGGGCAGCCGCTTTCCGCAGCAGTTCAGCCAGGCGCAGCGAGCCCCGGACCTCGTTCCGTTCCGGTTCGCTGGCCGTGGCAGCCAGCTCCTCCAACAATCGCGTGTAGGCGCCGGCTGCGTCGCCATAACGGAACAGCTTGAAATAGTTGTCCGCCATCGTGCGCAAGCCAACCCTTCGCTGCTCCGGCGTCAGCAAGGTTGCGGGTTTGCCGAACAACGGTTCGAGCCGGCGGAGCGACTCGTGCAAGCGATTCTGGCGATTGGCGAGCACGCCTGCATAAAAACCGTAGTCCCTGGTTTGGTGTGTGCGGACCCGTTCCAGAGCGGCGCCCATCTCCAGATAGCGCTTCTCTGCCAGGAGCTTCGCGAGTTCCCGATCCGCATTGTGCGACGGTGGTTCATTCGGGGTCTGGGCAATCAGCGCAAGTGAGAACAGGCCCGCCAGCAGGCCGTGAAAGGCGAGCCGAATCAGCATACTCGGGAGTATATCAACGGACGGGACTCGGTCTCGCGCCTCAGCCGCCATCGGGCCGGTTACGACGTTCTAACTCGACCATGCCGTATTGCCGCCGTCCGCACACCTGTGAAATGCTTAGGGTTTCTACGGATCGAGGTGAACTATGGCGTGCAACCCAGACGTGCTGAAAAACGTTCCGCTGTTTGCTCTGCTGGACGAGGACGAGACCGCGGTTCTCGCCGCGCAGGTCGAGTTGAAGCGATTTACTCCGCGCCACCGCATCTACAAAATAGGCGAACCGGGGGGACGGGCCTACGTCCTGGTGTCCGGGGAGGTTCAAGTTACCACCGTCGACGAGGATCAACAGGAAGTGGTGGTCGATCATCCGGCGCCCGGCGAGTTCTTCGGCTTCGCCTCCATGCTCGACGAGACGCCTCATCAAACCAGCGCCATGGCCCTCCAGGAGACCGTCTGTGTCGAAGTCGACCGCGACGACATCGCCATCCTGCTGCGACAGAAGCCGCACGCGGGAATGGATTTGTTGGCGGTGCTGGGCCGCCAGTTTCACGCTTCCCAGCAATTGGTTCGGATTCGCTCCTCCCGCCACCCCAACCAGGTGATCGAGGAGGAAGCCACCGTCGGCGAGCGGACCGCGGATGCCGTGGCCCGTTTTGGCGGGTCCTGGACTTTCATCGGCCTATTTGCGGTGCTGCTGGCCGTCTACGTAGCCATCAATGTCGCGTTGCGCCGGACGGCGTGGGATCCGTATCCGTTCATCTTGCTCAACCTTTTCCTGTCCATGCTGGCCGCCATCCAGGCGCCGGTCATCATGATGAGCCAGAACCGGCAGGACACCAAGGACCGGCTGCGCGGCGAACTCGATTACGAGGTCAACAGGCGCTCGGAATCCGAGATTCAAGGCCTGACCCGCAGGATGAGTCTGCTGGCGGACAAAGTCGGCGATGTGGAAGACCTGCTCCGGGAGAGGTTGCCATAACGCGGTCACTCCCATGATTCACCTTCGCACTTACGGCAGTTCGGGACCTCCGGTCGTTCTCCTGCACGGCGGCCCGGGCGCTCCGGGCTACATGGCGCCCGTGGCGCGCGGACTCGCGGATTCCTTCCGCGTCTTCGAACCGTTCCAGCGCGCGAGCGGCGCCGAGCCGCTCACCGTCTCCATCCACATCGCGGATTTGCACGAAGTCGTCGAAACGCATTGCCCGGGCGCGCGCCCGGCGCTGGTGGGCTCCTCCTGGGGCGCCATGCTGGCGCTCGCTTGTGCGGCGGAGCACCCCGGCTCCGCCGGACCCCTGGTCCTGATTGGATGCGGAACCTTCGATCTGGCGGCGCGCGCCCGGCTACGAACGACTATCCAGGAACGCACGGACGACGACCTGCGGCGGCGTATGGACCGCCTGCCACAAGAGTTCCCCGATCCCGACGAGCGCTTTCGCGCGATGGGCGGCCTGATCCTGCCGCTGTATTCCAACGAACTCGCCAGCACCGATCAGGAGCTCGAAGCCTGCGACGCGCGCGGACATCATGAGACCTGGCAGGACATGCTCCGGCTCCAGGAGCAGGGCGTGTATCCCGCTGCGTTCTCGGCCATCCGGACCCCGGTGCTCATGCTGCACGGAGCCGCCGATCCCCATCCGGGTGCGATGATCCGCGCCAGCCTCGAGCCTCACATCCCGCAGCTCGAGTACCACGAATGGGAGCGCTGCGGGCACTTTCCGTGGCTCGAAAAGGCCGTGCGCGACGAGTTCTTCACGGTTCTGCGCGCCTGGCTCGCGCGCGCGGTCGCCGGACCTGCAAACCTCTCGAAGCGCAAAGGCTTCTCTCGAACGTGAAGGCAATCGCCGAGCGGATCACCGAGCCCCTGTTGACTTGCGAGGCGGTCCTGGCGTTTGTGCGCGATGGACTGGTCCGGCCTGCCTTCGTCGTAGGCGAGCACCTGCCGCGCCCGCCGGACCTCACGGACCTCTGCCTGATCCGCCTCAGCGAACTACATCGGAGGGCGGCCTTCAGGCCGCGCCGGGCTT